>CAZKJZ010000023.1:0-24970 GCA_964553145.1 uncultured Frigidibacter sp. | reverse complement strand
CCACAATGAATAGTGGCTTTCATTGTGGTCCAAATATCCCGGGGGGTGATGAGGGGTAAGCAAAGGTCCGGCAGACCTTTGCCCCGAAGAACGCCCGCGCGCCGCGCGGGCCGGGCGCGCAGCGCACGCCGGGGGCAGAGCCCCCGCCCCTCTCATCCACTCACCGCAGCCAGACGTTTACCGAGCTTCGGCAGCCGCGCCCGCTTCATCAGCGTCCGCATCTCCTGCCGTTCGCCCGAGAGCCGCTCTGCCTCGGCCCGGACCTGTTCGCAGACCCGGGCGATCGCGTCCGGGTTCCGGTCGGCCAGAGCCATCAGGAACTGGTCGGGGTCCAGGCGCTGCAGGCCTTCCTCAGCCAGAAGATGGCGGGGGAAGTCCGCTGCGTTGAAGGTCAGGATCAGCTCGGCATGGCCCGCGATCGCCGCCGCCAGCACATGCACATCGTCAGGGTCCGGCAGCCAAAGGCGCGCCATCAGCGCCTCGGGCACCGTCACCATGGCACGCGGCCAGCCCGTCGTCAGGGCGGCGACCTCGCCGCGCGCCACCGCTTCTGCGCCGGGCCCCAGCTTGATCGTGGCCCGCGCCCATTCCTCCAGGATACGTGCCGACCAGAGCGGTTGATAAAGCCCCTCGCCCGCCGCGCCTATCAGGACCTGCCGCAGCACGGTCGGAAACAGGACACAGGCGTCCAGAAGCGCCTTCATCAGCCGTCCAGCCGGAAGAACAAAGCCTTAAGATAGGTGCTTTCGGCCAGTTGCGGCAGCATCGGATGGTCCGGCCCGGCATGGCCGGTATGGATCAGCTGCCCGCGCCGCCCGGCCCGCCCGATGCCGCGGGCCGAAGCGTTGCGGAACTGGGTCAGGTCGGCGGCGTGAGAACAGGAACAGACCGCCAGAAAACCGCCCGGCGCCACCAAGTGCGAGGCCAGCCGCGCCACCCGTTCATAGGCACGCAAGCCCGCCTCCAGCGCCGGTTTCGACGGGGCAAAGGCGGGCGGGTCGCAGATCACCAGATCAAAGCTTTGGCCTTCCTCGGCCAAAGCCTCCATCACCGCAAAAGCGTCCCCCTGACGGGTTGCGAACCTGTCGGCAAAGCCAGAAGCTATCGCCCCTTCGGCCGCAAGTGCCAGCGCATTGGCAGAGGAATCGACCGACAGGGCCGACCGGGCGCCGCCGGCCAGCGCGGCCAGGGCAAAGCCGCCGACATGGGAAAAGACATCCAGCACCCGCGCGCCCTGCGCCAGCCGGGCGCCAAAGGCGTGATTGTCGCGCTGGTCAAAGAAAAGGCCGGTTTTCTGCCCGCCCAGCACATCGGCCATATAGGTGGCGCCGTTCATCGGCACCGGCAAGGGGCCGGTGACCTGACCCGACAGGACCAGCGTTTCTTCGGACAACCCTTCCAGCCCCCGCGACCGGCCTGTGCCGTTCTTGACCACCGTCGCCACGCCCGTCACCTGCCGCAGCGCAGCGGCAAGGTCGGCCAGATGCGCCTCGGCCCAGGCGGCGTTCGGCTGGATCACCGCCAGATCGCCGAACCGGTCGATGATGACGCCGGGCAGGCCATCCACCTCGGCATGGATCAGCCGGTAGAAGGGCGTGGAATAAAGCCGCGACCGCAAGGCCAGCGCACGGGCGATGCGGGTCGCGAACCAGTCCGGGTTAATCACGGCCGCCGGATCGCGGTCCAGCATCCGGGCGATGATCTTCGACTTCGGGTTGACCGTGACCAACCCCAATGGCCGCCGTTCGCCATCCTCGAGCACCGCCAGCGCGCCGGGGGGCAGCGCCATGCTGCGGCGGTCTGTCACCAGCTCGTCCGCATAGACCCAGGGAAAGCCATGGCGGATGGCGCGGGCCTCGGCCTTGGGGCGCAGGCGGACAATGGGGCGGTCGGTGGTCATGGCGGCTCCTGTTTCTCCGGCCCTCCATAGATCATGCGGGGCGGCATGGGAACCGTTCCCCCTTGCAGAGGCCGGAAGGTGGCGGCACAGTCAGTGCTGTTTCTTGGAAAGGATAGTCACATGGTTCTGGTTCGCCCCCTGTTGATCGCCAGTCTGGCCGCGCTGATGGCGCTTGCGGCCCCGGCCTTGGCCAAGAACGGTGGCAAGGGCGAAGGTCACTGCCCGCCCGGCCTGGCCAAGAAATTACCCCCCTGCGTTCCGCCCGGGCAGGCCGCCAAGGGCGCGCGCATCTGGTCGCCGGGCGAGGGGTTTGACGATGATGACGCCCCCCACTGGGTCACCAACCCCGGCCTTTATGAACTGCCGCCCCTGGCCGCTGGCCAGCGCTATGTGATCCTGGGCAACCGCATCTATGTGGTCGATGCCGGAACCGAGCAGGTGATCAGCCTGATCCGGGCCGTCAGTGCCGTGCTTGACTGACCGGATGGACTGGACCGCGACCAGCCCTGCCCTGTCCGGCCTTGACCCGCAGGCGCGCGCCGTTCTGGCCGCGCTGCCCGTGACCGACCTGCCGCGCGGCCATGTCCTCTTTCACCCCGGCGAGGCGGCGCGCGGCTTTGTGATCGTTCTGCAAGGCCGGATCGAGGTGTTCCTGACCGGCCCCTCGGGTCGCGAAATTCTTCTCTATGCGGTCGAGCCGGGCGGATCCTGCATCCAGACCACCCTTGGCCTTCTGGGGGGCGAAGACTATTCAGGCGAGGCGATCAGTGCCAGCGACTGCCGTCTGGTGCTGATCCCGAAGGCGCGGTTCCTGTCGCTGATGGACCAGTCCGCGGGGTTTCGCAGCTTCGTCTTCCACGCCTTTGCCCAAAGGATGCAGGACATGATGCACCTGCTGGAGCGTGTCGCCTTTCAGCGGATCGAGGCGCGGCTGGCGACCCTGCTCTTGGACCGGGCCGGGGACGGGCTGGTGACGGCAACCCATCAGGATCTGGCCGTCGCCATCGGCACGGCGCGCGAGGTCGTGTCGCGGCGGCTGGACCAGTTTCAGCGTCAGGGCTGGGTGACGACCGAACGCGGCATGGTGCGGCTGACCGACCTGCCCGCCCTGCGTCAGCTTGCCGCGCTGGGGGACTGACCGCCCCCGTGACCAAGTCACCGACCCGCGGGCGTGCATCTGCCATTCTGTTCCCGTGGCCCGGACCCCACCGGGCAGAAACGGAGAGAAGATGTTCAAGACCAATGTTGGTTCGCTGGATCGCACGCTGCGGCTGATTCTGGCCGTCGTGCTGATCGTTGCCTGGTTCATGGCGCCGGGCCTGGGATGGCGCTGGGTCCTGCTGGTCCTGGCCGCCGTGATGGCCCTGACCGGCGCGATCAGCAGCTGTCCGCTTTACAGCCTGCTCGGCATCAGCACCTGCCCGCTGAAAAAGGCCTAAGACAGAACCCGATGGCGGCGGTCACTCCGCCGCCATTCGCCGTGGCTTCAGCATCGGCGCCAGATAGCGGCCCGTATGGCTGTCGACGGATTTAGCCACATCCTCGGGCGTGCCGGTGGCCACGATCCGGCCGCCACCATCACCGCCCTCAGGACCGATGTCGATGATCCAGTCGGCGGTCTTGATCACGTCAAGGTTGTGTTCAATGACCACGACCGTATTGCCCTGCTCGACCAGTTCATGCAGAACATCTAGCAGTTTTCGAACATCTTCGAAGTGCAGACCGGTCGTAGGCTCGTCCAAAATATACAAAGTGCGACCTGTCGACCGGCGGCTGAGTTCCTTGGACAGTTTCACCCGCTGCGCCTCGCCGCCCGACAGGGTCGTCGCCTGCTGGCCGACCTTGATATAGCCAAGGCCGACCTGGCACAAAGCATCCATCTTTTCACGGATGGATGGCACGGCCTTGAAAAACTCCTGTGCGTCCTCGACCGTCATGTCCAGCACATCGGCAATCGACTTGCCCTTGAAGTGAATCTCCAGCGTCTCGCGGTTATAGCGATGGCCCTTGCAGGTTTCGCAGGTCACATAGACATCGGGCAGAAAGTGCATCTCGATCTTGATCAGCCCGTCGCCCTGACAGGCCTCGCAGCGCCCGCCCTTGACGTTGAAGCTGAACCGCCCCGCCTGATAGCCGCGCGCCTTGGCCTCGGGCAGGCCCGCGAACCAGTCGCGGATCGGGGTGAAGGCGCCGGTATAGGTGGCGGGGTTCGACCGGGGGGTGCGGCCGATCGGGCGCTGGTCGATGTCGATGACCTTGTCCAGATGTTCGAACCCTTTGATCGTTTCGCAGGGTGCCGGGGTCTCATGGGCGCCGTTCAGTTTCAGCGCGGCGTTCTTGTAGAGCGTCTCGATCGTCAGGGTTGACTTGCCGCCCCCCGACACGCCGGTCACGCAGACGAACTTGCCCAGGGGAAAGTCCGCTGTCACATCCTTCAGGTTGTTGCCGGTCGCCTTGACGACGGTCAGTTTCTTGCCATTGCCCGCGCGGCGAAGCTTCGGCACCGCAATCTCGCGCTTGCCCGACAGATACTGGCCGGTGACGGACCCCGCGTCCGCCGCCACCTCGGCCGGCGTGCCATGGCTGACCACCAGCCCGCCATGGAGCCCGGCGCCGGGGCCGATGTCAAAGACATAGTCGGCCTCGCGGATCGCTTCTTCGTCATGTTCGACGACCAGAACCGTATTGCCCTGATCGCGCAGGTTCTTCAGCGTGGTGAGCAGCCGGTCATTGTCGCGCTGATGGAGGCCGATCGAGGGTTCGTCCAGCACATAAAGGACGCCCGTCAGGCCCGAGCCGATCTGGCTGGCCAGGCGGATACGCTGGCTTTCGCCGCCCGACAGGGTGCCCGCGTTTCGTGACAGGGTCAGATAATCCAGACCGACATTGTTCAGAAATCCCAGCCGTTCGCGGATTTCCTTCAGGATCAGCCGGGCGATTTCGTTCCGCTGCGCGGTGAGCCGTTCGGGCACGGTGCCGATCCAGCCATAGGCCTCGCGGATCGACATTTTCACCACCTGCCCCACATGCAGATCAGCGATCCTGACCGCCAGCGCCTCGGGCCGCAGGCGGTGACCGCCGCAGGTCGCGCAGGGGCGGTTGTTCTGATAGCGTTCGAACTCTTCGCGCATCATGGCGCTGTCGGTTTCGCGGTAGCGGCGTTCCAGGTTCGGCACCACGCCCTCGAAAGTGCGCGTCACCTCATAGACCCGCCCGCCTTCGTCAAAACGAAAGGCGATCTCTTCCGTGCCCGATCCATAAAGGAACACCTGCCGCACTGCATCCGGCAGGTCCTTCCACGGTTTTTTCGCGTCGAACCCATAGTGGCGCGCCATCGCGTCGATGGTCTGCAGGAAATAGGGGGTCTTGGTTTTCGACCAGGGCGCCAGCGCCCCGTCCTTCAGCTTCAGCGTCACGTCCGGCACCACCAGACGTTCGTCAAAGAAAAGCTCGACCCCCAGCCCGTCGCAAGCGGGGCAGGCACCGAAGGGCGCGTTGAAGCTGAAGAGCCGCGGTTCGATTTCGGGGATGGTAAAGCCACTGACCGGGCAGGCGAACTTTTCGCTGAAGGTGATCCGTTCCGCCTCGCCCTCGCCCTCGGCTGGCGCAGTTTCCAGAACCGCGATCCCGTCGGCCAGGTTCAAGGCGGTGCGGAAACTGTCGGCCAGCCGCACCTCCAGCCCGGCGCGGACCACAATCCGGTCGACGACCACGTCAATGTCATGGCGGAACTTCTTGTCCAGCGTCGGCGGTTCCTCCAGCTCATAGAACTGGCCATCGACCTTGACGCGCTGGAACCCCTGCTTGCGCCAGTCCAGAAATTCCTTGCGGTACTCGCCTTTGCGGTCGCGGATCACCGGCGCCAACAGGTAACCGCGCGTGCCTTCGGGCAGGGCCATGACCTGATCGACCATATCCTGCACCTGCTGGGCGGTGATCGGCAGCCCGGTCGCCGGGCTGTAGGGCACGCCGACACGTGCAAAAAGAAGCCGCAGGTAATCGTAGATTTCCGTCACCGTGCCGACGGTCGAGCGCGGGTTCTTGGACGTCGTCTTCTGTTCAATCGAAATCGCCGGGGACAGGCCGCTGATATGATCGACATCCGGCTTGCCCATCATGTCCAGAAACTGGCGGGCATAGGCCGACAGGCTTTCGACATAGCGCCGCTGCCCTTCGGCATAAATCGTGTCGAACGCAAGCGAGGATTTGCCCGACCCCGACAGGCCGGTGATCACCGTCAGCTTGTCGCGCGGAATATCGACGTTGATATTCTTGAGGTTATGTTCGCGCGCCCCGCGCACCTCGATGAACTTCTGTTCGGCCATATCCGTCCCCGCGCCCTGCGGGTTAACAGATAGTGCATGGGGCACGAGTCTCCAACCGGAAAGTGAGAACAATAAGGGAACTTCTTGGACTACTTCGCGGCTTCTGGGACGCAATTGCCAGAAGTTCAGAAAAATTTCTTTCAATTAATCCTTTATCATCAGAAGGATAGAAGCTCTCGATGCTTGCCGTGCAAGAAATTTCTGCTTGCCCTGCAACTTCGCCCTTCTGCGCTCCGTAAGTCCTGTCATGCGGATGGGACAGGCCCACCGCGCCCCATGACAGGAGAGTGACATGAAACTTTCAACCCGTATCCTTGCCGCCGCCATCGCGCTGAGCGCGGCTGTTCCGGCACTGGCCGAAAATCCGATGGTCGGTGGTGCGCCCATGTATGAAACCAAGAACATCGTCGAAAATGCCGTGAATTCCGCCGATCACACCACCCTGGTCGCCGCCGTCAAGGCCGCCGGTCTGGTTGAAACCCTGTCGGGTGCCGGTCCCTTCACCGTCTTTGCGCCGACCAATGACGCCTTTGCCAAACTGCCCGCTGGCACGGTCGACACGCTTCTGAAGCCCGAAAACAAGGCGATGCTGACCAAGATCCTGACCTGCCATGTGGTCGGTGCCAAGGCGACCTCCGATCTGGTCAAGGCCATGGTCCAGAAGGACGGCGGCAAGCATGTGATCGATACGGTCGGCGGCTGCAAGTTCACCGCCATGACCAAGGGCGGCGCGGTGATGATCGAGGATGAACAGGGCAATGTCGCCAATGTCACCATCGCCGACGTCATGCAGTCGAACGGCGTGATCCATGTGATCGACACGGTTCTGTTGCCGAAAATGTAAAGGCCAGCGGGAGGGCTCTGCCCTCCCGCACCCTCCCGGGATATTTAGAAAGAGAAGAAGGGGTCAGCTTTCGGCTCTTTCGGCCAGTACCAGCCACTCTTCCTCGGCCGCACTCAGGGCGGCTTGCCGTTCGGCGAGCCCTTCCGAAGCCTTGCGGAACTTGTCCGGTGCCTTATGGAACAGGTCGGGGTCCGACAGGAAATCGCTCAGCTTGCCGATTTCCGCCTCCAGCTTCTCAATCAGGTCGGGCAAGGTTTCCAGCCGGTGTCGTTCGGTGAAGGTCAGGCCTGAGGCCGATTTCTTCGACGGGACTTCGGCGGGCGCTGCCGTTTTGACGGCAGACTTGGCCTGTGTGGCGACAGCGGGCGCCCTTTGCGCCTGATAGTCTGTCCAGCCCCCGGCATACAATGTGGCGCGCCCCTCGCCTTCCAGGGCGACGGTCGTGGTCGCCACACGGTCGATGAAATCGCGGTCGTGGCTGACCAGCAGGACCGTGCCGTCATATTCGCCCAGCACATCCTGCAACAGGTCCAGCGTTTCGACATCCAGATCGTTGGTCGGTTCGTCCAGCAACAGAAGGTTCGAGGGCCGCGCCATGATCCGCGCCAGCAACAGCCGCGCCCGCTCGCCCCCCGACAGCGAGCCGATGGGCGCCCGTGCCTGAGCCTCGTCAAAAAGGAAATCCTTGAGATAGGCGACCACATGTTTCGGCTGGCCGCGCACCATCACCTGATCGGCCCGGCCCGACACGGCCATGTCCGGGTCGTTCACCAGCCCGTCCCACAGGGTCATCGACATATCCAGCGTGGCGCGGGCCTGATCGAAAACCGCGATCTCCAGATTGGTGCCCAGCCGCAGCGTGCCCTGATCGGGGGCAAGTTCGCCGGTCAGCATTTTCAGCAAGGTCGTCTTGCCTGCCCCGTTCGGTCCGACAAAGGCGACGCGGTCGCCGCGCATCACGGTCAGGTCAAGGGGCCGCAGGATCATGCGGTCGCCAAAGCTTTTGGCGATGCCCTTGGCCTCGATCACCATCCGGCCCGAGGTCTGGCCCGCCTCCAGCGCGAAATCCGCCGTCCCCTGCCGCCGGATCAGCGCGGCGCGGTCGGCGCGCATCGCCTGCAGGGCGCGGACCCGGCCCATATTGCGCTTCCTGCGCGCCGAAATCCCCTCGACCGCCCATTTCGCCTCGGCCTTGATCTTGCGGTCCAGCTTGTGGCGGGCCAGGTCTTCCTCGGCCCAGGTGGTTTCACGCCAGTCCTCAAACCCTTCAAAGCCGCGGTCATTGCGCCGGACCTCGCCCCGGTCGATCCAGAGCGTGCCGCGCGTCAGGCGGCGCAGAAAGGCGCGGTCGTGCGAGATCACGACAAAGGCCGCGCGCGTGTCGGCCAGCTGATCTTCCAGCCAGCCGATCGCCTCGATATCCAGATGGTTGGTCGGCTCGTCCAAGAGCATCAACTCCGGCGCCTCGGCCAACAGCTTGGCCAAAGCCGCCCGCCGCCGTTCCCCGCCCGAGGCCGCCGCGACCGTCGTTTCCGGGCGAAACTTCAACCCCTCGGCCACCATCGCCACACGGTAGCTTTCGCCGTCCGGCAGCCCCGAGGCGGCAAAATCGCCCAAGGTGGCAAAGGCCGAAAGGTCCGGCTCCTGCTCCATATAGCCGACGGTCACACCGGGCGGCACCACGCGGTCACCCCTGTCGGCCTCGACCAGACCGGCCATGACCTTCATCAGCGTCGACTTGCCGGACCCATTGCGGCCGACCAAAGCCAGCCGGTCGCCGGGCTGGACGGTCAAGGACAGGTCATCAAAGACCGGGTTGCCGCCAAAGGTCAGGGCAATGCCGGAAAGTTGCAGAAGGGGGGCGCGTGCCATGTCTTACAGGGCTCCGCTCGCATCAAATCGCACAGGCTGCTCTTTCATTGTGGCCCAAATATCCCGGGAGCGCGAGGGCAGAGCCCTCGCTACTCCGCCGCCTCTGCCGCAGCGATCTGGGCGGCCTTCTGTTCCACCAGTTCGACAATATGGTCGACCATCGCCTCGTTGCCCATCGTATGGGCCTGCTTGCCCGCCAGATAGACCATGCCCTTGCCCGCGCCGCCGCCGGTAAAGCCGATGTCGGTCATCAAGGCCTCGCCCGGCCCGTTCACGACGCAGCCGATGATCGAGAGGCTGAGGGAGGTGGTGACATGTGCCAGCCGTTCCTCCAGCATCGCCACGGTCTTGATCACGTCGAACCCCTGCCGCGCGCAGGAGGGGCAGGAGATGATGGTGACACCCCGGTGGCGCAGGCCCAGCGACTTCAGGATCTCGAACCCGACCTTCACCTCTTCGACCGGGTCGGCGGACAGCGACACACGGATCGTGTCGCCGATCCCGGACCAGAGAAGGTTGCCAAGTCCGATGGCCGATTTGACGGTGCCGGACACCAGCCCGCCCGCCTCGGTGATGCCCAGATGGATGGGCGCGTCGGTGGCACTGGCCAGTTGGCTGTAGGCAGCGGCGGCCAGGAACACGTCGGACGCCTTCACGCTGATCTTGAATTCGTGAAAATCATTGTCCTGCAACAGCTTGATATGATCAAGGCCGCTTTCGACCATCGCCTCGGGGCAAGGTTCGCCGTACTTTTCCAACAGGTGCTTTTCCAGCGACCCGGCATTGACCCCGATGCGGATCGAACAGCCATGGTCGCGCGCCGCCCTGACCACCTCGCGCACCCGGTCGGCCGACCCGATATTACCGGGGTTGATGCGCAGACAGGCGGCGCCCGCCTCGGCGGCCTCGATCGCGCGTTTGTAGTGGAAATGGATGTCGGCGACGATCGGCACCGGGCTTTCGGCGACGATCTCGCGGAGCGCGCGGGTCGCATCCTCGTCCGGGGTCGAGATGCGGACGATGTCGGCGCCCGCCACCGCGCAGCGCTGCACCTGTTCAATAGTGGCCGCCACATCCGAGGTGATGGTGTTGGTCATGGTCTGCACCGAAATCGGCGCATCGCCCCCGACCAGAACCTTGCCCACGCGGATCTGGCGCGAGGGGCGTCGTTCGATGCTGCGCCAGGGACGGATCGGATTGTGCGACATGGGCGGGGTTCCGGCGCTGTTTCAGCCGCCTAGATAGGCGCTTGGCGCAGAGGGTGCAACCGGGTGCGGCCCCCAACCTATTCCGAGGGGGCGGCGCCCTGCCCGACGTCAGGCTCGGTCAGGGCGGGCGCCGTCAGGTCGGGCGTGACCTGGGCCACGGCGACCGCACGGGCCAGATCCTGATCGGCCTCCATATCCGCCGCCGCATAGCGGCCGGTCAGATCGGCGGGCGTCAGCTTGATATCCTTGGTCACCGATCCGTTCGGACCGGCGGGGCCGTAGGTCTCGCCATTGACGGCGAAATAGACCGCCCCGGATTCCCCGGCGCGCAAAAGCGCGGGCGCGTCGGTGGCGGGCACGGCGTAATGTTCGCCCGCATCCAGGACCTTTTCCAGAAGGATGGTTCCATCCGCCGCCTGCACCCGCACCCACGAGGGGCGCGCGGCGATCAGTTCGACCGGCGGGGCATCGGCGGCAACCACCTGAACCGGGGTCGCGGCGGGATCGGCCAGGGGCGCAAGGGGCGCCGCATTGGCAATGGCCACAGGCTGCGGCACGGCGGGCTGAACCCCGGCCAGGGCCCCGGTGCTGCCCGGGGGGATGGCGGCGATCGGCCCGTCGCGGGCCACCATCACCGGCGCATCCAGTGTCTGCGGGCGGTAGAGGCGGTTCAGCGCCTCGGGGTCGGGGGCCGTGTCGGTCGCGGGCAAAAGCGCCATGTCAACAGGCTGATCGGCGCTTCCCGCCGCCATTCCGGCGGCAGCCGCCGCCAGCGGGTCAAGTTCGGCCACCACGCCCGGCGCCTGATCAACCGGCGCCAGCTGCACGCGCTGGACTTCCTTCAGAACCGTCCAGCCGCCATAGCCGATACCACCGATCAACAGCATCAGGACCGCGATCGACCCCAGGGCGCCCGGCTGGATGCCGGAAAAGAACGCCTCGCCCCGCGGCACGAAAATCGCGTTCGGGTCGGCCAGCGGGTCGTCATATTCCTTCTTGCGCCGCGCGCCCGGCACCGGGCCGGATGCGGCCGCAGACATGCCATGGGCGACGGTGAACTTGGCTTCCTTGCAGAATTTCTGGAAGGCCCATTCCGGGTCAAGGCCCAGATAGCGGGCGTAGGAGCGCACATAGCCAGCGACAAAGCCCGGCGTGTCGAAAGCCGCGACATCGCAGTTTTCGATGGCGGCGATATAGCTGGCCTTGATCCGCAGTTCGCGCTGCACATCCAGCAGCGATTTGGACAAGGTCGCCCGTTCGCCACGCATGACGTCGCCAAGGTGCAGCTCGAAGTCGTCAAACCCTTTGGGTTTGTCGTCCCCGTCCGTCGAAGGTTTCGACCTCCGCCCGATCATGCCTGTCCTCTGTCCCCAAGTTCAGCGGTAAACGATTCGACCGCGGCCCGCCGTATTGGGGAATTTCTACCATAGCACAAGATCGTACGCACCGAATAAGGCAGCTTTATGCCGACTGTTCAGCGCGATTCAGCGCACAATGGGACCAGAGCCTGTCCATGGCGCCCACCAAATGGGCGATATCGTCGGCGCTGTGAACCGGCGACGGGGTAAAGCGCAACCGCTCGGTCCCGCGCGGCACGGTCGGGAAATTGATCGGCTGAACATAGATGCCGAACTGGTCCAGAAGCATGTCCGACAGCATCTTGCAATGGACAGGATCGCCGACATGAACCGGCACGATATGGCTGCCGTGATCGGTGATCGGCAGGCCCAGCCCGCGCAGCCGCAGTTTCAGGATCCTGGCCTTGGACTGATGCAGATCGCGCAGGGCCTGATCGCCCTTCAGATGCCGGACGCTGGCCGCCGCCCCCGCCGCCACCGCAGGCGGAAGCGAGGTGGTGAAGATGAAGCCCGGCGCATAGGACCGCACCGCGTCGACCATGCGCGCCGAGGCGGCAATATAGCCACCAAAGACGCCGTAAGCCTTGGCCAAAGTGCCGTTGATGATGTCGATTCGGCCCGCCAGCCCGTCGCGTTCGCTGACCCCGCCGCCACGCAGCCCGTACATGCCGACCGCATGAACCTCGTCGATATAGGTCAGGGCGCCGAATTCCTCGGCCAGATCGCAGATCGCGGCAATCGGCCCAAAGTCACCATCCATCGAATAAAGCGATTCAAAGGCGATCAGCTTCGGCGCCGCCGGATCGTCGGCGGCCAGCAGGGCGCGCAGGTGATCCACGTCATTGTGGCGAAACACCCGCTTGGCGCCGCCGTTGCGTCGCACCCCCTCGATCATCGAGGCATGGTTCAGCGCGTCCGAATAGATGATCAGGCCCGGGAAAAGCCTGGGCAGCGTCGACAGGGTGGCATCATTGGCAATGTAGGCGCTGGAAAAGACCAGGGCCGCCTCTTTTCCATGCAGATCGGCCAGTTCGGCCTCAAGGTCCTTATGGTAAAGCGTCGTGCCCGAGATGTTGCGCGTGCCGCCCGATCCGGCGCCGGTCGCCTCCAGCGCCTGGTGCATGGCTGCCAGAACCGCCGGACGCTGGCCCATCCCCAGATAGTCGTTGCCGCACCAGACCGTAACCGGCCGTTCGCTGCCGTCGGGGCGGCGCCAGATGGCCTGCGGGAACCGGCCCTGCCGCCGCTCGATATCGATGAAGGTCCGGTAGCGGCCTTCGTCATGGAGCCGGGCAATGGCCCCGTCCAGGGCGGCATCATAGTTCATCTGGTCCTCGCGCGCGTCAGTCTGCTGGCTTGATGGCCCGTCCGGGAATCGGGCGCATTGATAAAGGTCAAAGGACGCCATGGCGAGTGCGCAGTTTGCCACGCCCCCTGATCCCAATGCGGCGCCCCTAGCGGGGCGCCATTCCTTTTGTCTCGCGGCCCGCCTGCGGCGGGTCCGCTCGGGTTGCCTTCGGCGAGGATATTTGGACCACAATGAAGGGGCCCTTTCATTGTGGTCCAAATATCCCGGGGTGAGCCCGGAACGGGCGGGGGGCAGAGCCCCCATGACGCCGCCATTGCACCCACCCACCGCCCTCTCTAGGCTTGGTGCAACGGAATGGAGACCCTGATGACGCTGGATAATGTCCTTGCCCGGATCGACACGATGCTGCCCGAGGCGCTGGATCGCCTGGTCGATCTTTTGAAAATCCCCTCGATCTCGACCGATCCCGCCTATCGCGCCGATTGCGCCCGGGCGGCGGACTGGATCGTGGATGACCTTCGGGCCCTTGGCTTTGAGGCCGCCAGCCACCCGACCCCCGGCCATCCGATGGTTGTGGCCCGGGCCAGCGGACCCGGAACCGGCGCGGGGCGGCACCTGCTGTTTTACGGCCATTACGACGTGCAGCCGGTCGATCCCCTGGATCTGTGGCACCGCGACCCGTTCGACCCGGCGATCGAAGAGACATCGAAGGGCCCTGTGATCCGCGCCCGCGGTTCGTCCGACGACAAGGGCCAGCTGATGACCTTCATCGAGGCCTGCCGCGCCTGGAAGGCGGTTCATGGCACCCTGCCCGGCCGCATCACGATCTTTCTGGAGGGCGAGGAGGAATCCGGTTCACCCTCGCTGATCCCGTTCCTGAAGGCGAACGCCGATCTCTTGAAAGCCGATGTCGCGCTGATCTGCGACACCGGCCTGCACGAGGATCGCTATCCGGCCATCACCACCATGCTGCGCGGTCTCTGCGGCGAGGAGGTGACGATCCATGCCGCAAACAAGGACCTGCATTCCGGCATGTATGGCGGCATGGCCGCCAATCCGGTGCGGGTGCTGGCCCGGATTCTGGCCAGCCTGCATGACGATCAGGGCCGGGTCACCCTGCCCGGCTTTTACGACGATGTAGAGGAATTGCCCGACGCAATCCGCGCCCAGTGGCAGGCCCTGCCCTTCGACCATGCCAAGTTCCTGGGCGATGTCGGCCTGTCGGTCCCGGCGGGCGAGGCGGACCGCACGCCGATGGAAATGATCTGGTCGCGCCCGACCTGCGAATTCAACGGCATTTCAGGGGGCTATGCCGGTCAGGGGTTCAAGACGGTCTTGCCGGGTACAGCCAGCGCCAAGGTCTCGTTCCGGCTGGTGTCGCGGCAGGACCCGGCCAAGGTGCGCGAGGCGTTCCGTGCCCGCGTCCGCGCCCTGCTGCCGCCCGACTGCAGGGCAGAGTTCAAGGCGCATGGCGCCAGCCCCGCCTCGGTCATGGAAATCACCGATCCGGCGTTCGAGGCCGCGCGCACCGCCTTGACCGAGGAATGGGGCCTGCCTGCGGCCTATATCGGGTCGGGCGGCTCGATCCCGGTTGCGGGCTATTTCAAGACCTATCTTGGCATGGATGCGATGCTGATCGGCTTTGCCAAGGATGACGACCAGATCCACAGCCCGAACGAAAAATATGATGTCGAAAGCTTTCACAAGGGCATCCGCAGCTGGGCGCGGATTCTGGCACGGCTGAGTTGATTTCCGGAACACACCATGACCGTAACGATCCGCGATCTTGCCGCCCCCGACGCGCCGGGCTTTGCCCCCCTTTGGCAGGCCTATCTGGCCTTTTACCGGGTGGGTCTGGACCCCGCCGTCAGCGCCCGCACCTGGGCGCGGCTGATGGATCCTGAAAGCCCGGTCAAGGCGCGGGTGGCGGTGGATACGGACGGCCGACTTCTGGGCTTCGCCATCCACCACCATCACCCGTCGACCTGGGTGATGGGCGACGATTGCTATCTGGAGGATCTCTTTGTCGCCGACGCCGCCCGCGGCCAGGGTATCGGGCGGGCGCTGATCGAGGATCTGATCGCCCTTTCCCGCCTGAAGGGCTGGCACCGGCTTTACTGGCACACAGACGAAGGCAATGCGCGGGCGCGGGCGCTCTATGACAGCTACGCGTCTGCCGATGGGCATGTGCGCTATCGGATCAGGGTGTAGAGATCAGACAGGCTGAACCGCAAGTTCCGTCCCCGAAAAGCTATAGCCGCCGTAATTGCGTACGAAACTGTTATCTTGCATCACTATCCCCTGTTATTGCGGCCTGCCCGGCGGCAGATCATGCTCTGGCGCGCGGGCTTGCAGGATCTGGCCGCGGATCTTGCGGTCCAGTTCAAGAACCTCGTCCTGCGGTATCTGTTTGGAGTCGAACCGGTACATGACCGACAGGCCATCCATCAATTCGTAGTGCACTTCACACTGCCTTGGCGTCAGTTCCGGGCGCAGACCGAACGCGGCCCAGGCACACTCAACCGCGAAGCGGCGCCCCTTGCGTTCCGCATAGGCGCCTGGCAGAGCAACGCCCAGCGCGGCGAAATCAGAATAGTAGATGATTTCGTCGGGGCGCGCCGGGACCGGTGCGCAACGGTCGTCATATCTGTCGTCAGCCGCGCACGTTCTGCAGAACTCAACACCCTCACCGCTGATGTAGCAGTTGTTGAACTGTCGTTTAAACCGACCGTGGCTTTCGATCGTCGAGTCCTGGAGCCGCGTAGGCCCGTCGTGCCCGAACAGTGCCAGCAGTTCCACAGGCGGGAAGTTGACCGGAATACCCTGCCGTTTTTCCCTTAGTGCAGCATTGTACTGAAACGGCAGATAGACGCTGGCCGTGACAAAAGGATTGCCGGGGCAACCCTCAGGCGGCAGGTTCGCATCCGCTGGCGGGGCCGGTGAGGTACGCAGAAGGAACCCCTCGGGGTCCAGGCGAAATGCGAGGCCAGAGGTGAGCCGCACCAGAACCTTGCCATGCGCGTCGCTGGGGCAGATCGACGGGTCGAACAGGCGTGCTGCGCAAAACCGGGCTGGGCGGCCAGGCCCAGAACCAACAGCAACGAACATCCGACATATCGAAGGACAGTGTTGAGGGCCGACCTGCAGCAGAAATCTGCGGGAAAAACAACGTCGAACAAGACCATTAAACCTTTTGTCTTCCTGGTTGCAGTTGATCGCCTATTGCCGTCGCACGGCGGCGCCATGGGGTGAATGCTATATCTTTGGTTGATTATTGCGCCGCTTCCGCCAGCCACGGTAGCGACGAGAACGCGCAGCGTCAAAGCCAGATCGCGCCGTTTTGTTGCAGGAACTGGGCAAGTCAGTAGCCGATATTGAACGTCGCCTCTAACCTCTCCCGCTTACAGCTACTCGTCCCCATCCTCCTCGGCCACCGCCCCGGGCTTGACCGGGATCGGCGCCTCCAAAGGGTTGATCCCGTGCTTTTTCAGAAGCTGGCCGATCAGCGACCGGGGTTTCGGCACGCCTGCCGATTTTTCGACGATCCGCGCCCGCATCCGGCGGCCGTAGAAATGGATGGAATAGGTCTCGGCCGTGACGTGGCCGGATATGTCGAAATTGGGACGCAGCATCAGTTTGCGTTCGGAAAAGAGGAACGGGTACAGGGCCACACGCGGCATTGCATGGCGGATTTCGCCGGTCTGGCCCAGAAAATGGGTCAGCGCATGCGGCCCCCAGACACCCCAGGGCTGTTCACCTACATGGACGGGGGTGCCTGCGTCCCGTGCCGCGATCAACTGGTTGCGGTAATCCTCGCCATACCAGTCGGGAATGGCAAATTCGTCGGTGGTGAAATCCAGCAGCGCCGCCAGCGCGTCACTGTCCTGCGGCAGGCCCAGAACCCCGCCATTCACATGCTTGTCGCTTTCCCAGCCAAAGTAATGGCCGGTCTTTGTGCGGAAGGGCCGCAGGCAATAGGCATCGGTATCGGCCCAGATCGTCCGGTCGTTCTTGGCCAGAAGGTGATAACGAAACAGATCCGAATGCAGCGCCGGGCTGGAGGTGCGGGCATGGCGCAGGAAATTTTCCTGTGCCAGCACCGCGTTCGCGTCTGCCATCTCGACCCCTTCGGGCGCATTGCCGATCGGGGCATAGGAATAAAGCCGGACGTGATGGCCGACATCCAGAAAGGATTTCAGGCACAATTGTTCCAGAAAGCTGAGGTTGCCGCCGATCCACAGGGCGGCGATCTGAATGTCCTTGACCATCTGGCCTCCATGTCCTTGCCGCCTTTATCCCGGGCGGGCGCCGGTTTGCCAACCGGTTTCTATGGGGCGGGGCCTGTGCTAACCATCGGAAAACGGACGGACGGATGACAGGCAGGCAGGCAGACCCCGAACTTTGGACAGACCGGCTGGCGGGGGCGCAGGCGGGCGGGGTCGGCTGGCTGGATGCGGTCGGCTGGCCCGAGGATGACGGGCGCTGGCAGGTGCGGCTTTTCACCCGCGCGGGCACGGCGGCAGAGGCTGTGGCACAGGTCACCGGCGCGGGCTTTCGCCCTGACGAGGTGCGGCAGGTCTCGGGCGCGCAGATGGTTGCGGGCACGGCCGAGGGGCCCGACCTGTCGCTGACCCTGCCTGGCGGCGCGGCGCAGATCACCTGCGCCCCGGCGCGCACCGACCTTCTGGCCGGGCGCGACTGTCTTTTGGCCTTTCGCAATGGCGAGTCGGCGGCGGTGGTCGCAGACTGGCTGGACTATCACATCCGCCACCATGGCCTGACCGGCGCCGTGATCATCGACCGCGCCCGACCCGAGGCGCAGGACAGCTTTGCCGCTGCGCTGGCCGACCGTCTGAAGACCGACGCACGGCTGGCGGGCAGCGGTCTGCGGCTGGTTCTGGTGGCCAGCGATCAGCCCCTGGGCCGCCCCGATCAGGGGCCGGAGACGCACGCCTATCTCTGCCCCGACGCGCCCGGCAAGGACCGGATGGAGGCGCCCGCGACCGATCCCTGGGCCTCGGCCCCGGGTGAGCCTCTGATCTATGAGGCGATGAAATGGCGCTATCTGGCGCGGGCGGGTGCGGTCGTCACCATCGACTGCTGCGATCTTCTGGCGCCGCGACCGGCGGGGGCTGTCGGGGTCTTTGACCTTTGCGGTCAGGCGGGGGGGGGCGTGGTTCTTCTGGCCGGGCGGCGCATCTATCCCTGGCGGGTCAGGCCGGGCCAGGATAGCCGCTTTGGCGATCACTTCCGCCGGACCTTTGACGCGCGGCGGGGCATTGCCCGCTGGGGCGTTCAGCCGGAAAAGGCCGGGCTGGCGCGCAGCTGGCGGCTGGCGCGCATCGCCTATGCCCAGCCCGATCCGGGCGGGATTGCCGGTTTTTACCGGGCAATGGGCATCCGCGCGCCGGGGTGGAAGCCCGCGCAGCTGGCGCCGAAATCGGCACTGATCGCCGACCCCGACCTGATCGCGCTGGCCAAGGCGGCCTTTGACACTGACCACAGCGCGGCGCTGGTCCCCAAGGCAGCCCCCCCCTTGCCGCCCCGCCCGGCACCGGGCAGCGAACGCACGCTGATCGTCACGACGATGAAGAACGAAGGCCCCTTCATCCTGGAATGGCTGGCCTATCACCGCGCCATCGGCGTCACCGATTTCCTGATCTATACCAATGACTGCACAGACGGCACCGACCGGCTTTTGGACCTTTTGCAGGAAAGGGGTCTGGTGCAGCACCGCGATAATCCCTATCGCGCCACGCCGGGCGTGAAACCCCAGCATGCGGCGCTGGAGGCGGCCGAGGCCGAGCCGGTCCTGTCGGACGCAGACTGGGCGATCTGCATGGATGTCGATGAATTCATCACCATCCGCATCGGCGACGGCACGCTTGGCGCCCTTTATCAGGCGATGGGCGGGGCCAATATGATCTCGCTGACCTGGCGGCTTTTTGGCAATGCCGACGTGGCCGATTTTCAGGACCGGTTCGTGACCGAGCAATTCACACTGGCCGCACCGGAACTGGTGCGCAAACCGCATCAGGCCTGGGGCTTCAAGACCCTGTTTCGCACGCTGGATCTGTACAGAAAGCTGGGCGTCCACCGGCCCAAGGGGCTGAAGCCCGAACTTTGGTCACAGGTGAAATGGCTGAACGGGTCGGGTCAGGCCATGCCGCAGCGCCTCTTTCGCAACGGCTGGCGGTCGTCCCTGGACAGCTATGGCTATGACTGGGTGCAGCTGAACCACTATGCCTGCCGATCGGCCGAAAGCTTTCTGGTCAAGCGGGATCGGGGCCGGGTGAACCATGTCGACCGCGATCAGGGGGTGAATTACTGGTTCCGCATGAACCATAACGCGGTCGAGGATCAGTCGATCAGTACGGCGCTGCCCCTGGCACGCGCCGAGTGGGCACGGCTGATGGCCGACCCCGGGATTGCGGCGGCCCATGGCGCCTGCGTTGCCGCCCATCGCCAGCGGATCGCCGACCTGATGGCGCGCGCCGACTACCGCGCGCTTTATGATGCGCTGACCGGCGACCGGCTGCGCCGTCTCAGCCGCCTTCTGCGCCATTTCGGGGCGGCGGTCTTTCACGAAGGGCCCGGGGTGATCCCGGCCGAACTGCCGCTGGACGACTTGCCCGCGAACTTCTTCTTTACGGTCAAGGCGGGCGATGATGCGCAGCACTGACACCCGCTTTCTGGCGATCCTGACGGTGCGCGACGAGGGCGCCTTTCTGATCGACTGGCTTGCCCATCACCGGCGCGTTGGGTTCACGGACTTTCTGGTCCTGTCGAACGATTGCACGGACGGCACCGACCGGATGCTGGACAGGCTGCAGGACATGGGCCAACTGACCCACCTGCCCAACCCCGGCCCCCATCCCAAGGGGGCCCAATGGTCGGCGCTGGACCTCGCGGCCCGCCATCCGCTGATGGCGGCGGCGGATTGGGTCATGGTGCTGGACGTGGACGAATTCGTGACGATCCATGCAGGCGGCGGCACCCTGCCCGACCTCCTGGCCGCCCTGCCCGACGCAACCGCCCTGCCCCTGACCTGGCGGCTGTTCGGCAATGACGGGCAGGTCCGCGCCCAGGACCGCCCGGTGCCCGAGGTTTTTACCCGCGCCGCCCCCGCGATCATGGGCTGGCCCTGGCGCGCGGCAATGTTCAAGACGCTCTACCGCAACGACGGCAGCTATGGCCTGCCGGGCGTCCACCGCCCGCGCCGCCCCGACCCTGCCCGCCTGCCCGCCCAGCGCTGGTTCGACGGATCGGGCCGCGAACTGCCCGCCGCCTATCATCGCGGACGACTTTTCTCGATCTATGGGCAGGACAATTACCAGCTGGCGCAGCTGAACCATTATCCACTGCAATCCATGGAAAGCTACCTTCTGAAATGCGCCCGCGGGCGCGCCAACCGCGAGGCGTCGGCCTTTGACCTGTCCTACTGGGTCGAGCGCAACCTGAACGAGGCCGAGGACCGCAGCCTGGCCGACCGCTTTGCCGCCTGCGCCCCCCTGCGCGACGCCCTGCGCGCCGATCCGGCCCTTGGCCCCCTGCACGATCAGGCGGTCGTCTGGCGGCAGAACCGATTCTCTCAGCTGATGGCGGACGAGGCCTATCGGTCGCTGTTTGCTCGCCTTCTGATGGCGCGCCCCAGCCGCAGCCTGTCAGCGCGCGAGAACCTGTTTTTGCGCTCTTTCGGCGATCAATCACTGATCCCGGAACAATCCCGCCCTGGGCACAAGGATTGATGCCCGGCCATTGTCCAATCGCGCCATTTGCACTGCGCATGCCCCTTGCCCGCAAGGCAAAAGCTGGTGAAACATGCGGGCAGGTCGGGGTACGGAAGACTCTGGCCGATGGTGGGGAATTTTCGGGGTAATCGTGTTGATGGGACCGGCGTCCTTGTCGGACCAGGAATGGCTGACGCGCACCGAAGCGGCGTCGACGCGTGAAGGGCGCTTCACGTGGCTGGGTGCTGATCACGCTGCCCTCTTCGATCACCGCAAACAGACGCTGATCGTCACCTTTGAAACGGTGGCCACGATACGCCGCCGGGCCGCCGACCCGCGCCCGATGGGTGCCACTTTGGCCGAAGCCAAGGGCTGGTCGCATCTGTGCCTGATCGCGCGCGGGCAAAGCTGGTTTCGCGACCCGGCCGTTTACGCCTATTTCGACCGGCTGATCGACGAGGCGTTTTTCGAGGATTTCGACCAGATCGTCTTTTACGGCGCAGGCATGGCCGGCTATGCGGCGGCGGCCTATTCGGTGACCGCCCCCGGCGCGACGGTGCTGCTGGTCCAGCCGCAGGCCACGCTTGACCCCGCTATCGCGGGCTGGGACCCGCGCTTTACCGAATTCCGCCGCCTCGATTTCACCAACCGCTACGGCTATGCCCCTGACATGACCGAGGGCGCGGACCGGGTCTATGTGATCTTTGACCCCGACCAGACGTTCGACGCGATGCATGCGGCCCTGTTCCGCCGTCCCTTCACCACCTTCCTGCCCTGCCGCCACATGGGCAATGATCTGGAGGGATCGCTGGGCGCCATGCATATCCTGCCCTCGGCGCTGGCCTCGGCGGCCATCGGCGCCTTTGACGAGGATCTGTTCTGGACATTCTATCGGGCGCGGCGCAACAACGTGCCCTATCTGCGTCGCCTGATGGGACGGCTGGAAACCGAAGGGCGCCCCTATCTGGCCGCCCTTCTGGCCCGCAATGCCGGGCAAAGGCTGAATGACGACAAGTTCCGCCTGCGCGCTGACGAATTGCGCGCCAAGCTGGCCAAGGCGCGCATCTGGCTGCCGGGCGAGCTGGCCGACGATCAGGGCATGCAGCGATAGGCGACCGCATTCACCTTGAAGACATCGGCGCCGGGCGTCACCTGTTCAAAGACGACCGTGTCGGCCCCCGCCGCCTGCGCATCGGCCTTGATCTTGTTGCGGGCATATTTCAGCCCCTGGGTGGCCAGGGGCCCGTAAACCCCCGGCACCATCGAGATGTTCGAAAGGTAGCGGCACCCCGCCACCTCGGTCGCCTGCGCCTCGCGCACGCCCGACACACCGGTGAAGCCGGGATCGCTGGTGCAGGCCGCAAGGGCCGCCACAAACGGCATGGCCGTCAGAATGGGTTTCATCATCTGCCTCATATCCGGCGGCTGTGTTCCGCCTTGGCCCTGATCTTGCCGTGCAGCACCCGCGACTTGCAAGGGCCGACATGGGCATGGCTGCCGCCTGGGCCAAAGGTTGCCAGAGAAAGAGTTCAGAAGCCGGGCGGGCCTGCGCGCGTCAGGCGCCGGACGTTGGCGCGGGTCTTCCTGCGCACCGGCTTGACCGCCGCGCGGGCCACCTTGGCCGGGGTTGCACCGCCAGCCATCGCCACCAGCGCCGCCTGACCGCTGCGCACCGCCGCCTCGGCCTTTTCGGTGAACATGCGCGGAAATTCGGAAGGCGCCATGGTCCAGAGGCCCGCCATGCCCATCATCCGCATGGCAATGACCATCTGCGCCTCGGTCATCATCATCGTGACGGCCAAGCTGGTCTTGAACCAGTCCTGAAACGGATCGCGGGGCATGATCATCTTTCCCTGTGTCAGACGTCAGGATGCGACCATGCCGCCGGTTCATGTCATCTCTTTGACAGCGGCCCGTCAAGTCGCCTTCAAGCCGATCGTCGGTCTGGCGCGGGCGCCCCGGATTGGTTAGGACAGGGCCATGAGCCAGACCCTGACCCTTCGCCGCCCCGACGACATGCACCTGCATCTGCGCGATGGCGCCATGCTGCAGGCGGTGCTGCCCGAAAGCGCGCGCCATTTCGCCCGCGCCATCATCATGCCGAACCTGGTGCCGCCGGTCGTGACCGCCCGCGACGCGGTCGCCTACCGCGACCGGATCCTGGCCGCCCTGCCCCGGGGCATGGCGTTCGAGCCCCTGATGACCCTCTACCTGACCGAGGCGACCGACCCAGCCGATGTGGCGGCGGCCCATGCGGCGGGGCTGATCAGGGCGGTGAAACTTTACCCCGCAGGCGCCACCACCAATTCCCAGTCGGGGGTGACGAACTTCCAGAATGTCCGGCAGGTTCTTGAGAAGATGGCCGAAATCGGCCTGCCCTTGTGCGTTCATGGCGAGGTGACGGACCCTGCCGTCGACATTTTCGACCGCGAGGCGGTCTTCATCGATCGGGTGCTGGAGCCCTTACGCCGCGCGACGCCCGGCCTGCGGGTGGTGATGGAACATATCACCACCGAGGAAGGCGCCGCCTATGCGGTGGCAGGGGACGAGACGCTGGCCGCGACCATCACCACCCACCACCTGATCATCAACCGCAACCATATCCTGGCGGGCGGGATCAAACCCCACTACTATTGCCTGCCCGTGGCCAAGCGCGAACATCACCGGCTGGCCCTGCGCCGCGCCGCCACGTCCGGCGCGCCCCGCATCTTTCTTGGCACCGATTCCGCGCCCCATGCCGACCATCTCAAGGAACATGCCTGCGGTTGCGCGGGCTGCTTTACCGCGACGAACACCCTGTCGATCCTGGCCCATGTGTTCGAGGAAGAGGGCGCATTGGACCGGCTGGAGGGCTTCACCAGCCTGAATGGCGCGCGCTTCTACGGCCTGCCCCTGACCGAAGACCGGATCACCCTGACCAAAGGGGCGCCTGTCACCTATCCGGCCAAGATCGACACCGGCGCCGGCCCCGTCACCCTGTTCGACCCCGGCTTCCCGCTGCACTGGCGGGCTGCGGAAAGCTAGGCAATCCGCAAGACAAGCGCCCAAGTGACTGGGCCGACAATTCCGTCAGGCACAACTTTTTGAGCACGTTGAAATTCGCGCACTTTCGCCTCTGTCCGGGCATCAAAAAATCCCTCAGCAGCAACTTTCAGTTGACTCTGAAGCTTTTTGACAGCATCGCCCTTCGCCCCTCGACGTATGGTCGGTAAGTTCTCAGCCGGATAGCTCGCAGGGATCAGCGGACGCGCCGGCAAGGCACCGTGCATCAACCGATGGACCTGATCTCGAAACTCATTCATGTCCCACCCGAATGGGTCCGGCTTGCGATTTGGCGCCCACTCCTTGTGACCGACGCACATCGAGGCATCTGACCCCATCCGTTTCAGCAATGCCGCCACTCCACGGCGGTAAGCATCGAGTTGCACCTCTGGCCAAGGGTCGGCCGCTGTGCCACCATTCTCGGCCTCAATGCCGATGAACGTGGAATTGCCCATCGTTACTCCCTTCCAGAATCCGCTGCCCGCGTGATTCGCACGCCCCGCAGCAACGACGTAAAAGGTTCCGTCCCTGCCAAGGCCCAGCTGGGCCAACGGCCCCGACAGATCGCTGCGCCCATCCCGGAGAATCCTCAGAGACGGCATGTTTTGCGGGTTCGCATTCGCCGTGTGGTGGCACATCACTCCTCGAGCCGCCGCCATCGACCCGCGACCACGATCCACCCAGCCTTGTTCCTCCGCCACTTTCAATCCCGCATCGCGAAGAACTTGCGGCATCCACGTCAGTTCGAATACCATGGCGACCCCCTATAATTTCTCGCCTTCGACGCCCCCTGAAGCCGTGGGCAGGTCCAGATCATCCGTATTTTCATCCTCCGCTACCCCATGATCGCATAGGCACGCATCTATCAGATGTTCCGCGACCTCCTCAGGATCAGGCGTAGCCGAGGGATTGGGCGACACAGCTTTAGCAGTGGCAGCGCCGTGCAGCACAACTCCGGTCGGGTTATCTTCGTTGCGTTGGGACTTGACCTCATCAACCTTCACTTGAGCAGCAACTGGTGATATCTCCGCAACATTTGACCCAAGAAAGGAGCTTACAAGACGTTCGGAAAAGCCAGCAAGAAATGCTACCACCAAAGGTCTCCACTTCTCACTTTGCCAATCTAAATTAAGTTTCGTCTTACCAAGCGCGATGTTGGCGATCTCACCTTTGATCATAGCAAACAGAATGACGGACGAAACGCATGCAATCGAAATTCTAAGTCCAGCATCCAACAGATTGTCGCGTCTTCGCTTATCCGTCTGAATATTGCGGTCGCGAATGGCCAGAGAAATTGAAAACATAGCGCCTAGCGACGACATCCCCACGGCTCTGTTGCGCAAATCCGTTGACAGGGGGACCTCCCCTATCCCCGGACAGAG
>CAZKJZ010000022.1:19261-25748 GCA_964553145.1 uncultured Frigidibacter sp. | reverse complement strand
AGCGCGCCCTGCCCCGGCCCACAACGGACGAGATGTCTCAGAACAGCCCCTCGACATTGCCTTCGGCGTTCAAGCGGATCACTTCGGCCGACGGAACCTTGGGCAGGCCCGGCATGGTCATGATCTCGCCGCAGATGACGACAATGAACCCGGCGCCCGCCGACAGGCGCACTTCGCGCACCGGCACGGTGTGGCCGATGGGCGCGCCGCGCAGGTTCGGGTCGGTCGAGAAGCTGTATTGCGTCTTGGCCATGCAGACCGGCAGGTTGCCATAGCCAGCCGCTTCCCAGGCTTTCAGCTGATCGCGGACCGACTTGTCGGCAATGACCGCATCGGCGTGATAGATCCGCTTGGCGATGGTTTCGACCTTTTGGAACAGCGGCATGTCATCGGGGTAAAGGGGGGCGAAGTTGGCGCTGCCGCCTTCGGCCAGTTCCACGACTTTTTTGGCCAGATCCTCGATCCCGGCCGACCCCTGGGCCCAGTGCTTGCAGAGGATCGCCTCGGCGCCCTGTTCGGCGACATAGGCCTTGACCGCCGCGATCTCGGCATCCGTGTCACTGAAGAAGTGGTTGATCGCCACGACCACCGGCACGCCAAAGGATTTGACGTTGCCGATATGGCGGCCAAGGTTCGGGCAGCCCTTCTTGACGGCCTCGACATTCTCGGCGCCCAGATCAGCCTTGGCCACGCCGCCGTTCATCTTCATCGCGCGCACCGTGGCGACGATGACCGCCGCCGACGGCTTCAGACCGGCCTTGCGGCACTTGATGTCAAAGAACTTTTCGGCCCCGAGGTCGGCACCGAAACCGGCTTCGGTCACGACATAGTCGCCCAGTTTCAGCGCGGTCTTGGTGGCAATGACCGAGTTGCAGCCATGGGCGATGTTGGCGAACGGGCCGCCATGGACGAAGGCCGGATTGTTTTCCAGCGTCTGCACCAGGTTCGGCTGCATCGCGTCCTTCAGAAGAACGGTCATCGCGCCGTCGGCCTTGATGTCGCGGCAATAGACCGGCTTCTTGTCGCGGGTATAGGCGACGACAATGTCGCCCAGACGCTTTTGCAGATCGTCGAGGTCGTTCGAGAGGCAGAGGATCGCCATGACTTCCGACGCAACCGTGATGTCAAAACCGGTCTGGCGCGGAAAGCCGTTCGACACGCCGCCCAGCGACACGACGATATCGCGCAGTGCGCGGTCGTTCATGTCCATCACCCGGCGCCAGGCCACCCGGCGTTCGTCGATATCAAGCGCATTGCCCCAGTAGATATGGTTGTCGATCATCGCCGACAAAAGGTTGTGGGCGCTGGTGATCGCATGGAAGTCGCCGGTGAAATGCAGGTTCATCTCTTCCATCGGCACGACCTGGGCATAGCCGCCGCCCGCAGCGCCACCCTTCATCCCGAAGTTCGGGCCAAGCGAGGCTTCGCGGATGCAGACCACGGCCTTCTTGCCGATGCGGTTCAGCCCGTCGCCCAGACCAACAGTCGTCGTGGTCTTGCCCTCGCCCGCCGGGGTCGGGTTGATGGCGGTGACCAGAACCAGCTTGCCGTCCTTCTTGCCCGACAGCGACTTGATGAACTCCTGACCGACCTTGGCCTTGTCATGGCCGTAGGGCAGCAGATGTTCGGTCGGGATACCCAGCTTGGCGCCGATATCCTGAATGGGCTTCTTCTTCGCTTCGCGGGCGATTTCGATGTCGGTCTTGTGGGCCATTTGGGTCTCCTGACAGGGGCGGCAGCCGGGCCTTTGGCCCACGCTCTTACCTAGGGTTCTAGCCTTGGGCGCGCGGCGCGCGAGGCGCGTTTGCGACATTTTCCAGTCGGGAATCGCCAAGTCGGTTTCGCATCGGAAAATATCGCATGTAAGAGCGCCGTGCGCCCCTGATCAGCCCGGCTGCCAGGCGCGCTGGTCGGGCACGAACAGCCGGACCTTTTCGCCGATTTCCAGCGTGCCGGGCCGTTCGACCCAGGCCGTAACGCCGCGCTGACCGGTTGCGGCGGGCTTGAAGTGCTTGCCCGAACCGGGATTTGCCCCCTCGACCTCGCGCGCGGCCAGGGTGCAGGGCCGGTTCTGCATGTCGACGACCATCGTCGCGCCGCCTTCGCCCTGCAGACGCGACGAGGGCGGCAGATGCGACAGGTCGGGAATGCCGCGCAGAACCAGCGTCGCACCCAGCAGCGCCGGGTCCAGCGCCGCCAGCCCCATGCCCTGGGCGATGGCGGCCAGTTCCTCGTCCGACAGGATGGTCAGCTGGCGGGTGTTGCGGATATCGGTGCCCCGCGGATAAAGCCCCAGCACCCGCGAACAGGACGGGCGGGTCAGCCCGCCATGCGCCTCGCCCTCGGGCCCGGCATAGGTCAGGACCAGCCGGTCGGCGGCAGCCGAAGCCAGGGCGGCAGAGCGGTCGGCGACACGCCCCAGCCAGGTGACAGTGCCGACATGGTCGGTGGGAACAAGGGCGGGCATCGTACCTCACATGACATGACACCTGTACCTGACCCAAATCCGCGCCGTTCGACAAGGCCTGCGACAAAAAACGCCGCCCGAGCAGGCCTCGGGCGGCGCGGCGGTCCACGTGCAGCCCGAAATGTCAGACCGTAGGCTCAGGCTCCATCCCACCCGCCTGCGGCTTGGCGCGGGGGGTCTTCGGCACGATCGAACTGGCCGCGGGCTCGCCCGCGCCGGGCCCACCCGCATCCTCGCCGTCCAGCGACTCGCCCGCCACAACCTTGCGGATCTCGTCACCGGTCAGCGTTTCATATTCCAGAAGTCCCTTGGCCAGACGTTCGAACTCCTCAAGCTTGGACAACAGGGTCTTGCGGGCCAGGTCATAGCCCTCCTCGATCAGGCGCTTGACCTCGCTTTCGATCATTTCCTTGGTCTTGGCCGAGACCGAAAAGCCGCCGGTCGAGCCGTTATAGCCCTCGTGCGCCTCGGCATAGTCGATATTGCCGACCTTGTCGGACATGCCCCAGCGCATCACCATCGCCCGCGCGATGGACGAGGCCTGCTGGATATCGCCCGCCGGGCCGTTCGACACGCGCTCGTCGCCGAACTTGATGATCTCGGCGGCCTTGCCGGCCATGGTCATGGCGATTTTCTCTTTCGCCTCGTCCTTGTGATAGTTCAGCCGGTCGATCTCGGGCAGGCTGACGACCATGCCCAAGGCACCGCCGCGCGGAATGATCGTGGCCTTGTAGACCGGATCGCACTTTGGCAGCGCCATGCCGACGATGGCATGTCCGGCCTCGTGATAGGCAGTCATTTCCTTTTGTTCGGGCGTCAGCACCATCGACCGGCGCTCGACCCCCATCATCACCTTGTCCTTGGCGTTTTCGAAATCATCCATGGTGACGAACCGCCGCCCGATGCGCGCGGCCATCAGCGCCGCCTCGTTCACCAGATTGGCCAGATCGGCGCCAGAAAAGCCGGGGCTGCCACGGGCGATCAGACGCAAATCGACATCGGGACCCAAGGGCACCTTGCGGGCGTGAACCGACAGAATCTTTTCGCGGCCCTTGATATCGGGGTTCGGCACATGGATCTGGCGGTCAAAGCGACCAGGGCGCAAAAGTGCGGGGTCGAGCACGTCGCGGCGGTTGGTGGCCGCGACGATGATGATGCCTTCGTTCGCCTCGAACCCGTCCATTTCGACCAGAAGCTGGTTCAGCGTCTGTTCGCGTTCGTCATTGCCGCCGCCGATGCCGACGCCGCGCGACCGGCCGACGGCGTCGATCTCGTCGATGAAGACGATGCAGGGGGCGTTCTTCTTGGCCTGTTCGAACATGTCGCGCACCCGGCTTGCGCCGACGCCGACGAACATTTCGACGAAGTCAGAACCCGAGATGGTAAAGAACGGCACGCCCGCCTCGCCTGCGATGGCGCGGGCCAGCAGCGTCTTGCCGGTGCCGGGCGGGCCGACCAGCAAAGCGCCTTTCGGGATCTTGCCGCCCAGACGGCTGAATTTCTGCGGGTTGCGCAGGAATTCGACAATCTCCTCCAGCTCTTCCTTGGCCTCGTCGATGCCGGCAACATCGTCAAAGGTCACGCGCCCGTGCTTTTCGGTCAAAAGCTTGGCACGGCTTTTGCCAAAGCCCATCGCCCCGCCTTTGCCGCCGCCCTGCATCCGGTTCATGAAGAACACCCAGACGCCGATCAGCACGATGAAGGGCAGCCAGACCGACAGCAGCGACAGGAACCCGGACTGGCCCTGCTTTTCGGCCTTGACCTCGACTTTCTTGGCCAGAAGCTTGTCCATCAGCGCGGCATTCAGCGCATCGCCGTCCGGCCGGATGGTGACAAAGCGCGTTCCGTCGCCGGTGCGCACGATCATCTGTTCGCCGTCGATATCGACGCTGGCGACCTCGCCCGCGTCCACCTTTTCGACGAATTGCGAATAGGTCAGCGTCTGGGCCGAAAGCGTGGCCTGATTGCCGCTGAACAGGTTGAACAAAGCCAGGATCAGCACCAACAGCACGACCCAAAAGGCGATGTTTCTAGCGTTGCCCAAAGAGAGCCTCCTCACATTGGCCCGCAGGGTCCTGCCCGCCGAGCTTTATGCTAAAATAGAGATTAGCGGGCCGGGTTCAATCCGATAACAGGAAGGAATGGAAGGAAGGTTGCCGTTCGGCCAGCCATTGTGCCCCAAATCCGGCCAAAGGTGCGGAAATCAGCGCATCGCCCCGCCAGATCGCCGGGCTGGCAAGAAGGACGGCGCGGGGAATGTCCTGCGCCCGCCAGTCACCGCAACGTGCCAGACCGGCCGCCCCCAGTGCCCGAATGGTCAGCCCCGCGGCATGCGGGCCGGTCAGGCGCCATCCCGCATCCCATGGCTGGTCGGTGGGCGTGGCAAGGCCCGCGACCGCCGCATATTCGCGCTGGAGGCTGACCTGCGCCTCCGCCACCCGGACCCGCGCCCCCATCAGCGTCGCATGCCGCCCCGCGTGGATTGCGGCAATGACCCGCGCCAGATCGGCGGCGCGCGGCGGATAGACCGCCCCCGCCATCCAGCGCAGCGCGGCAGACAGAAGGCGCCTTTGCACCTCGTCCGGCAGGGCCAGCAGCCGGGCGCGGTCCAGGGTCAGTTCGCCTGCCCGCTCGCGCACCAGGTCCGCTGCGGCGCCCCGCACCTGCGCCTCCAGCGCCGCGCGGGCCGCCGACAGATGGGCCACGACATCCGCCAGCCGGTCGGTGCTGATGCCCAAGGGTGCCAACGCCGCCAGCCCCCGGCGAGCACGGATACGGGTAAAGCGGTCGTCCTCGTTCGACGGGTCATCGACCCAGGGAATGCCCCGGCGGGTCAGGTAGGCGCGCAAGCGCACGCGCCCCTGCCCCAGAAGCGGGCGCGCCCAGTGAAGGCCCGCCGCCTGCCACCGGGGGCGCATCGAGGTCAGACCGTCGATCCCGGCGGCACGGGCAAGGCCGATCAGAAAGCTTTCGGCCAGATCGTCGGCGGTATGACCGACCAGGACATGGCCAATGCCCTGCCCCCGCACCCAGTCGGCGATCAGCCGGTAACGGGCCTGCCGCGCCTGATCCTGAAGGTTGCCCCGAATGGCGCCGTGATCCCAGCGCAGCAGCTGATGCGCGATCCCCCGGCTGGCGCAAAAGGCACCAACCCAACGCGCCTCGTCCGCTGACGCGGCGCGCAGGGCGTGATCGACCGTCACTGCCAGAACCTGCCCACCCCTGTCCGCCTGAACCCGAGCCGTAAGGTCCAGAAGCGCCATAGAATCGCCGCCCCCAGAAACGGCAACGGCAAGGCGCGCTGGCGCCTTGCCGGGAAAAGCATTGCTGACCGCCTGCAAGAGATCACGATCATCGGCGCCCGCCCCATCGGGCCGGTCGGGCGCCCCGCCGGTCACGGGCAGTTCAGCCCCTGCATGGCCTTTTGCGCCTCGGCAGCCTCGGGCGCCTGAGGAAAGCGCGTGGGCACTTCCCTTAGCGTCACGCAGGCATCCTGGGTCTGGCCCAGAATCCCCAGCGCCGCCCCCAGCCGCACCAGCGAGGCGGGTGCGCGCGGCCCCTCGGGTGCCCCGGAGAATGACGCAAGATAGGCCCGCGCCGCCCCCGCCGTATCGCCGGACTTGGTCAGCGCCTCGCCCTGCAGGAACTGCGCGTCGCCGGTCAGCGGGCCGCCCGGATAGGCCTGGGCAAAGGTGGCAAAGTCCGCCGCCGCCCCGGCGAAGTCGCCCGCGTCCATCTTGGCCTTGGCCTTGTCGAAATCGGACTGTTCGTTCATCGCCAGATCGACACCTGTATCCGGTGCCGTCCCGCCCGTCGTCGTATCCGAGGCGGGCGCGACCGTGTCGCCGCCCGCCGCTGTTGCCGTCGCCGGTCCGCCCAGCGACTGGGTCACCGGCAGGGCCGACGTGTCGCAGCCTTTCTCCATCTCGCACAGGCGAAACTCCAGATCGCCGATGCGGTTGGTGCCGTCGGCCACCACCTTGTCGACACGGATCTGCAGCTTTTCGGTCGCCGATGTCA
>CAZKJZ010000022.1:11945-19161 GCA_964553145.1 uncultured Frigidibacter sp. | reverse complement strand
CCGTCGGCCACCACCTTGTCGACACGGATCTGCAGCTTTTCGGTCGCCGATGTCAGCCGCGCGATCTCGGCCTCCATCGCGTTCATCCGGTCCAGAGCGCCCGTCCCGCCTGCCGCCTGAAGCGCGGGCTGACCGCCCGACACCAGTTCGGACTTCAGCGACTGCAGGCTGGCGGCCAGGGCCTCCAGCTCCGTCCGGATATCGGCCAGGCTGGCCGCCTTGTCCTGCGCAAACACGCCACTGGCGGCGATCAAAGCCACCGCCAGCACCGAGACCTTGATCAAAGGCCTGATCATCGTTTCATCCCCTCTGGCCATTCCCTCTGGCGCGTCAGGCGCCTGCACCGACGCCGATCACCGTGACCGCCCGGCGGTTCTGCGCCAGGCAGCTTTCCTCGGGGCAAAGCGCGATGGGCTTTTCCTTGCCATAGGGAATGGTCCGCATCCGCGTGCCCGCGACACCCTGCGCCGTCAGATATTGCATGACCGATGTGGCACGGCGGGCGCTAAGCGCGATATTATATTGGCGCGTGCCCTGTTCGTCGGCATGGCCTTCGATGATTGCCGTCGCGGTCGGATGGCTGTTCAGCCATTGCGCCTGCGCGGTCAGTGTCGCCTGCGCCTCGGGCGTCAGGTTGAACTGGTCCACGGCAAAATGCACCGTGTCACCGATACGCTGGTTGAAATAGGCCACCGAATTGGGGTCATTCGGATCGCCCAGCGCGCCCGAGGTGATGCCCCCGGCCCCGCCGCCCAGCCCGCCCGCGCCACCGGCGCCGCCCTTGCCGAACCGGTTGGGATTGTTACAGGCGGCCAGTGCCAGCACGCCCACCATCAGCACGATCGTCGTAAACTTGTTCATTGTTCCGCCCTTTGTTCTTGGCCCGATGGCCCACCATACCATTGCGAATAAACCTTGGAAACGCCGCGCCGTCAGGGCAGCAGCGCCGACCAGGCCGGGTCCGACGCCGCCCCTTCGGTCGGCACCTCGCGCAGGGCCCGGCCCGAGATATCGACCGAATAAAGCTGCGCCGACCCCGCCGCGCCGGGGCTTTCACGGGTGAACATGATCACCCGCCCGTTCGGCGCCCAGGTCGGGCCTTCGTCCAGATAGGACGAGGTCAGGATACGTTCCTCGCTGCCATCCAGCCGCATGACGCCGATATGAAATCGCCCGCCCTTTTGCTTGGTAAAGGCGACCATATCGCCGCGCGGCGACCAGACCGGCGTCGAATAACGCCCGTCCCCCGACGAAATCCGCACCGCCTCGCCGCCCGAGGCGGGCATGACGTAAATCTGCTGTTCGCCCGACCGGTCGCTTTCAAAGGCGATCTGGCTGCCATCGGGGCTGAACGAGGGCGCCGTCTCGATCGAAGGCGTGTCGGTCAGCTGGCTGATCTGACCCGACGACAGGCTCATCCGGTACAGATCGGTATTGCCGTTGTTTTCCAGCGAAAAGGCCACCGTGTCGCCATCGGGCGAAAAGCGCGGGGCAAAGGTCATGTTGCCCTGCACATCGGCCAAGGCCCGCGATTGCATCGACCCGATGTCCATCAGCTTGATCTGCGGGAAGCCGGTTTCATAGCTGGTGTACAGGATGCGGCTGCCATCGGCCGAAAAGATCGGCGCCAGAACGATCGCGCTGGAATCGGTCAGATACTGAACGTTGGCGCCGTCATAATCCATGATCGCCAGCCGCTTTTGCTTGGCGCCCTTGGCCCCGGATTCCGAAACGAACACGGCGCGGCTGTCGAAATAGGGGCCTTCACCGGTGATGCGGCTGTAGATCTGGTCGGCCACCTTGTGCGCGATCCGCCGCCAGTCGCCTTCACCGCCACCAAACTGCAGCCCGTCACCCATGGCGCCGTCGGAGAAGACATCATGCAGCATGAACTTGACATTGACCTGCCCGCCCTGCGCGCTGACCGCGCCAACGATCAGCGCCTGGACATTGATCGCCTTCCAGTCGGCATAGGCGACAGGGGCGTCAAACCCCTGAACGGCGCTGATAAAAGCCTCCGGCCCGACTTCCTTGAAAAGACCGGTGCCGATCAGGTCGGCAGCCACAACCCGGGTGATGGCCTGCGCCAGCTCGCCCGCGCCGCCCTCGTCGATGAAGGTCGGGGCAGCAAAGGGCAAAGGCTCGATATTGCCCTGATCAATGGTGATCCGCATCGGGTCCGCCAGGGCGCCCGTCGCCGCGACCATGCCAAAGCCCGCCAGCGCCAGTGCCAGCATCTGTGTTCCGAAAGGGATGCGCGTCATCTCGTCGTGCCTCTTGTCCGCCCGGTTGCCCCGGTTTTGCCCCCCCTGCCACAAACCGCCCTTGGCGGACAGGGGAAATTGGTCGCCTCACCTCACCTTAGCGCCATCTTCGACGGGTCAAAGGTGATCTCGATCTCTTTCCATTGCTCGTACTTTTCGGACGGCAGCGGGTAGCCGCCCTTGGCACAGCGCAGGATCGCCCGCCGCCCCGCCTCGAACGCCTGCTGGGCCGAGGCATCGCTGCCGCCCTCGGTGCCGATCAGCCGCAGATCGCCCGGCTTGCCGTCCGGGGTCATGGTCATGCCGATCGTCACGATCGTATGCAGCGCATCGGTCGACAGGGCGCCGACGTTCCAGCATTCCTTGACGGCGATCCTGAACGCATCCTTGTCGCCATCGGTCAGCGGCGGCCCCTGGTCGGCAGCACCGGTACCGGCCTGAGGCTGATCCGACGCCTCGCCCGCCATGGCCTCGTCCAGCGCCGCAGCCAGCGCATCCTCGCTGGTCGCGTCTGCGGGTGCAGCATCAACCGCTGGCTCCGCCGTATCGGCGACTGTGGCTTCGGCCGGCGCCGGAGCCGGTGGTTCGGGCTTTTCCGGTTTCCGGTGCGGGCGGGGCGAACTGGCGGGAGCCGCTGTCTGCGGCTTTTCGTCCTTGTTATCCTCGGTCAGCAGGACCTCGCCCGTCTGTTCCGGCGCCGTTTCCGGCTTGGGCTTGTCAGGCTTTGGCTGATCGGACGGCGTATCGATCGTCTGCTCTTGCACGTCGGGTGCCGTGTCGGCGGTGGGCGACGGATCGTCGGCAGGCGTCGGCGCAACCGTGGGCGCGGCCTTGGGGCGCGGCGCTTCGGTCGGCACATCCGGAATTTGCGACAGGCTGTCGGGCGCGGGCACCGGCACCTCGCTCGGCGGCGCGTCGGTCGCGTCGGTTTCGACGGGCGACAATTCCGTCACATCGGGCGCCGCATCCGGCACCGGTTCGGGTGCGGGCGGCTTCGGCGCCGGGGGTTTGGGCTTCGCCTCGGGCTTCGGCGCCTTGGGCGGCTTCGGCGCAGGCTTCGGAACCGAGGGGGCCGCGGGGCTTTCCGTAGCCGACTTCGGCGCCAGCGCCTCCAGCGCGGCGAACTCTTCGGACGACATCAGCGACACGGTCGTGGAAATGGTCGCGGGCTTTTCAGTCGGCGGAAAGAAAATACCGCCGACCAGCGCCCACAGGATCAGGGCCAGATGCGCCGCCCCCGACACGATCAGGCCGATCCGTTCAGCCCTGTCTTGCGGTAAAAACCGGGCGGTCATCTCAGCCGCCGTTGCCGCCCTGCGGCGCATTCATCGACGGCCCGCCGCCTTCGGTCACCAGCGTGATGTTGGAAAAGCCGCCGTTGTTCAGCGCGCCCATCACCTGCACCACCTGCTCATAGGCAATCGCCCCGTCGGCGCGCAGGAAAATCTTGTCATCCTGACGTTCCGCGGCAATAGCCGTCAGCTTGGCGATCAGCTCGTCTGCCGTGATGGTCGTATCCTGGATCGACAGGGTGCCGTCGGCCTGCAAGGACACGGTCAGCGGCTCCTGCTGGTCGGTCGGGATGGCCTTGGCAGCGGTCTTGGGCAGTTCCAGCGGCACGCCGACCTGCAACAGGGGGGCGGCAACCATGAAGATGATCAGCAAAACCAGCATCACGTCGACCATCGGCGTAACGTTGATTTCGGCCATGACGGCAGACTTGCCGCGACCCCGCCGCCGCCGCCCGCCCTTGCCGGATTTCATCACCCCGGACCCCATGGCTCAGGCGTCCAGCTGGCGCGACAGGATCGTGGCGAACTCGTCGGCAAAGGCCTCGTACCCACCGATGATCCGGTCGCTGTCGGTCGACAGCTTGTTATAGAAAATCACCGCCGGGATGGCGGCCAAAAGGCCCAGCGCGGTCGCGACCAGCGCCTCGGCAATCCCCGGCGCCACCACTGCGAGCGAGGTGTTCTGGCTGATCGCGATCTCTTCGAACGCGACCTTGATACCCCAGACCGTGCCGAAAAGACCGACGAAGGGCGCCGTTGACCCGACCGTGGCCAGGAACGGCAGGCCACGGGTCAGATCCTCGCTTTCCTTCTGGATCGCCACATCCATCGACCGATCGATGCGGGCATGGGCGCCGGCGATCAGCTCGCCATCCTGACGGTGGCTTCGGCGCCATTCGGTCATGGCGCTGGCAAAGATGCTTTCCGCCGCCCCCTGCGGCCGCCCGCCGATCCGGTCGAAAAGCTCGTCCAGGGGCTCGCCCGACCAGAAGGCCCGGTCAAACAGCGCCGCCTGGGCCCGCGCCTTGCGAAAGGTGATGAACTTCTGAACGATGATCGCCCAGGACCAGACCGACGAAATCGTCAGCCCGATCATCACCAGCTTCACCATGAAGGATGCGCGCGCAAAAAGCGCCAGCAGCGAAAAATCGATCTCCTGCGCCGCGGCCAGGGTTGTTTGGTCCATGTGTCTGCTCGCCGGTTGGGCCGCGCTTTTCGGCGGCTCTGATTTGACGCAAGTCTATCGCGGTTCCTTGGCAAAGAAAACCGCCCCCGCCTGACTTTCGCGCGAGCGGCCCGCGAAAACGACGCAAAATGGCGAAAATCAGTTCAGGGGCGGCGCCAGACGCGCGCGGATATCCGCCGGAATGCGCGCGGGCGCCCCGTGATCGGCCAGACAGACCAACGTCACCTGCGCCGAAAAGAGGCACTCGCCCGCCCGCGTCACCTCCTGCGCCAGATCGATCCGCGCGCCGCTCATCGCCACCAGGCGGGTCACGACCTGCAACTCATCGTCGAACCGCGCCGGTTTCAGATAGTCCGCCTCGATCCGCCGCACGGCAAAGACAATGCCCGCCACCTGCCGCAGCGCCCCCTGATCGACGCCCAGCGACCGTATCCATTCCGACCGGCCCCGTTCGATGAACCGCAGGTAATTGGCATAATAGACGATGCCCGCCAGATCGGTGTCCTCGTAATAGACCCGAACCGCAAAGTGATGCGCCATTCTGTCCCCCGATCCCCCCTTCATCAGTTCCCAAATATCCTGGGAGCGCGAGGGCAAAGCCCTCGCCCCTAGCCCGCCATCCGCGCCGCCAGCCGCAGGGCATGGCTGCGGTCCGCCGCCACCGCCGGCATCACCGGATCATAGGCCACCCGGATCAGTGCCGCCAGATCGGGCCGCAGAACCGCCGCCCCGCCGGCGCGGGCCAGCGCGGGTCGCGCGGCAAAGGCCCCGTCCGCCCACACCAGCATGACCTGTACCGCCAGCGCCAGCGCCAGATCGTCGGCGGGAACCTCCTCCATCCCGTCCGCGATGCGCAGAAACGCGAAACAGGCGCGGATCGCGCCATCCGGCTCGAACCGGAAATGCCGGTACTGGCTGGCACCCGCCGCCGCCAGCCGCGCCGCCTGCGCGCCGATGCCGGGCACCAGCCCTTCCAGATCGGGCAGGGCGCCGATCTCGGACCAGTCGCGCAGGAAAAAGATCATCAGGTTCGCGCCCTGTTCGGGGTCGGTCTCGGCCATCCGGTGGCCTGCCAGCGTGACCAAAGCCTCGATCGCGCCCTTGACCGTGGCCAGCGTCTGATCCTGAACGCCAAAGACCACCGGCACGATCGGCCGCACCCAGCGGGCAAAGCGGTACTGGCCATCGGGCCGGGTGAACAGGGCTGCAATCTGATCGGGGGTCATGGTCCTCTCCACGGGGTCGGGGCGCGGGGATAGCGCCACGGGCGGGCGCCGTCCATCGCCCTATTCGCCGAAAAGATCGCTTTGCCCGACGCCCCCGGGCTGCGGCAGGCCCAGATGCGTCCAGGCCCGCGACGCCAGCATCCGCCCGCGCGGCGTGCGCTGGATCAGCCCCTGCTGCAAGAGGTACGGCTCGATCACCTCTTCAATCGCATCGCGGCTTTCCGACAGGGCCGCCGACAGGGTTTCCACCCCGACCGGCCCGCCCGCATAATGTTCGGCGATCAGCGTCAGATAGCGCCGGTCCGCCCCGTCCAGCCCCAGATGGTCGACGCCCAGCCGGGTCAGCGCGCTGTCGGCGATGGCCCGCGTCAGCCGCCCGTCGCCCTCGACCAGCGCGAAATCGACCACCCGGCGCAAGAGCCGCCCGGCAATCCGCGGCGTGCCCCGTGCCCGCCGGGCGATTTCCAGCGTGCCTTCGGGGTCGCTTTCCACGCCCATCAGCCGCGCCCCGCGCGTGACGATCAGATCGAGTTCGGGGATCGTATAGAACTGCAGCCGGGTCGGAATGCCGAACCGGTCGCGCAGGGGCGTGGTCAGAAGACCCAGCCGCGTGGTGGCGCCGACGAGGGTAAAGGGCTGCAGCTCGATCCGCACCGTCCGCGCGGCAGGCCCCTCGCCGATCACCAGATCCAGCTCGAAATCCTCCAGCGCCGGATAAAGCACCTCCTCGACCGCCGGGTTCAGCCGGTGAATCTCGTCGATGAACAAAACATCGCGCGCCTCAAGATTGGTCAGGATCGCCGCCAGATCGCCCGCCCGCGCCAGAACCGGGCCCGACGTCATGCGGAAATTCACCCCAAGCTCGCGCGCCATGATCTGCGCCAGCGTCGTCTTGCCCAGACCGGGGGGGCCGTGAAACAGCGTATGGTCCATCGCCTCGCCGCGCATCCGCGCGCTTTCGATGAAGACCGCCAGATTGGCGCGCGCCTCTTCCTGCCCGACAAAGTCGCCCAGGGTCTGGGGGCGCAGCGCCCGGTCGGCATCCTCGGGCCGCGGGGCGGCGCGCAGAGTGGGGTCGGGGGTCAGCATGGCCCGCCCCCAGGCATCGCCGCCGGATATGTACAAACAGAAAATGCCATATCAGCCTTTCGGGGCCAGAAGTTTCAGGGCGGCGCGGATCAGCGCGGGGGTAGCGGCCTCGGGCGCCTCGCCCGCGGCGCGGGCCACGGCGGCGGCCGCTTCGGACGC
>CAZKJZ010000022.1:8900-11845 GCA_964553145.1 uncultured Frigidibacter sp. | reverse complement strand
GCCATCGCCGCCTTGGCCCCCACCCCCTGGACCGAGATCAGAAGCCGGTGCCATTCCTTTTCCTGCAGCGTCGGAAAGCCGAAAAGCTGCAACAGATCCTCGCGCACCAGAAGTTCGGTATAAAGCGCGCAAGCCTCACCCACCGGCGGCAGCGCGGCGGCGGTGCGGGACGAGACATGGACGATATAGCCCACGCCCCGCACGTCGATCAGCACCTGGTCCATGGCCCGGTGCAGGATGGTTCCGGCGATGCGCCCGATCATGCAGCACCCCGCAGGGCGGCGGCAAGGCGTCCGGCACTTTGCAGATGATGGGCGTGGCAGATGGCGATGGCCAGCGCATCGGCCGCATCCGGCCCGGCCAGCAGCACCCCCGGCAACTGGTGGCGGACCATATGGGCCACCTGCGCCTTGTCGGCATGGCCGACGCCGACCACCGCCTTTTTCACCGCATTCGGCGCATATTCCCCGACCTCGATCCCCGCCTCGGCCGGGACCAGCATAGCGATGCCCCGCGCCTGCCCCAGTTTCAGCGTGCCCGCGCCATCCTTGTTCACAAAGGTTTGTTCGACCGCCGCCTCGGTCGGGGCATGGGCGGCCAGAACCGCCGACAGCGCACGGTAAAGCGACAAAAGCCGCGGGCCCATCGCCGTGCCTTCGGACTGGATGATGCCATTGGCCACATGGGTCAGCCGCGATCCCGTCACCTCGATCACGCCCCAGCCCAGGTTGCGAAGGCCCGGGTCAATTCCCAGAACGCGCATCTGCCTGCCCCGCCTTTCTGCCTGTTTTGACCGGGATAGCACGAAAGGGGAACATCGGAAAGGGGGCGCATGACCAGAGGGAAAGCCATGATCAGGGCGGGCAGCTGATGATTCACGTAGCGCCGCCTATTTGGGCTTTCCCATCGCCCTTCATGTGAGCATAGTCGCGAATATGACAGTTTTTTAACGATTATTCCCCGCCGCCCTCTTTCGGGGCAGGGTGTGGTGTGCCATGCAAAAAATGCATAACGGACTTGAAATCGCGGCCCTAGCTCGCCCGACGCCGATCCCCTATCTAGGCGCTGTCGGAGGCGATCCTGCATCCGGCCGAGGTATGATGAGGAAATGAACATGTCCGCCTATGAGACGACCCGCACCGGTTACGGCCTGATGGCCCCGGTCCATGGCATCGTCGCTATGCTTGCCGCCTGGAACGACGCCCGCGCAACGCGCAAGGCCCTGAGCAAGCTTTCGGACCGCGAGCTGGACGATATCGGCCTGACCCGCGGCGACATCGAATTCATCGCATCGCACGCCTGAGCGTGCTGCGAACATAGCGACAAGGTCGCCAGGGCCTCGGGGGAAACCCCGGGGCCTTCTGGTTTTTGGGCCAGCGGGTCGGGAATGGGTCAGCCGGTCAGGCGCCGGATCGCCTCGGCCAGGCGGCGCGTCACCGGGTCGATCTGCAAAAGCCATGCGCCCGACCGGTCAAGGTCGCTGCCGCGCTGCAAGGCGGCAAGACGCGCCTCATACATATCCTCGCCACGGGTCGCCAAAAGACCGGCCTTCAGCAGGGTGAAGACCATCGCCATCAGCAAGAGCATGGCCAACAGGCGCGGGCGGATCGGTCTGCGGCGGTGGGCGTTATAATAGCTCATGCCCAGCGTGCCTTCGGCTTCGAATCCGGCGCCCTTGGCGTGGTCCCGGCGGATGCGCCAAAGGCGCCCCTGAAAATTCTGTTGATTGCGATCAACCATTTAACAGACCCGTGGCTGCTGATTCCAAAGGATTTCGCGCAATTTGCCCGCGCAATGCGGCGGATTTGCGGCCCGGAACCGGGCACGCCCCGCGCCGTAGAACCGGTTTCTGAACAGAAACCGGACCGGAGTTTTTCAAACTCCGGCCGTCAGTCCGACCGCAGGGCGCGGGTGAAATAGCGGGTCAGAGGGTCCAACAGCAGGGCTGCAGCGCGGCGCGGCGCGGCAGTGATCATCACTTCGACCGGCTGGCCGGGGGTCAGGCCGGGTGAGGGGGCGTCCAGCGCCACCTCGCCGGTGAAAAAGCTCTGGCGGCTCTGCTCATCGGTCAGGCTCTCTGCCGACAGGCGCGTCAGGTGCCCTGTCAGGCCAGGGCGCGCCGGGTCGGGCGGGCCGGGCAGGCGCAGGCGCACCGGCTGGCCGATCCGGACACGGGCAATGTCGGCAGGCCGCAGCCGCACCGTGACCAGGCGCGCGCGGTCCTGCGGCACCAGCGTCAAGAGCGGGCGGGCGGGCGGCAACACCACGCCCGGCCCGGCAATCTGCAGCCCATGCACCCGGCCCGCGACCGGCGCGCGGATCGCCAGCCCCGCCACCCGGTCGCGCAGGGCGTCGCGGCGCTGCCGGGCCTCGGGCAGGGCACGGGCGATCCGCTCCAGCTCGGCCTCGGCCGCCTCGCGCGCCTCGGCTCCCAGGCGCAGGCGCTGCAGGGTAATCTCGGCCGCCAGCCCGGCCCTTGCCGCCTGATCCGCCTGCAGCGCGGCCAGCGCACCCTGCAGGCGCGCGGCTTCGCGCGCCAGGGCCGACAGGCGCGGCGCCTCGCTCAGGCCGCGCGCCTGCAGGTCGCGCTGTGTTTCAATCTCGGCCCGGACCAAAGCCAGCGCCTGTTCTGTCGCCGCCGCTTCGGAATGCAAGGCCACGCGTTCGGCGGTCAGGGCGGCGGCGCGGGCGTCCAGCAGTGCGCCCTGTCGGGCCCGATCCGCAACGCGGGTCTTGAAGAGCGCATCCTCAACCGCAGCCCTCGCCGTCGGCAGCCCGGCAAAATCCGGGGCCGCAGCATCGCCCCGTCGTTCGGCCAGGGCGCGCGCCTGGCGCAGCAAAAGATCCTCCAGCGCCGCCTCGGCCAGCGCCAGATCGGCGCGGGGTCGCCTGCCGTCCAGCCGCGCCAGCACCGCCCCTTCTGCCACCAGATCGCCGTCGCGCAC
>CAZKJZ010000022.1:0-8800 GCA_964553145.1 uncultured Frigidibacter sp. | reverse complement strand
CCGTCCAGCCGCGCCAGCACCGCCCCTTCTGCCACCAGATCGCCGTCGCGCACCAAAAGGTCGGCGACCATCCCGCCTTCGGCATGTTCGACCGGCCGGTCGCCCCCCTGAACCGTCACCCGCCCCTCGGCGATGACAGCGCTTGCAATCGGCACCAGTATGGCCCAGCTGCCAAAGCCGGCCAGCAAAAGGATCAGCGCCACCAGCCCCGTTCGAGCCGGGCGCCGCGCCGACCAGCGCGCATCGAACGCCACAGGGGCGACAGCGCCGGTCATGCGACCCGCGCCGCCGCGCGACCGGGTTTCTGTGTGGCCCGCATCATCTGATCCAGAACCTCCTCGCGCGGGCCAAAGACCCGTGCTTGGCCCGCCCCCAGCACCAGAAGCGGGTCGCAAAGCGGCAAAAGATCGGCGCGGTGGCCGGTCACGATCACCACATGCCCCGCCGCTTTCAGTGCCGCAATCGCCGCCCGCACCGCCTCGGCCCCTTCGGCATCCAGCCGGGTGAACGGTTCGTCCAGCACCACCATCGGCGACGCGCCATAAAGCGCGCGCGCCAGCGCGATCCGCTGCGCCTGCCCGCCCGACAGGCCCGCACCGCCCTCGCCCAGCATCGTGTCATAGCCCTGCGGCAGGTCCAGGATCATCTGATGCGCCCCGGCCAGATGCGCCGCCGCCATCACAGCCTGCCGGTCGGGCGCCAGCGCCAGCCGGGCGATATTTTCGGCAATCGTTGCGTGGAAAAGCGCGACCTCCTGCGGCAGATAGCCCACGGCCGCCGCCATGGCCGCCCCGCCGCACTGCGCGGGCGTCGCGCCGCCCAGCTGCAGGCTGCCCTCTGGCACCGGCCAGATACCGGCCAGCCCGCGCGCCAGCGTCGACTTTCCAGACCCCGAGGCACCCATGATCCCCAAGGCCGCCCCGGGCCGCAGATCAAAAGTGATGCCCGTGACACTGGGCCCCGTCGCCCCCGGCGGCCGCACCGCCAAATCCTCTACGGTCAGGGCAAAGCGGGTGCCCGGCAACGGCCCGGCACTTGCCTCGACCGCCGGTGCCCCGGTCAGCAGTCCCGACAGACGCCCCCAGGCCAGACGGGCGCGCTGCCCCTGCCCCCAGCCCGCGACCGCCAGCTCTACCGGCGCCAGCGCCCGCCCCATCAGGATCGTCGCCGCCGACATGACGCCCGCCGAAATCTCTCCCCGCAGGACCAGCAGCGCGCCCAGCGCCAGCATCGCCGACTGCAGCCCCTGTCGCGCGATCCGGGTCGCGACCAGCACCGCCGCCGCCCGGTCGCTGACCGCCAAAGCCCCGGCCAAAGCCTGTTCGCGCAAGGCCAGCCAGCGCACCTGCCCGGCCCGCGCCAGCCCCATGCTGCGCGCCAGATCACCCTGATCGGCCAACCGCAGCGCCAGCCGTTCGGCGGAGGCCGACAGCGCACCTGCCGCCCCGGCGCCCCGGCCTGTCAGCGCCTCTCCCGCCGCCGCCAGAACCAAGAGCAGGGCAGCCCCCGACAGGGCCAGAAGCCCGAGCCAGGGATGAAACAGAAACAAGGCCAGAAAGAAAAGCGGCGCCCAGGGCGCATCGAACGCCGCCAGCATGACGGGCGAGGCGATGAAGCGCCGCAGATGTTCCAGATCGGCGCGGGCCAGTTGCGCCGCGCCGCCGGTCTGGGCCGCAGCAAAGACGGCAGGGTCAAGCGCCAGCTGAAACCGCGCCGCAAGACGTGCCATGATGCGCGCCCGCGCCAGGTCCAGCACCGCAAGGATCCCGTAGAGAAACCCGGTCAAAAGCAGCAGTGCTGCCAGCGTTTCCACCGACCCCGAGGGCAGAACCCGGTCATAGACCTGCAGCATGAACAGCGCCCCGGTCAGACCCAGCAAATTGACAAAAACCGAAAAGGCGGCGGCCAGCAGCAACAGATGCCGCCCCGCCGCCAGCGCCCCGATAAGTTCCCGTCGCCCGTCCGCCGACATCTGGCCCGCCTGCCTCTCTGATCGCAGGCAGGCTAGCGCAGGCGGGGTAAAGCCTCGGTTAAACGCGGACCAGAACCAGCGTAGTCCAGTCGCCCAGACTGTCGCGGCTGTCGGTGGCAAAGCCCTGCGCGTGATAGGCCGCCTGAACCTCGTCCGCCTGTGTGTTCAGGATACCCGACAGGATGGCCCGCCCGCCCGGCGCAATCATCGCCGCCATGTCGGGGGCGAGCGCCAAAAGCGGGCCCTTCAGGATATTGGCAAAGACCAGGTCATAGGGCGCCCGCGCCCGCAGGTCGGCATGGTCGAACCCCGCCGCTTCGACCGAGATCAACCGATCGCCCAGCCCGTTGGCTTCGGCATTGGCCCGCGCCACATCGACCGCCACAGGATCAATGTCCGAGGCAATGACCGGCCGGTCCCAGATCGCCGCCGCTGCCATCGCCAGAACCGCCGTGCCGCAGCCGATGTCGGCCACATTCTGCGCACGCACCCCTTGCCGGTCCAGCCGGTCGAGCGCCAGAAGGCAGCCGCGTGTCGTGCCATGGTGGCCGGTGCCAAAGGCCATCGACGCCTCGATCAACAGCGCGACGGCGCCTGTCGGCACCCGTTCGGCATCATGGCTGCCATAGACGAAAAAGCGCCCCGCCTCGACCGGCTGCAATTCGCGTTTCACATGGCTGACCCAGTCGGTTTCAGGCACTTCCGACACGACGAAGGGCGCCGCGCCAAAGGCCGCCGACATCAGCGCCAGCGCCGTGTCATCGGGCGGCTCCTCGAAATAGGCGCCCACCTCGTACCGGCCCGACCCGTCCTCGATCTCGAACGTGCCGACCCCCACGGGTTCGGGCACGAACCCTTCCAGCGCCTCGGCCAGGGCTTCGGCCGGTTCGCGGTCATCCAGGGTGGTCAGGGCGGAATAGGTGGGCATGGGTCACACTCCGGCGCCGCGATCGGCATTCAGGCGGCGGATATAGCGCCAGGCCAGAATGGCCGCCAGCCCGCCCGCCAGGATATTCGCCGCAGCATTGGCCCAGACGACACCGGGCGCGGCCAAAAGACCGGTCAGGACCACGGCCGCCGGATAGACCAGCACGCCGTCGCGAAACCAGTTGGCGGCGGTGCTGGCCAGCGGACGGCCAAGGTTGTTGAAGGTCGCGTTGGCGCAAAAGAGCGCGCCGGTAAAAATGAAACTGCCCGCCGCCCAGTGGGTAAAGGTGGCGACGATCCGCGCACCTTCGCCTGACAGGTGAAAGGCCGCGATGATCGGGCCGGTCAGGGCCGCCATCAGCGCCCAGGTGACCAGCGTATAGATGGCGCAGAACTTCAGCGCCGCGACAAAGGCGCCCTGAACCCGGTCGGGGCGCCCCGCGCCGTAATTCTGGCCGATGATCCCGCCGATGGCGCCCGACAGGGCAAAGATGCCGCCAAAGGCCAGGATGGTCAGCCGCATCACCACGCTCCACCCGGCCACGGCGCCTTCGCCGAACTCGGCGATCCGGCCGGTCAGCACCCAGTTGCCAAAGGGGGTGGCCAGCTGCGTTGCGATGGCGGGCAGGGCAATGGCCAGATAGGGGCGCGCGAACTGGCGGATATCGGCCATTGCCGGCCGCGCCATCATGTCATGCCGCCCGATCAGGAACCACAGGCCAACCGCGCACATCGCCACCCGGGCAGCCACGATCGACCATCCGGCCCCCGCGACCCCCATATCCATCCAGACAATCAGGACCGGATCAAGACCCGCGGCCAGAAAGCCCGCTGTCATCGTCACCATCATCGACCGCCAGGCATCGCCGACGGCCCGCAGGATCGACGCGGCCATGATGCCGCCCGTCACCAACAGCATCGACGGCAGGGTGATGGCCAGAAACTGCTCGGCCTCGACCAGCGCCTGCCCCGAGGCGCCTGAGGCCACCAGGATCGGATGGCGAAAGAGCCAGACGACAGCCGACAGCACCAGCTGCACCAGGGCCGTCAGCACCGTGGCCATGGTCGCGATCCGCCGCGCCCGGGGCCGGTCGCCCATGCCGATCGACCGCGCCACCAGCGCCACCGCCCCGATCATCATGCCGATCCCCAGCGAGATCATCGCAAACTGGATCGTGCCCGCGATGCCGACGGCGGCCATATCCGCCTCGACCCCGCGCCGCGAAATCCACCACAGCGCCAGAAAATCGACCAGAAAGGTAAAGGACAGGCCCAGCGCCCCCGACAAAGACATGGTCGCCACGTGGCGCATCAGGCTGCCGGTCACGAATTTGCCGGTCACGGGGGCAGAGGCGGCGGAAGAGGCGGGGCGCGTCATCATGTGTCTCCAGAACGTCCCGTCCTAGCCTGCCCGCGCCCCTTTGGCCATGGGCAGCCGCGCACATCCCGCCCGCAGGCTCAGCCCGCTGCCCGCGCCTTCATCGCCTGCCGCCGTGCCTGCGCCTCGGGCGGCCACAGGCTGGCCAGGTCATAATAGCCCTCGAACGCCGGAACTGCCGGGTCCAGCACCACCCAGGGCAGCTTTGTTCCGGTAAAGATGAACGCATCCGGCGGGCATAGATCGGGCCGATCCATCGTGCCGACCCGGACAAAGGCCGCCAGCCGCCCCGCCCCGGCATAATGGCTGAAGATCGCCACATGGCAGTGGGGGCAACGCGCAATCTCCTGCCCCTTGCCCGAGGCGGACGGGGTCATCACATAGGCATAGTCGCCTGTGACCTCCAGCCGGTCCATCTCGATGATCGCATTGACGGCAAAGGCCCCGCCCGTCTCGCGCTGGCACCAGCTGCAATGGCAGGCATTGACGAACATCGGCTGATCCAACAGCCGGTAGCGGACCGCCCCGCAAGTGCATCTGCCTTCCATCCCCTCCCCCTTTCATTGTGGTTCAAATATCCCGGGGGGGGTGATGAGGGGGAAGCAAAGGTCCAGCGGACCTTTGCCCCGAAGAACGCCCGCGCGCGTCGCGCGGGCTGGTGGGGGCAGCGCCCCCGCCTTTACCCGATCAGCGCCCGCACACGCGCACAGAAATCCTCGCCCCGCTTTTCGAAATTCTGATACTGGTCGAACGAGGCTGCGGCCGGGGCCAGCAGCACCACCTCGCCCGGGCCCGCCTCTTCGGCGGCGCGGGCCACCGCCCGTTCCATCGTCTCGCAGATCTCATGCGGCAGGTCGCCCAGTTCCAGCGCGAAATCCCGCGCCGAATGACCAATCAGATAGGCCTTGGCCACCGACCCCAGATAGGGTTTCAGCCCGCCGATGCCGCCGTCCTTGCCAAGCCCCCCCGCGATCCAGCGGATGCGGTCAAAGGCCTGCAAAGCCTTGGCGGCACTGTCGACGTTGGTGGCCTTGCTGTCATTGACGAACCGCACGCCCGCCCGTTCGCCGACGATCTGGCTGCGGTGCGGCAGCCCCTGGAACGAGGCCAGCGCCTGTTCGATCAGCTTCGGCGCCAGACCCAGCGACCTTGTGGCGGCATAGGCCGCGCAGGCGTTCTGGTGATTGTGCGCGCCCGGCAGCCCCGCCATGCCGCGCAGGTCGATCGAGGCCACCTGCCGCCCCTTGCGCCATTCGGCCAGAAAACCCTTGCGGGCAAAGACCGTCCAGCCCGCGGTTTCCAGCTTTTGCCCCGACGAGACGCGGATCACCCGGTCATCGCCCGGCCCCTGGCCGATCTGATTGGCCAGAAAGCGCCCCTCGGCCTCGTCCACCCCGATCACGGCGCGGTCGGGGCCGCCTTGGGTGAAAAGCCGCGCCTTGGCAGCGAAATAGCCGCCGATGCCGCCATGCCGGTCCAGATGGTCGGGCGAAAGGTTGGTAAAGACCGCCACATCCGGCGTCAGCGCCCGCGCCAGCTCTGTCTGATAGGACGACAATTCCAGCACCACCACCTCGCCGTCGCCCGCAGGGTCGATATCCAGAACCCCGCGCCCGATATTGCCGGCCATCTGCGTCGGCCGCCCGGCCACCTGCAGGATATGATGGATCAGCGCCGTTGTCGTCGACTTGCCGTTCGAGCCGGTGACGGCCACCACCTTGGGCATCTGGTCGAAATGGTCCCAGTCCGCCGTGGCCCAGCTGCGGAAGAAAAGGCCGATGTCATTGTCGACCGGCACGCCCTCGGCCAGCGCCCGGGCGATATGGCGGTTGGGCTCTGGGTAAAGATGCGGGATACCGGGCGAAGTGACCAGAAGTGACAGACCCGCCCAGGCGGCATCGCGCAAGAGATCGGTCAGCGCGAATCCGTCCGCCTCGGCGCGGGCCCGCGCCTCGGGACTGTCGTCCCACAGCAAAGCCTCGGCCCCGCCCGCCGCCAGCGCCCGCGCCGTGGCCAGCCCCGACCGGCCCAGCCCCAGAACCGCGACCCGCTGCCCCGCATATCCTTTGACCGGAATCATGGACCCTCTCCGCCGATGGTGTGGCAGGGATAGGCCAGATGGACGGGTTCGAAAAGGGGGAGGCGGTGGCACAGGGCCGTCGCCTCTGGCCAAGCCTGCCTGCCCGCCCGCCGGTCTGTCCGTCTCGCGCAACTCTTTGTCTCCGGGCCGCAAGCGCGCCATGCCGGAAGGACCTAATGTGACTGCAGTCGGGACCAGCCCGGCCAGATCAGCCAACGAAAGGATCAGAGATGATCATCGCCATCGTCGATTTCGAAGTCCCGGCCATCCGACGGGCCGAGGCATTGGAGGCCCTGCACAAGGACGCCGCAGCCGCGCGGCAAATGGCGGGCAACAGGGGGTTCCGCATTTTTACAAACGTCGGCAGCAGGACCCATCTGGGGCTGATACAGGAATGGGACAGCCAGCAGCACTTTCAGAACTACCTCGCCTCTGACGCTTTTGCGGCGGCCGGGGCGGTGTTGCGGCCGATGATGACCGCTGTCCCCGTCAGCCGCCGGTTCGAAGCAACGCTTTACGAAGCCTCGGCCTGACCGCAGACTGGCCATATGGACAAGCTGCCCCATGCCTTTGCCGTCAACCGCGACTTTCCAGCCGCGCCGACCGCAGATTTTTGCATGGACCGCCACTATCTGCTTTATGCGCGGGCGGGCACCATGCGGCTGGACCACGGCGGGCGGCAATGGTCGCTGCCCCCCGCCCGTGCGGCCCTGATCCGTGCCGGAACGTTGGTGCGGATCACCATTCTGAACCCTCTCAGCGCCTGCTCGGTCCTGTTTGACGCCGCCCATTACCCGCCGCCGGGCACAGACCTGTCGGTCTTTGACATGACACCGCTTGCCCGTGAGCTGATCATAGCCTGTCGGGCCTGGGGGGCCGAGGGGGCGGACCAGCCAACCCTTGCCCCGCCATTATTCGCGGCGCTTCAGGCCCTGACCTGGCGCCTGGCCGATCAGCCCAGCCCGGCCTTTATGCCGCTGGGCCAGTCCGACCGCATACGCCGTGCACTGGCCTATTGCGCTGCCCGGCTGGACCAGCCCCCGGACCTTGCCGCTGTCGCCGCCGCCGTCGCCACCACGCCCCGCACCCTTGCCCGCCATTTCCGCGCCGAGCTGGGCCTGTCCTGTGGTCAGGCCCAGCGCCGCATGCAGATGATCCGCGCCGCCGAGGCGCTGGCCGCAAGCGGGGCGCAGGTGACACAGGTGGCTTTGGCGGCAGGCTACAGCTCTGTCTCGGCCTTTAATGCAGCCTTTCGCGACTTTTCCGGGAAAAGCCCAACCGACTATCGTGCCGAAGTGCGGGCGGGCTGGTTCGAGGCGTGATCGGACGCATCCGACCGGCCGCCCTTCCCGAAACTACGCGCGCCATGCGCGACGCGCGTTCCGGTCGACCACCTAGTCCGCCGCCCGCCCGTCATCCGTGACTGTCGCCCGGACGACCAGTGCCAGGAAAATCAGCAGCAGCACGGCGCTGACGGGGCCAAAGCCGAACCCCAGCCCGCCGCGCGGCACCGGCGCCCCGAACCAGTCCGCGAACGAGGCGCCAAGCGGGCGGGTCAGCACATAGGCGGTCCAAAAGGCCGCCACCTCGCCCATTGCGCCCGACCGCCAGGCAAAGAAAGGCACCAGGATCAGCAGGCCATAGACAATCGCCGACGGGAAGTAGCCCAGCCCCCAGTTATGCGCCGACAGATCGCCCAGCGCCGTACCCAGGGCAAAGGTCATCAGAACCACACACCAATAGAAAAACTCGCGCCGCCGGGTGCGGATCGAATGGATGGACAGCGTCCCCTCCAGCCGGTGCCACAGCCAGAAGGCCAGCGCCAGTCCCGCCGCAAAACCGCAGGCCGATACCGAATAGGGCACCCCCAGCACCGTATGAACGACATCGGCCACCATCGTGCCGAAGATCGCCACCATCAGCACCGCCAGCCAATAGACCGGCTGGCTGAAGCGCGGCCACAGCCACTGGACCAGCAGACACAGGCCCAGGCCCGCAGCCCCGCCCAGAACCGCCAGATGCGGGTTGATGGCGCCGACCAGATAGTCCGACATCGTCTCGCCCATGCCTGTGGTCAGGACCTTGATCCCCCAGAACAGGGCCGTGGCGGCCGGAACCTTGATGGCGCCGGTGCCCGACCATGACGGGCCGCCGGACTGCCGCAGATATGTTTCTGTCATAAGGATCACGGCTCCTGTTGTACGCATATCGGTGCCGCGAACTGGCCCCGCAGCCCCGGCAAAGTCAAGCAGGCTCAGCCAAATGTGAAGGGGATCGCCCCGCCTGACGGCGCAGCCATGCGGCGGCGACCAATCGGACCTTGGGGCCTATCGCCTGACCCGCTCGCGGTGCAGCGTATAGATGCCGGTCGCCACGACAACCGCCGATCCGGCCAGGGTCAGCGCATCGGGAAACTGGCCAAAGACCGCCCAGCCCAAGAGGA
>CAZKJZ010000021.1:0-25812 GCA_964553145.1 uncultured Frigidibacter sp. | reverse complement strand
CTACCACGCTGGATTCACAAGATGAATCCCTCACGCGATTTATGCAACAGAGCCGAAGCGGGGCCGAAATGGCGGCCTCTGAGTCCGCCATTAAATCCAGCCACTTTAGCCTGTAACGCGCGGCGAGCTTGCGTCGCATTGGATTGATCTTTTTTCAAGGATATTGGCCGACGCGTCTGGCACGCACCATTCCCAAAAGGTCGAACGCCTCGACTCGCATCGAAAACAGCGCTAGATTTGCACCTAATTCGATGCGATGCAGGAGCCTGCCATGAACATCACCAAGGACATCAGCCCGCTGACAGAGTTTAAGCGGGATTCCGCACGCCTGATCGCGCAGATCAAGGAAACCGGGCGGCCGCAGATACTGACGGTGAACGGCAAGCCGTCGGTGGTTGTCATGGATGCTGCTGCATGGCAGGAAATGCAGGACCAGCTTGACTATGCCGAAACTGTTGCCGGTCTTCGCAAGGGGCTGACGCAGGCCCGCGCCGGTGACGGCACCGAGGCGGGTCAATTCTTCGACGGCCTTGCCCGAACCAAATGACCAGCCTCTTGCCGGTGATCATCACGCCGAATGCGGCGGATGAGCTGACTGCATCATGGCACTGGCTGCGAGATCGTAACCCGAGGGCTGCAGATGAATGGCTGGCGGGCATCCGGCATACCATCCTCGCCCTTGGCGCTATGCCAGATGCGCATCCAATTGCCCCAGAGTCGCGCGACTTTGATCAACCCATACGTCGTGCCCTGTACGGCAAGGCAATGCGCTGGCGCGTCTACTATGCCGTAGTCGACGGTTCGGTTCACGTTCTTCATGTCCGGCATGGCCGCCGCAGCAATTGGCCCTCCTGATGCACGGGAAAAAGCCTTCCATGGGCCAGTCTACCCCCCGCATCACAAGGTCGCGCACGCCTGTCACACTGCCGCAACCCGGCTTGCTGCCCCCTGCCCCGGCGCGTAGGGTCGCCCCATGATGGCCAGCCTTGTCGATCCCTACCTGCGTCCGATTTCCTACCTGCGCGTCTCGGTGACGGACCGCTGCGATTTTCGCTGCACCTATTGCATGGCCGAACATATGCAGTTCCTGCCCAAGCGCGATCTTCTGACGCTGGAGGAGCTTGACCGGCTTTGCTCGGCCTTCGTGCGGCTCGGGGTGGACAAGCTGCGCATCACCGGGGGCGAGCCTTTGGTGCGGCGCGACATCATGACCTTTTTCCGCGCCATGTCGCGCCATCTGGCCAGCGGCGCGTTGCGCGAACTGACGCTGACCACCAACGGCTCGCAACTCGCCCGCTATGCGGATGATCTGGCGGCCTGCGGGGTCAGGCGGGTCAATGTCTCGCTCGATACGCTCGACGCCGACCGGTTCGCCGCCATCACCCGCTGGGGCCGCCTGCCGCAGGTGCTGGAGGGGGTCGCGGCCGCCCGCGCCGCCGGGCTGAAGGTCAAGATCAATTGTGTCGCGCTGAAAGGCGTGAACGAGGATGAACTCTTTACCCTGACCGACTGGTGCGCGACGCATGGCCATGACCTGACCTTCATCGAGGTCATGCCGATGGGCGAGATGGGCGAGGAGATGCGGCTGGATCAATACTGGCCGCTGTCGGACCTGCGGGCCCGGCTGGCGACCCGCTTTGCCCTGACCGACCTGACCGAACGGTCGGGCGGGCCTGCGCGCTATGTGCGGATCGGCGAGACGGGGCAGAAGATCGGCTTCATCACCCCGCTCAGCCATAATTTCTGCGAAAGCTGCAACCGCGTCCGCGTCACCTGCACGGGCGACTTGTTCATGTGCCTGGGGCAAGAGGACCGCGCCGACCTGCGCGCGCCCCTGCGCGCCAGTGCTGATGACAGGGCGGTCGAGGCCGCAATCCGCGCCGCCATCGCCCGCAAGCCCAAGGGCCATGATTTCGACTATTCCCGCCAGAAGGTCCGTGGCCAGATGACACGCCATATGAGCCATACCGGCGGGTAAGGGCAAACCCCGCCCCGGACCTGATCCGGGGCCTCTGTCGACGCGGGAGGCCCCGGATCAGGTCCGGGGCGCCTGACACTTGCGGGCGAAGCTGCGCCCCCCTACCCGCATTTCGAATAGCCGCAGGACGGGCAGGTCAGGCAGCCCTCGGCCTTGTGCAGGCCGAACTGGCCGCAGCTGGGGCAGGCCGGGCCGCGCGGGCCTTCGCCGACCGCCATGACCTGCGCCTTGGGGTCGGACTTCAGCCCCATCCCCTCGCCCTTCAGGAACCCGGTCGCGACCATATGCCGTTCGATCACCCCGCCGATGGCAGCGAGGATCGAGGGGATATAGCGCCCCTCCATCCAGGCACCGCCGCGCGGATCAAAGACCGCCTTCAGCTCCTCGACCACAAAGGACACATCCCCCCCGCGTCGGAACACGGCGGAAATCATCCGGGTCAGGGCCACCGTCCAGGCGTAATGCTCCATGTTCTTCGAGTTGATGAACACTTCGAACGGGCGCCGGTGCCCGCCCTGCACGATGTCGTTGATCGTCAGATAGATCGCATGTTCGCTGTCGGGCCACTTCAGCTTGTAGGTGGCCCCTTCCAGCGCCTGCGGCCGGTCAAGGGGTTCAGAGAGATAGACAACCTCGCCGCCCATCCCTGCGCCCATATCCGCCTCGGGCGCCTTGTCGCCTTGCTCGCTGACCGTCAGCACGCTGCCCGTCACCGCGTTCGGGCGGTAGGTGGTACAGCCTTTGCAGCCCTGATCCCAGGCGGCCATGTAAACATCGCGGAAGGCGTCGAAACCGATATCCTCGGGGCAGTTGATCGTCTTGGAGATCGAACTGTCGATCCAGGTCTGCGCCGCCGCCTGCATGCGGACGTGGTCGAGCGGCGGCAAGGTCTGCGCATTGACGAAATGGTCGGGCAAGGGCGCGTCGCCGAACCGTTCACGCCACAGGTGAACGGCATAGTCGATCACCTCTTCCTCGGTCCGGCTGCCGTCCTTTTGCAGGACCTTGCGCTTGTAGGCATAGGCAAAGACCGGCTCGATCCCCGAACTGACATTGCCGGCATAAAGGCTGATCGTGCCGGTCGGCGCGACCGAGGTCAAAAGGGCATTGCGGATGCCGTGCCTGGCCACCGCATCCCGCACATCCTGATCCATCCGCCGCATATTGCCCGAAGCCAGGAACTTTTCCGCGTCAAACAGCGGAAAGGCACCCTTTTCCCGCGCCAGATCGACCGAGGCCAGATAGGCGGCGCGGGCGATGGCGCGCATCCAGCCCTCGCAGGTCGCCGCCGCCTCGGTCGAGCCATAGCGCTGGCCGACCATCAGCAAAGCATCGGCAAGACCGGTGACACCGAGGCCAATCCGCCGTTTGGCCTGGGCCTCGGCCTGCTGTTGGGGCAAGGGGAAGCGGCTGGCATCGACCGTATTGTCCATCATGCGAACAGCAACGCGCACCAGATCGTCCAGCGCCTGCATGTCCAGCGCGGCGCCCTTGCCGAACGGATCGGTGACAAGACGCGCCAGGTTCACAGACCCCAGAAGACAGGCGCCGTAGGGCGGCAACGGCTGTTCACCGCAAGGGTTTGTTGCAGCGATTTCCTCGACATAGGCCAGATTGTTCATCTGGTTGATCCGGTCGATGAAGATCACACCGGGTTCGGCGAAATCGTAAGTTGCGCGCATGATCCTGTTCCACAGATCCTGCGCCTGCAGGGTGCGGTACACCCTGCCGTCAAAGGTCAGATCCCAGGGACCATCGGCCTTGACCGCCGCCATGAACGGATCGGTGACCAGAACCGACAGGTTGAACATGCGCAGCCGCGCCGCATCCTGTTTGGCCTCGATAAAGGCCTCGATATCGGGATGATCGCAACGCATGGTGGCCATCATCGCGCCGCGCCGGCTGCCCGCCGACATGATCGTGCGGCACATCGCGTCCCAGACATCCATGAACGACAAAGGCCCGCTGGCGTCCGCCGCCACGCCTTTCACTTCCGCCCCGCGCGGACGGATGGTCGAGAAATCATAGCCGATGCCGCCGCCCTGCTGCATGGTCAGGGCCGCTTCCTTCAGCGCCTCGAATATGCCTTCCATACTGTCGGGGATCGTGCCCATGACAAAGCAGTTGAACAGCGTCACCGACCGCCCGGTCCCCGCCCCCGCCGTGATCCGTCCTGCGGGCAGGTATTTGAATCCTTCAAGCGCCCGATAGAACCTGTCTTCCCACTGCACGGGGGTCTTTTCGACCACCGCCAGCGCCCGGGCGATGCGGCGCCATGTGTCTTCGACCGTCTGGTCGATCGGCGTTCCGTCGGCCTCCTTCAGCCGGTATTTCATGTCCCAGATGGCTTCGGCAATCGGGGCGGCGAAGGCGGTCATTCTGTCCTCGGGGTCTTTCGGGAAGGGATCATACCTTACGCCCGCAGGCGGGGCCGGTCAACTTGCACTTGGGGGGCGCTAGGGGCAAGAATGCCAGATATGGGGCCGGGATTCGTTCATATCATCAAACTCTGCGTGGGCGCGACATCGGTCGAGGACCTTCTTGACTGGCAGCGCACCCATCCTTCGCCCTTTGCCACCGGCGAGCGGCGCCATGTCACCCGCATGTGGCCCAAACGAGGGGACGAGGTGCTGAACGGCGGGTCGCTTTACTGGGTGATCAAGGGCCTGGTCCTTTGCCGCCAGCGCATCGTCCGGCTGGACGAGGTGCGGGGCGAGGATGGCACCCTGCGCTGCGGCCTGATCATGGAGCCTGCGGTGATCCGCACCGAGCCCCTGCCCCGCCGCGCCTTTCAGGGCTGGCGCTATCTGGATGCGGGCGACGCCCCGCGCGATCTGGCGCCCGCGCGCAGCGGCGATACCGGCCTGCCCGCGCCGATGGCACAGGCGCTGGCGCAGATGGGCCTGCGCTGATGGTTCCATCACCCCCCCGCCGCCCGCTGTGGCTGGCGCTGGCCCCTGCGGTCTTTCTCTGCCTCTGGTCGGGGGGCTATGCCATTTCCAAGGTCGGGCTGCGCCATACCACGCCCTTCACATTCCTGGCGCTGCGCTACGCACTGGTGCTGGCCGCTCTGGCCCCCGCGGCACTGATCCTGCGCCCGCCGGGACCGGGGGGCCTGCGCCCTGCCCTGCATGTGATGGCGACCGGCTTTCTGATGCAGGTCGGCTATTTCGGCTGTCTCTATCTGGCGCTGCAATGGGGCATGTCGGCGGGCAGTGTCGCGATCATCGTCTGCCTGCAACCCTTGCTGGTGAACCTGATCGCGCCCTGGCTGGTCGGCGAAGCGGTCGGCTGGCGGCGCTGGCTGGGGCTGGTTCTGGGCCTGACCGGGGCCGTGACCGTCATTCTGTCACGGCAGGCGACCGGCGGCGAAACCCTGCCCGGTGTTCTGGCGGCGACACTTGCGCTTTTCGGCATAACCGGCGGAACACTTTACGAAAAACGCTTTGGAGGCCCGCAACATCCGGTCACCGCCAATGCGTTGCAATATGCCGTGGGGCTGGGCTTTGCCCTGCCCGTCGCCCTGATGACCGAACCTTTCCGCGTCGATCCGGCGCCCGAATTCCTGTGGGTGATGGCCTATCTGGTGATCGCCAATTCGCTGTTGTCGATGACGCTTCTGATGGCGATGATCCGCGCGGGCGAAGTATCGCGCGTCTCGTCCCTGTTCTTTCTGGCGCCGCCGCTGTCAGCGCTTTTTGCCTGGCCGCTTCTGGGCGAGGCGATGCCGCCCCTTGGCTGGCTGGGCATGGCGGTGGCGGCGGTTGGCGTGATCATCGCGGGGCGCTAGCGGGGCTCTGCCCCGCACCCCGGGATATTTGGGCCACAATGAAAGTCAGAGGGATGCGGGAAGCAGGCCCAGCTGGTGTGTTAGGTCGTCCAGGGCGGCGCGTACGCCCGCCGACCAGTCGGCCCCACGCGCGGCAAAAAGCGTGGCCTGGCTTTGGTGGATCAGGCCATCTTCCAGTATTTTCAAATGGTTGGCGCGCAATGTTTCACCAGACGAGGTGATGTCTGCAATCGCCTCGGCGGTCAGGTTCTTGACCGTGCCTTCGGTGGCGCCCTGACTGTCGACCAGCTGGTAGTCGGCCACCCCGTTCACGGTCAGGAAATCGCGGACCAGCCGGTGGTATTTGGTGGCGATGCGCAGCCTTTGGCCATGAGTGCGGCGAAAGGCGGCGGCGACGGCGTCAAGATCGTCAAGGCACGAGACATCGATCCAGGCCGAAGGGACGGCAATGACCAGATCGGCATGGCCAAAGCCCATCGGGGCCAGCTCTGCCACCTGCCCCTGCCAGTCGGCCAACTTGTCGCGGATCAGGTCCGATCCGGTCACACCCAGATGGATGCGGCCGGCGGAGAGTTCGCGCGGAATCTCGCCCGCCGACAAAAGCACCAGTTCCATGCCCGGCACACCCTCGACCGCGCCCGCATATTCGCGGTCCGACCCGGTACGGCGCAGGGTGACGCCGCGCGCGGCGAACCAGTCGAAACATTGCTCCATCAACCGGCCCTTGGAGGGAACGCCCAGCTTCAGCATCCGTCAAGCCCCCCAAGATCGGCAACCAGCCCGGGCCGGATGACGCAGCCCACGGCGGGGATCGAGCGGCCCTGCCCCAGGAAGGCCGTCAGCGCATCATATCGCCCGCCCGAGGCAACGGGCGGCAGCGCTGGGTCGGCGGCGTGGAAGGAAAAGACGAAGCCGTCGTAATATTCCAGCGTCGTGCGACCATGGCTGGCCTCGAACGCCAGCGCGGCCACATCGACCCCACGCGCGGCCAGGGCCGTCAGCCGCGCCTCCATCCGGTCTGCAGCACCGGTGATGGCGGGCATGGTGCGCGCAAGGTCGCGCAGATGGGCCAGAGCGCTGGTGGAGGGGCCTTCCAGATTCAGAAGGTCCTCCAGAAAGGCTACTTCCTCGGACGAGATCGGCGGCGCTTCAGAGTCTTCGTGCAAGGCTTTGATCCGGCTTTCGATTTCCGCATCTGACCGCAGACCGACAAGCGGGCCGGCTGCAGGGTCCGTGCCCGCCAGAAGCTGGCGCCGCGCCTCGGGCACCGGGGTCCTGCCGCCGAAACGGTCCAGAAGCTGGGTAAAACGCCGGGGGCGCCAGATATGGCGCATCAGCGCCGCCTTGCGGCTGTCGAGCGTCTTCAGCCCGCGCACCGCCGCCATCAGGATACCGATGTCGCCGGTCGCGGCGCGAAGGTTCAGGGGCGCAAGAAGGCGGGCGAAAAGGGCAAAGACCTCGGCATCGGCGCCGGTCGGATCGGCGCGGTCGAACACCTCGTATCCCACCTGAAAATATTCGGACTTTCGCGCGCCAGGCCGGTCCTGTTTGCGAAAGACCTCGCCCCGATAGGCATAGCGGGCGGGTTCGGCGCCGTGCGCCATATGCATCTGCACGACCGGCACGGTAAAGTCGGGGCGCAGCATCATTTCGCCCCGCACCGGATCGGCGGTCACATAAGCGCGGGCGCGGATATCCTCGCCATACAGATCCAGAAGCAGTTCGGCGGGTTGCAATATGTCGGCCTCGACCGGCAGCGCGCCTTCGGCCAGGAAGGCGGCATAAAGCCGGTCGGCGATGGCGCGGGCATCCGCCTTGGCGGCCATCAGCCCTGCCCCAGCATCTGGCGGACGGCGGCCACCAGCCCGTCGCGCGGAACCTCGACCTGTGCGGGGCGGTTCTTCCATTCCTCCAGCGTCGCATTTTCGGCGATCTGCGCGCCGAGGACCAGGTCTTTGAGGATCACCGCCCCGCGCGCCGCCTCGTCCCCGCCCTGGATCACGGCGATGGGTGAGTGGCGTTTGTCCGCATATTTCAACTGGTTGCCGAAGTTCTTGGGGTTTCCCAGATAGACTTCGGCACGGATGCCCGCACGGCGCAATTCGCCCGCCATGGCCTGATAGTCGGCCATCCGGTCGCGGTCCATCACCGTCACGATCACCGGCCCCTGCGCCTCGCCACCGGCGCGGCCTTTGGCGCGCAGCGCGGCGAGAAGGCGGTCAACGCCGATGGAGATGCCGGTCGCAGGGACCGACTGGCCGGTAAAGCGCTTGACCAGATCGTCATAGCGCCCTCCGCCCGCGACCGAGCCGAACGAGCGTTTGCGGCCCTTGTCGTCGTCTATCGGAAAGGTCAGCTCGGCCTCGAAGACCGGGCCGGTGTAATAGCCAAGGCCGCGGACGACGCCGGGATCAATGAGGATGCGATCCGACATATAGCCTTGCGCATCCAGCAAAAGACCAATGGCCTCAAGCTCTTCGACGCCCTCAAGACCTACTAATGAATCCGCGACGATTTCACTCAATACGCGAAGCGAGGCCACATTTCTGAGGGCATTTGAAGCTTTTGCTTCTAGGTTTTGGCCCTCCATAAAACCATCAGCAGCATTGTGTGCAACTGCAAGAATTTCAAGGATATCTGGATCATTGGGATCAATATCCTTGAGTAGCTTTCCCTCAAACTTGCGCAGCCGGTGGTTGATTTCCAGAGGTGCGGTTACGAAACGCATGACGACGTCTTGTTGCGTTTCACTTAACCCCGCGCCCTTGGTGAAATCGCCGCTGTCGTCCTTACGTCCCTCGCCCAGCAGCGCGCGCACGCCCTCGGGCCCCAGACGGTCGATCTTGTCGATGGCGCGCAGGACGATGCCGCGTTCGGCCTCTTTGTCGTCGCCGGAAAGGCCCGCAACCTCCATCACCCCGTTCAGGACCTTGCGGTTGTTGACCTTGATCACGTAGTCGCCGCGTTGGATGCCGGCCGCTTCCAGCGCATCCGCCGCCATGGCGCAGATTTCGGCATCCGCCGCGACCGAGGCACTTCCAACAGTGTCCGCATCGCATTGATAGAACTGGCGAAACCGCCCCGGCCCCGGCTTTTCATTGCGCCAGACCGGCCCCATCGCATAGCGGCGGTAAGGGCTGGGAAGTTCGTTTCGGTATTGTGCGGCGACGCGGGCCAGGGGGGCGGTCAGGTCATAGCGCAGGGCCAGCCAGTCGGCATCCTCGTCCTGCCAGGCAAAGACGCCTTCGTTCGGCCGGTCGACGTCGGGAAGGAACTTGCCCAGCGCCTCGACCGTCTCGACCGCACTGGTTTCCAAAGGGTCGAACCCATAGCGGTGATAGACCTCGGCGATCTTGTCCAGCATCGCCTTGCGTTCGGTGACGTCGGCGCCGAAATAGTCGCGAAAACCTTTGGGCGTTTCAGCGCGGGGCTTGCGCGGGGACTTATCCTTGGACATGGGTCGTGGCCTTGCTGCGGTTCGGGCCCGGGTCTAGCGGATGGGCCGGGCCGGGACAAGCGCGGCGTAAGGCTGACCCCATGGTTGGCCAAGTCCTCGTCCTGCGCTACAAGGCGCGACGGCCCCACGGAGACCCCTGATGAGTGACAAAATGGAAGCGATCGAGGCGGAACTGGCGCATCTGCGCCGGACGGTCGATGACCTGTCGGATGTCGCCGCACGTCAGGGGCGCGAGATTGCCCGGCTGGAACGGCATGTCGGATTGTTGATGGAGCGGGCGGCCGAGGCCGAGGCATCGGCGGGCGGCAGCATCCCGCTGGCCGACCAGAGGCCGCCGCACTGGTAGGTCAGGCGACGCGCCCGGTCGGGGTGGCTGCAGGGGGCAGCGCGGCAAAGGGGCGGAAGGTCACGGCGATGGCGGTCGCGGCAAGGCCAAGCGCAAAGCTGGTGACATAAAGCGCCCCGTACCCGCCGGTATGGTCAAAGATCCAGCCGCCCAGAACCGGGCCTGACGCCATGCCCAGCGCCCCGGCCATACTGGTGCCGCCCATGATCGTGCCCATCATCCGCATTGGAAAATTCTCGCGCACCAGCACGGAATACAGCGGCATGATCCCGGCATAGACAAAGCCAAAGAGGCTGGCTGCGGCATAGAACTGGGCGATGCCACCGGCGAAATAGTAGCCAAGCGCCCCCACGGCCTGCACCAGCAGCCCCGCGACCAGCACCGGCTTGGCCCCGAACCGGTCGCCCATCAGGCCAAAGGCCAGCCGCCCACCCATGCCGGCAATCCCCTCGACCGAATAGATCGACACGGCGGCCAGCGCCGAAATGCCGCACAGCTCGGCATAGCTGACCGTATGGAAGATCGGCCCGGAATGAGTGGCGCAGCAGAAGAAATTGGTCAGGACCAGCACGATGAACGGGGCCGAGCGCACCGCCTGCCCGACGCTCATGCCGCCATCGACATCCTCGGCGGCCTGGCCCTGCCCTTGCGCGCCCCGCGCGGGCGGCGGACGCAGCAGAAGCGAGGCGGGCAGGATCGCACAGGCCACGATCGCCGACAGGATGGTCAGGACGGTGCGCCAGTCATGGGTCTGGGCCAGCCGGGCCGCCAGGGGTGACATGGTCACCGGCGCAAGCCCCATGCCCGCCGACACCAGCGACACGGCAAGGCCGCGCTGGCTGGTGAACCAGCCGGTCACCGTGGCCATCATCGGCGCAAAGAAACTGGCGACCGCCGCCCCCGCCATCAGGCCGAAGGCCAGCTGAAAGGTCAGAAGCGTCGGCGCATGGCCCGCCAGCCACAGGCTGACCGAAAAAAGGCAGGCCCCCGCCATCACCACCGGGCGGGCACCATAACGGTCCGACAGCGCCCCCCAGATCATCGACGTCATGGCCATGGCCAGAAAGGCCAGGGTCATGGCCGCCGATATGCCGGTCCGCGACCAGCCTGACGTCTCGGCCATCGGCGTCAGAAGGACCGGCAGCGAAAAGAGAGATCCCATCGCCACACAGCCGATGAAACCGCCCGCTGCAACCAGAACCCAACGATAGGATGTGTCGGCCATTCCGTCCCCCTTTGCCGTCATGCCAGCCTATCACCCGGCGGCCCGCCGGTCACGGGGCAAGCCGCCAAAGAAAAGACCCCGGCGTGGGGGCCGGGACAATCACCTTTGCCTTGGTCGCTTCCGGCATATCACGCGCCCCGGACCTGATCCGGGGCCTCATGGAAGGAGGAGGCCCCGGCGCGGGGCCGGGGCGGGGTTTTCGTCGGATCGGACCCGCCGGGCCTTACTTCGGAATGTCGCCTTTGATCCCTTCGACAAAGAAGTTCATGCCCAGAAGGTCGCCGTCCGGTGCGGTGGCGCCTTCGGCCAGCCAGGGCGAGCCGTCCTGTTTGTTGATCGGGCCGGTGAACGGATGGACGGTTCCGGCGGCGATATCGTCGCGCAGTTTTTCGGCCTCGGCCTTGACCTCGGCGGGGACGGCGTCGGTGATGTCACCGATCTTGACCTCGCCCGGGCCGATCCCGTCCCAGGTGTCGGCCTGGGCATAGGTGCCGTCCAGCAATTCGCCGACGCGCTTGGTGTAATAGGGCGCCCAGTTGTCGACAACGGCCGCGACGCGCGGGCTGGGCGCATAGGCCTCCATGTCCGAGGCCTGACCAAAGCCGATGACCTTGCCGCCGCTTTTGGCGGCCTCGGCCAGGGGTGCGGTCGAATCGGTGTGGCTGGCGATGACATCGACGCCCTGATCGATCAGCGCCTTGGCGGCGTCCGCCTCTTTGGCCGGATCAAACCAGGTAAGGGCCCAGACGACGCTGAGTTCGACGTTCGGGTTCACCTTCTTGGCGTTCAGGTAATAGGAGTTGATGCCCATCACCACCTCGGGGATCGGGAACGAGGCGATATAGCCGATCTTGTTCGACTTGGTCATGCGGCCTGCGATCAGCCCCTCGACCGCGCGGCCTTCGTAGAAGCGGGCGTTGTAGGTCGAGACATTGGCGCTGTCGCGCTTGAAGCCGGTGGCATGTTCGAACATGACGTTCGGCAGCTTGGCGGCCACGGCATTGACCGCGTCCATATAGCCGAACGAGGTGGCGAAGATGATGTTGCAGCCGCCCAGCGCCATCTGGGTCATGGCGCGTTCGGCATCCGCGCCCTCGGGCACGCTTTCCTGCCACTGGATATCGACCTTGTCGCCGTACTTTTCCTTGACCGCCAGCGCGCCCTGATGGTGCTGGAACGACCAGCCGCCATCACCGATCGGGCCGACATAGATGAAGCAGGCCTTCACATGGTCCATTCCGGCGGCCAGTGCAGCACTGCCCGACAGCGCCAGCCCAAGGGCCATCGCCGCGGTGGTCATCAGGGTTCGTCTTTGCATCTTCCGTTACTCCCGTTGGTGGGCCGTTGTCCGGCCCGTTGCATTGGCCGCGCGTACATCCCTAACGCGCGGCGTGGAAATTCTGGCCCAGGGCGGCGGGGGCGTTCAGCGCCGTCTTTGCCCGGCCCGATGACATGATCACGAGGACAAGGATAGTGACAAGATAGGGCGACATCGACAGATATTCGACGGGTATGGCCGAACCTGCCGCCTGCAGATTAAGCTGCAGGACGGTGATGCCGCCGAAAAGATAGGCGCCCGCCAGCACCCGCCAGGGCCGCCAGGCGGCAAAGACGACGATCGCCAGGGCGATCCATCCGGCGCCGGCGGTGATCCCGTCGACCCATTGCGGCACCCGCACCAGGCTGACATAGGCGCCGCCCATTCCCGCCAGCGCCCCGCCTGCAAGGGTGCAGAGAAGGCGGATGCGATTGACCTTGTAGCCCAGAGCATGGGCGGCCTCGTGGCTTTCGCCGACCGCACGGATGATCAGCCCGGCGCGCGTGACCCGCAGCGCCCATGCGGTGAAGGCCACCAGCGCGACCGACAGATAGACCATCCAGTCGTGGGAAAAGAGGATCGGCCCCAGCACCGGCAGATCGGCCAGGGGGCCAAAGGGCACGGGTCCGGTCGCGGGCGGCTTGATGCCGTTATAACCCTGCCCCATCAGCGACGAGAGACCCTGACCGAAGAGGGTCAGCGCAAGGCCGGTCGCAACCTGATTGGCCAGAAGGCCAAGGGTCAGAAAGGCAAAGACCAGCGCCAGCGCCGCCCCGCCCGCCGCACCCGCGACAAAGCCCAGAACCGGGCTGCCGGTCTCTACCGCGATGATGAAGCCGGTGATGGCGCCGGTCAGCATCATCCCCTCGACCCCCAGGTTCAGCACGCCCGACCGTTCGGTGATCAGCTCGCCCAGGGCCGCCAGAAGGATCGGCACCGCCGCCACCATCAGCGAGGCGATCAGGATCACCGGATTGATGCCGCCAATCTCCATCATGCTACCCCCCGTGCCGCCAGCCGGATCCGATAGTTGGTCAGCACATCCACCCCCAGCAGAAAGAAAAGCAGCATCCCCTGAAAGACCCGGATCGCGGCAGCGGGCAGACCAAGGTTGGTCGCCGCCATTTCGCCACCGACATAGGTCAGGGCCATCAGGAACCCCGCCAGCACGATGCCCAGGGGATTGAGCCGCCCAAGGAAGGCGACGATGATGGCGGTGAACCCGTAACCCACGTTGAAATCGATGGAAATCTGGCCTGCGGGGCCCGTCACCTCGAACAGGCCCGCCAGACCGGCCATCGCGCCCGACAGGCCCATGCACAGAATGGTCAGCGCGCCGGGATTGACGCCGTGATAGCGCGCGGCGCGCGGGGCCTGGCCGGCCAGCCGGATGCGGAAGCCCAGGATGTGGCGGGTCAGGATGACATAGGCAAGGATACCGACGATGAAAGCCGCCACACCGCCCCAATGCAGGCCGGACCCGGCGATCAGTTCGGGGTTCGATGCCGCCGGATATTGCGAAAAGTTGCGGCTGCCGGGAAAGCCCGCGCCTTCTGGATTGCGCAGAAACCCGGTCGAGGCCTTGGCCAGAACGGTTTCGGCGACATAGACCAGCATCAGCGACACAAGGATTTCGTTGGTGTTGAACCGGACCTTCAGCACCGCAGGGATCAGCGCCCAGATCATGCCGCCCGCCGCGCCCGCCAGAATCATCAGGGGGAAGATCAGGCGGCTTTCAGTGGGGTACGCCGCCAGCCCCACGGCGGCGCCGCAGATGGCCCCCATGATATACTGCCCCTCGGCGCCGATGTTCCATATACCGGCGCGAAAGCCCAAGGACAGGCCGATGGCGATCAGGATCAGAGGGCCGGCCTTTACCAGCAATTGCCCGCGCAGGTAAAAGGCGAACTCGCCGAAAAGCGGGTCCCAGAAGATGGTGCGGATCACCTCGACCGGGTTCTTGCCCAAAAGGGCAAAGACCGCCCCCGCCGTCAGCATGGTCAGAAGGACCGCGACCGGCGGCGTGGCATAAAGCCAGAAGCGCGAGGGCGAGGGGCGTTTTTCAAGCCGGAACATGTGCCACCTCTGCCCCGTGGGCGCCGCCCATCATCAGACCGATTTCCTCCATCGTCAGGCCCTGAACCGGCACGGCCTGTGTCAGGCGCCCGCCGTTCAGGGCGGCAAACCGGTCGGCGACCTCCAGCAGTTCGTCAATATCCTGGCTGATCACCACGACCGCGGCACCATCCGCCGCGCGGTCCAGAAGCGCCTGGCGGATAAAGGCCGCCGCTGCCGCATCCACCCCCCAGGTCGGCTGGTTCACAACAATGACGCGCGGTGTCTGCAAAATCTCGCGCCCGATGACGAATTTCTGCAGATTGCCGCCCGACAGGGCGCGGGCGGCGACATGGGCACCGGGGGTCCGGACATCGAATGTCCTGATGATCTCATCCGCATAGGCTGCGGTCTTGCCCCAGTTGATAAAGCCCCGCTGCGTCAGCCCGCGCCGCACCTGCCCGGTCATCAGCGCATTTTCGACCAGCGACATATCGGGCGCCGCCGCATGGCCCAGCCGCTCTTCGGGCCCGGTCAGAAGGCCCGCGCGCCGCCTCTCGGCCGGGCCCCACCGGCTGACATCGGCCTCGCCCAGCCGGACCGATCCGGGATCGGACAGCAGTTCGCCCGACAAGGCCAGCACCAGTTCGTCCTGCCCGTTGCCCGCGACACCACCAATGCCCAGCACCTCGCCCCGCCGCACCGTCAGACCGACATCCCTAAGGCTGGTGCCAAAGGCGCCGGGCGAGGCGACAGACAGGCCGGTCACATCCAGCGCCACATCGCCCAGGGGCCGGGCAGCGCGGGCGGGCGGGGTCAAAGCGCTGCCGATCATCATCTCGGCCAGTTCGCGTGCCGTCTTTTCCCGGGGAATGCAGGTCGCCACCACCTTACCGCGCCTGAGGACCGTCGCCGCGTCGCAAAGACTGCGAATCTCCTCCAGCTTGTGCGAGATATAAAGGATCGACGTGCCTTCGGCCGCCAGCTTGCGCAGGGTGCCGAACAGGATGCCGACCTCTTGTGGGGTCAGGACCGATGTCGGTTCATCCATGATCAGAAGGCGCGGGTTTTGCAAAAGGCAGCGGATGATCTCGACCCGCTGGCGTTCGCCCGCCGAGAGATCGCCGACCAGCCGCGCGGGGTCGAGCGGCAGGCCATAGCTTTCGCTGACACTGCGGATCCTGCCCGCCAGATCACGCCGGGGCGGTGGGTGATCCATGCCAAGGGCAACGTTTTCGGCGACCGTCAGTGCCTCGAACAGGCTGAAATGCTGGAACACCATGGCGACGCCCCGCGCCCGCGCCTCGCGCGGCCTTGCCGGGGCAAAGGGCGCGCCCTCCAGCATCATCCGGCCTGCGTCGGGGCGGACAAGGCCATAGATCATCTTGACCAAGGTCGACTTGCCCGCGCCGTTTTCCCCCAAAAGCGCGTGAACCTCGCCCGGGCCGACGGCAAAGCGCACATCCTCGTTCGCCTTGACGCCCGGATAGGTCTTTGACAGCCCTTCGACCGACAGAAGCATCCGCCGCGCCGAACCTTCGGTCATTGCACCCATCCCCCTGTTCCGGTCGCCGCCCTTGCCCGGGCACCCCGGCCCCTTTCCAGTAGATCAGCCGCGACGCCGATGGCAATGGCCTGCGGGTCCTTGCCGAAGACCGGGCGCCCGATCGGGCAGAGGATGCGCGCTATTTCAGCAGGCGGATGGCCAAGGGCGGCCAGCCGCGACTGAAAACGCGCCCATTTGGTCGCCGATCCGATCAGCCCCAGGCTGGCGAACCCATGGGCCAGAAGCCGGTGGCAAAGGTCAAGGTCCAGGGCATGGCTGAAGGTCAGGACCAGATGATCCGCGTCCCTCGGCGCCCGCGCCACCAGCCCGCCGGGATCAGCGTCCGCAAGGGCTGTCACCCCCGGTGGCAGCCTATCGGGAAAGCGCGCCCGGTCGGTATCGACCCAGGTCAGCGCCAGCCCCGGTAGGGGCGCCATGACGCGGGCAATCGCCCGCCCGACATGGCCCGCCCCCCATATCCACAAGGCCCGGGGCGGCGGGGTCAGGGGTTCGACCAGCCAGCCCTGGATCAGGCGGGGAGCAAGGGGTACCGCCCCTTCGGCCCGGGCGGTAGACAAGAGCTTTTGTACGGCAAAGGGCATGTCGCCCCCCTGCCCTTTCAGGGGCTCCTCTGGCTCTCGTCGCGCCCCGGACTTGATCCGGGGCCTCGGTCGGCCCACGAGGCCCCGGATCACGTCCGGGGCGCGGGCAGGGGTGGGCAACGTGTCGCCTCCCCTGCCCTCCGCACCCAATGGGAGGGAAGGTTCCGGGTTCGCAAGCGTCTCGTCAGCGGCGGCGGCACCATGGCCCGGCAATGGCCGCGCCAAGAGCGGACCCGTCACATCCGCCAGCCGTGCCGCGTCCCAGAGTTCGATCACCAGCGTCACCGACCCGCCGCAGCATTGGCCCAGCACCGGCCCCAGCGGCAGGCGCATCAGATCGTCCCCGCCGCTGGCCAGCAGTTCCAGCGCCCGCATCATGGCCCGATGCTCCATCGCACCGCCGCCGATCGTGCCCGCCTGCCCGCCCGGCCAAAGGCACATGGCCGCCCCCGCCTCGCGCGGGGTCGATCCGTGAACAGCCGCCAGAACGACCCGCGCCACCCGGCCGTGGCGGGCGATCAGCAGGGCCAGTTCGGCGCGGTCAAAGCCCATCGCGCCCGCCTTCCCCCCGCGCCCGAGCGACGGCGCGGAGCAGTTCCTCGGGCGTCGCCGGGGCCTGCAGGTCGGGGTAATGCGGACCCGAGGCCGCGCAGGCCGCCGACAGGGCCAGCCAGACCGAAATGCCATGCATGAACGGCGGCTCGCCCACCGCCTTCGACCGAAAGATGGTCGCCGCCGGGTTCGGCTGGTCCCACAGCGTCAGGTTCAGGATGCCCGGTCGGTCCGAACAGGCCGGGATCTTGTAGGTCGATGGCGCATGGGTCATCAGCCGCCCGGCCCCGTCCCAGACCAGTTCCTCGGTGGTCAGCCAGCCCGCGCCCTGGACAAAGGCGCCCTCGATCTGGCCCGCGTCGATGGCCGGGTTCAGGCTTTGGCCCGCGTCATGCAGGATGTCGGTGCGCAGGATGCGGTTTTCGCCGGTCAGCGTGTCGATCACCACCTCGCTGACCGATGCGCCATAGGCGAAATAGTAAAAGGGCCGCCCCCGCCCCGCCGCCCGGTCCCAGTCGATGTCGGGCGTCGCATAAAAGCCGGTCGCCGACAGGCTGACCCGGCCCTGATAGGCGCTGCGGGCCGCTTCGGCAAAGGTCATCACCGCGCCGCCCACATGGACGCACCCGTCCGCAAACCGCACCTCGCCCGGGTCGGCCTGATGCAGCGCCGCCAGATGGGCGGCGATCCGGTCGCGGATCGTCCCTGCGGCGGCCAGCGCCGCCATGCCGTTCAGATCGGTCCCGGACGAGGCTGCGGTCGCCGAGGTATTGGGCACTTTCCCGGTATCGGTGGCACTGACCCGCACCGCCTCTGCCCCCAGGCCAAAGACCCCGGCCACCACCTGCGCCACCTTCTGATGCAGGCCCTGCCCCATCTCGGTCCCGCCATGGTTCAGATGGACCGACCCGTCCTGATAGACATGCACCAGGGCACCGGCCTGATTGTAGTGGGTCAGGGTAAAGGAAATCCCGAACTTGACCGGCGACAGGGCTATGCCCTTTTTCAGGACCGGGTTCCGCGCATTCCAGTCCGCCACTGCGGCCCTGCGCGCCTGGTAGTCGCTCGACGCCTCCAGCCGCGCCACCAGGTCATTGAGGATAAAATCCTGAACCGGCATGCCATAGGGGGTGGTCTGAACCTCTTCCCCATTCATCAGTTCACAAATATCCTGGGGTAGTCCGTTGGTATCGCCATTGGTCCGAGAGACCAATGGACTGGGGGGCAAAGCCCCCGGCGCGTCCCGATAGAAATTCGCCCGCCGGACCGCCGCCGGGTCCAACCCCAGCACATGGGCCGCATGATCCATCACCCGTTCGATCCCGATCATCCCCTGCGGCCCGCCAAAGCCGCGAAAGGCGGTGGCGGACTGGGTATTGGTGCGCAGCCGGTGGCTTTCGATCCGGATGTCGGTCAGGTGATAGGCATTGTCGGCATGCAGCATCGCCCGGTCGGCGACCGGCAGCGACAGGTCCTGGCTCCAGCCACAGCGGACCAGATGGCGGAACTCCAGCCCCAGCACCCGGCCCTGCCCGTCCAGCCCGGCGCGATAGTCGATGCGAAAATCATGCCGCTTGCCGGTGATGATCATGTCGTCATCACGGTCATAGCGCATCTTGCAGGCCCGCCCGGTCAGGCGCGCGGCAATGGCCGTGGCGCAGGCCAACGCATTGCCCTGGCTTTCCTTGCCACCAAAGCCGCCGCCCATGCGCCGCATCTCGACCCGGACCATGGCCATCGGCAGGCCCAGGGCCTCGGCCACCTTGTGCTGGATTTCGGTCGGGTGCTGGCTGGAGGCGCGGACCAGCATGCCGCCGTCGTCCTGCGGCTGCGAAAGGGCCGCCTGCCCCTCCAGATAGAAATGTTCCTGCCCGCCCAGGGTCAGGCTGCCCTTGATCACATGGGGCGCGCGGGCGATGGCCGCCGCCGCGTCGCCCATGGCCCAGATGACCGGGCCTTTCTCGAACCGGCTCTCGGCCGCCAGCGCCTGATCCAGGGTCAGGATCGCGGGCAGGGCCTCGTAATCGACCCTCCCCAGCCGCGCCGCCCGCCGGGCCGCCAGATGGCTTTCCGCCACCACCAGAAAGACCGGCTGGCCGACATAATGGACCCTGTCCGTGGCCAGAAGCGGCTCGTCATGGGCCGACGGCGAGGTGTCATTGGCAAAGGGCAGATCGCCCGCCACCATGACCGCCACCACCCCCGGTGCCGCACGGACCGCAGACAGGTCCAGCCCGGTGATCCGGCCATGGGCGATGGTCGACAGGCCAAAGGCCAGATGCAGCGTATCCGCCGGAACGGCCAGATCATCGACATAGGCAGCCGCCCCGGTGACATGGCCGCGGGCGCTGTCATGCGGCAGGGGCAGGCCCGCACTCATGGCGCGACCTCCAGGACAGACAGGCTTTGGCCCAGACGTTCGGCGACATGGCGCACAAGCAGATTGCCCGCCACCTCCAGCCGGTAGCGGGCCGAGGCGCGCATATCCGACAGGGGGGTAAAATCCTGCTCAAACGCCGGGAGCGCCGCGCGGGCCGTGTCCAGCGTCAGGGGTTGGCCGACCAGCGCCGCCTCGACCGCGCGGGCGCGTTTCGGGATGCCCGCCATGCCGCCGAAGGCGATCCGTGCGCTTGTTATTTTCGAACCTTTGACCGTCAGATTGAAACATCCAAGCAGCGCCGAAATGTCCTGATCAAACCTTTTCGAGATTTTGTAGCAGGCCAGATCCGGTGCGGCGGCAGGCAGGGTGATGCCCGTCACAAACTCGCCCGGCGCGCGGTCCTGTTTGCGGTAGTCCAGAAAGAAATCCTCCAGCGCCATGTCGCGCCGCACGTCACCACGGCGCAGATGCAGCCGGGCGCCTATGGCGATCAGCGCCGGGGCGGCATCGCCGATGGGAGAGCCGTTGGCGATATTGCCGCCAATGGTCGCCGCCCCCCGCACCTGTTCGGATGCAAAGCGGCGCAGCAAAGCGGCAAAGCCCGGATGGCTGGCAGACAGCGCCCGGCGCAGGGTGCGGATGGTGACGCCCGCGCCGACATGCAGCTGATCGCCCAGCGCCTCGATCTTTTGCAGATCGCTGGCGGCATGCAGAAAGGCAAGGTCCGGCAGGTCGCGCAGCCCCTTGGTCACCCACAGGCCGACATCGGTTGCCCCGGCCACCAGAACCGCGTCCGGATGGGCCAGATACCAACCGGCCAGCGCGTCGGCACTGGCCGGGGCAAAGGGCGCGGGGCCTGCATCCGCCACCGGCGCATCGGCGCCCATCCAGTCGGGCACCGGCGCGCCCTCGGCGGCCTCTGCCGCCCTTACGATCGGCCCATAGCCGGTACAGCGGCAGAGGTTCCCCGCCAGCCGGTCGTCGTGATCGACCGCGCCTTCGGCATGGCCGGCGGCCATCGATACGACAAAACCCGGCGTGCAAAAGCCGCACTGGCTGCCATGATGGTCGATCATCGCCTGCTGCACGGGATGCAGCTGCCCGCCCGGCCCGGCGATCCCCTCGACCGTGCGCACCGCCTTGCCATGCAGCTGGGGCAGGAACAAAAGGCAGGCGTTCAGCGGCCGCGCCCCCGCCTCGTCCGTGACGAGGACCGTGCAGGCGCCGCAATCGCCTTCGTTGCAGCCTTCCTTGGTGCCGGTCAGACGGCGATCCTCGCGCAGCCAGTCCAGAAGCGTGCGCGTTGGCGGACAGGCTGGCACCGACACCCGCCGCCCGTTCAGAAGAAAGACAATATCGCCCATTCCGGCCCGCCCGCCTGTCATACCCCTATCAAGCGCGCGACCGGCCCGGCAGGCAAGCGGAACTTTCAGCGCAAAGCCCGCATCACTTTCGCGCAAGGCCAAAGAATGGCTGCCCTTTCACCTGTTCCCAAATATCCTCGCCGAAGGCAGCCCCCGAGCGGAGCCGCGCGAAAGCGCGGGCCGCGAGACGAAAGGAATGGCGCCCCGGCAGGGGCGCCTTAATCGGATTCAGTCGCAGAAAAGGTCGTTCGACAGGCCAAAGACGGTCAGGGCCAGCACCAGGAACAGGCCCACGGTCATTGCCGCATTCATCAGCCGTTCCGGCACCGGACGGCGGATCAGCGCCTCGACACCGTGAAAGAGAAGATGGCCGCCATCCAGAACCGGCACCGGAAACAGGTTCAACAGCCCCACCCCCGCCGACAGCGCGCCGATGAACCAGATGAATTCCGCGACCCCCTGCCGCGCCTCGTCCCCCGAGGTTTCGGCAATGCCCAGCGCCCCATGCAGGTTGCAGCTGGAAATCGCCCCCTTGGCCACATGCCACAGACCCGAGAGGGACGAGCGGATCACGGTTCGAACCATGTCCACGCCGCTTTTCAGGGCCTCGACGGCACCTGGCGGGCGGGTGGCCGGGTCAAAGGCAAAGCCGCCCTGCAGGCCAATCAGATAGCGTGTCTCGAACCCACCATCGGCCAGCGCCTGGTCGGTTTTGCGCGGGCTGAGCGTCACATCGAACGTCTGACCCGCGCGCCACAGGGTCAGGCGCAGGGGCCGCCCCTGAACCTTTTTCACAAAGGTCTGGATATCGGTAAAGCGGCTGATCGGTGTGCCGTCGATGGCCTGGATGACATCCCCCTTGGCGATGCTGGCATCGATGGCGGCGCTTGCGGGCAGCACCGCCGTTACCCGTGGCGGGAAAAGCGTCGGCCCGTCGACCTGAACCTCGGCCCCGTCGCGCCTGACCCGATAGGGCACCATGACCGAATCCGGCATCTGGTCGACGGCCTTGCCCAGCGCGTCCCAATCCGGGGTCTTTATCCCGGCGACGGAAAGGATCTGATCGCCCGGCTGCAGACCGCCCGCGCCGCCCGGCAGATCCTGGATCAGGGCGACGGTTGGCGGTTCGGTGGCGATGCCGGAATAGAAGGTGCCGCCGGTAAAGATCAGCGCCGCCAGGATGAAGTTGAAAACGGGGCCCGCCGCCACGGTCGCCGCCCGCGCCCATAGGGGGGCACCGTGCATCGTATGGCGCCGCTCCTCGGGCGAAAGCGCCTGCATCGTGCCCGCGTCGGCTCCAGCCGAGGCGGCATTGGCATCGCCCAGGAATTTCACATAGCCGCCCAGGGGGATCGCCGACAGCTGCCAGCGTGTGCCGCGCCGGTCCAGGCGGCTGACAAGCCTGGGGCCGAAGCCCAGCGAAAAGACCTCGGCATGAATGCCGCACCAGCGGCCGACGATATAATGGCCATACTCATGGACCGTCACGATCACCGCCAGTGCCAGAAAAAAGGCCCCCGCCGTCCAGAAATGGCCGCCGAATGCCGAAAGATATGCGCCCCAGTCCACCCTACACCCTTTCCGCAGCGCCAAGCGCCGCGATCACTTCGCCCGTGCGGCGGCGGGCGATCGCGTCAGCCGCCAGAACCGCATCAAGGCCTGTCACCGGCTGGCCGATCCCGGCCTCGCCCCACATCCTGTCCAGAACCGTCTCGACCACGCCCGCCATGCGGGCAAAGCCGATGCGACCGGCGATGAACCCGTCCAGCGCCACCTCTTTGGCCGCGTTGAAGATGGCGCCGGTCAACCCGCCCGCCGCCATCACCGACCGCGCCAGCCGCAGGGCCGGATAGCGGTCGGGGTCGGGCGCGCGGAAGGTCAGGCTGCCGATGGCGGCCAGGTCCAGCCGCGCCACCGGCAGGTGCGCGCGGTCGGGCCAGTTCAGCGCATAGCCGATCGCATGGCGCATGTCGGGCGCGCCCAGATGGCCGATCATCCCGCCGTCGCGAAAGCCGACCAGGGCATGGACCAGGGATTCGGGATGGACCAGAACCTCGATCCTTTCGGGTGCTATCCCGAAGAATTCATGCGTTTCAATCAGTTCCAGGGCCTTGTTGAACATCGACGCGCTGTCGATCGTGATCCGCTGACCCATGGCCCAGTTCGGATGGGTCGATGCCTCGGCCACCGTCGCGCGTGCCAGCCGCTCCAGCGGCCAGTCGCGGAAGGCGCCGCCCGAGGCGGTGATGATGATCCGTTCGACGGCAGCCATGTCTTCGGACAGAAGCGACTGGAAGATCGCCGAATGTTCGCTGTCGACCGGCAGAATGCGGGCGCCGGTCCGGCGGGCGGTTTCCATGATCAGTGGCCCGGCGGTGACCAGGCTTTCCTTGTTGGCCAGGGCCAGCGTCTGGCCAGGCTTCAGCGCCCGGAAGCCGGGGACAAGGGCCGCGGCGCCGACGATGCCCGACATGATCCAGTCAGCCGGGCGGTCGGCCGCCTCGGCCAGGGCTGTGGGGCCTGCGGCGGCGGCGATGCCGGTCCCCTCCAGCGCGGCGCGCAGGGCGGGCAGGCAGTCGTCATGGGCGGTGACGGCCAGTTCGGCGCGCAGCGCGCGGGCCTGTTCGGCCAGCCGCGCGACATTCCTGCCGCCGGTCAGCGCCACAGTGCGATAGGCGGCGGGTCCCCCCTGCCGCATCAGAAGATCGAACGTGCTTTCCCCGATCGAGCCGGTGGCACCAAAGACCGAGATGGACCGCACCCTAGCCCCCGACGAAGGGAACGGGCAGGCCCAGAAGGCCCCAGCCCAGGATGAAGACCGCAGCCCCGATCAGCGCATCGAACCGGTCCAGAACACCGCCATGGCCGGGGATCAGGTTGGAACTGTCCTTGGCCCCTGCACGTCTCTTGATCCAGCTTTCGGCAATGTCGCCCATCTGCGCGGCAAAGGCCGTCAGCGCCGACAGGGCAGCCAGCACCGCCATGCCCTGCCCGGTCACACGGGCAAAGATCAGGCCCACAAGCGCGGCGCCGACCCAGCCTGAAATCGTACCTGACCAGGTCTTCTTGGGGCTGACGCGCGGCCAGAATTTCGGCCCCCCCAGCGTGCGCCCGCCGAAATAGCCCATCACATCCGAGGCGATGACGACCAGAACCAGCCACAGGGTGAAGGTCAGCCCATAGCCTTCGCGAAAGGCGACGATCCCGTAGGTGGCCATCATGATGGCAAAGCCGTAAAGGGCTGCGATCAGCCGGTCGCGGCGCGGCGTCGCCAGAAGCACAAGGGGCGGCAGGGCCAGGACCGCCAGCCAGTACGGGCCATGAAAGTAAAGAAGGGCCGCCAGCGACCCGCTGGCCAGCGCCCCGGCGGCGACCGGCAGCGGCGCGTTCCCCGGCGCGGTCAGCCGCGCCAGCTCCCAGATCATCAGCCCTGCGGTCAGGACCGCCAGCGCCATGACCGGCAGATCACCGGCCCAGATCGCGGCAATGCCGAGCACAAGGACCACAAGCCCCGAGGTGATGCGCACCCGGAGGTCCGCCCATTTGGCGGCTGCATCCGTCATGCGCTGAGAACGCCGCCATAGCGCCGTTCGCGCCGGGAAAAGCGGTCGATGATCTGGCCCAGTTCCTCGGGCGTGAAGTCCGGCCAGAGCGTTTCGGTGAATTCATATTCGGCATAGGCCGACTGCCACAAAAGGAAGTTCGAGGTCCGCGTTTCGCCCGAGGTGCGGATGATCAGGTCGGGGTCTGGCAGGTCGGCCGTGTCCAGCCGCGCGGTCAGCGCCCCCTCGTCCACCTGACCCGCATCCAGACGGCCTTCGGCCACATCCTGCGCCAGTTGGCGGGCGGCGCGGACAATCTCGTCCCGGCCACCGTAATTGATGGCGATGGTCAGGGTCAGGCGGTCGCACAGGCGGGTCTTTTCTTCGATCCCGGCCATCAGGGTCTGGATATTGGCATCCAGCCGCCCGCGGCTGCCGATGAAGCGCACGCGCACCCCGGCCTCGCGCAGCTTTTCCGCCTCGTTCCTGATATAGCGGGCGAAAAGCGCCATCAGGCCCAGCACTTCCTCGGTCGAGCGTTTCCAGTTCTCGGTCGAAAAGGCGAAGATGGTCAGATAGCGGATGCCAAGCCCCGGGGCAGCGCGGACGATGGCGCGCACCCGGTTTGCGCCGCGCCGGTGGCCGACAAGGCGCGGCCAGCCGCGGCTGGTGGCCCAGCGGCCATTGCCATCCATGATGATGGCGACATGGTTGGCCGTCCGCGTCGTGATGTCTTTTGCGGCCATCGGCCCCTGTGCCCTTTCGCCCCGCTGCCCGGTCTGACGCCGGGTCAGACCTGCATGATTTCGGCTTGCTTGCCCTCGAGCGCCTTGTCAACGGCGGCGATGGCCTTGTCGGTCAGTTCCTGCACTTCGTCGTGCCACATCTTCTGGTCATCCTCGGGCATGCCGGCGCCCTTGGCCTTTTTGATCTGGTCCATTCCGTCACGACGCACGTTGCGAATCGCCACGCGCGCATGTTCGGCATATTGCGAGGCAACTTTGGTCAATTCGCGGCGGCGTTCCTCGTTCAGCTCGGGGATCGGCAGCATGATGATCGTGCCGTTGAGCTGCGGGTTGATGCCCAGGCCGGATTCGCGGATGGCCTTTTCGACCTTGCCGACCATGCCCTTGTCCCAGACGTTGATCGTCACCATCCGGGGTTCGGGCACGTTCACCGTGCCAAGCTGGTTGATCGGGGTCATCTGGCCATAGGCGTCGACCTGGATCGGTTCCAGCATGGAACCGGACGCGCGGCCGGTACGCAACGAGGCGAATTCCTGCTTGAGGGCCGCCATGGCGCCGTCCATGCGGCGGCTGAGGTCGTCAATGTCAATCTCGATGTCGTCAGGCATGGGTCTTCCGCAGATCGTTTGCCGTTCTATAGGCGAGAAGGCCCCGCCTGTACAGGGTTTGACCCGGGTTGGCCCGGGCTATCGCACTTGGTCGCTCCCGCGCTCTGACCGGGCCAGGTCCCCTATCTCGCGCCCGTGTTTAGCCCCGACATCGCGCCCCGGACTTGATCCGGGGCCTCTTGGCCCGGCAGAGGCCCCGGATCAAGTCCGGGGCGCGGTGCGCATAAAGGTCAAATGCACTTGCCCTGCCGGGTTGGCCCGGGCCGGCCGGGGGGCTAGCCCCGGACCATCGTATAGGTGCCC
>CAZKJZ010000020.1:4128-26228 GCA_964553145.1 uncultured Frigidibacter sp. | reverse complement strand
GCGCGGGCGTTCTTCGGGGCAAAGGTCCGCCGGACCTTTGCTTACCCCTCATCACCCCCCGGGATATTTGGACCACAATGAAAGGGGTCTGTTCATTGTGGTCCAAATATCCTCGCCGAAGGCAAGCCCGAGCGGAGCCGTGCGTCAGCACGGGGCCGCGAGACAAAAGGAATGGCGCCCCGGCAGGGGCGCCGCAATCGGATCAGCAGCGGCGCTTAGCGGACCCGGTCCATCAGCGCGTCTTTCATGCGGCAATCGCGGACCGCATCCTCGCCGCAGGGGCGGGGGGTCAGGTCTGGGGTCAGACAGAGCCGCACCTCGTCGATGCGGCCCGCCTCGCAGGTGATCGTGATCATGTTCCGCTCCAGCGTCGGGTTTGCCTCGATGAACGCATCCTCGACGACGCTGGCGGGCAGGCGGATATTGCGGCCAAGCTGGCGGAAGACCGCGGGGATGCGGACCGATCCATAGGCGCGGCGCGCCAGGGCGAAATAGTCCGCCGCCGCCAGCCCGGCGCAGCGGCCGTGCTTTTTCCATTCATGCCAGGCCAGGGCGCCCGACCCCATGATGTCGGCCATCGCCGCCGTCTCGGCCCGGGTCGCATCGGGCACAGGGCTTGGGCAATAGCTGGGCCAGCCAAGGTCATACTGCGGCCAAAGCCCGTGCAGGGTGAAGGAATGATCGCGGCGGGCATCGCACTGGCTGTCGCCTGCCGTGTCGCCGGTCAGCGCGCACCAGGTCGGCGACCAGCCAAGCGACAGGACGTAATAGTCAAAGCGGCCGGGGCGTTCGCCCTCGGCATGGGCGGGGGCAGCCACGGCAAGGGCGGCGGCAGAGATCAGGGCAGGCAGGGCTTTACGCATTTTCTCTTTCCTTGCGGATCGTCCGGGACTATATAGCGCGCGACTTTCCCCGAAAACGTGGAATGGCGGACCGACAGGCCGCAGCCGTTTTCCCGGCACGGGGAAGATTTGTCCGGCGCCGAGGGCGCAGATGCAAGGAGTGATCCGATGACCAAACCGCTGATGGCCAAGGCGACCGCCGTGTGGCTGGTGGACAATACGACGCTGAGCTTCCGGCAGATCGCCGATTTCTGCGGTATGCACGAGCTGGAAGTGCAGGGCATTGCTGACGGCGACGTGGCGACGGGCGTCAAGGGCTTTGACCCGATTGCCAACAGCCAGCTGGACCCGGTCGAGATCGAAAAGGGCCAGAAGGATCCGCTCTATAAGCTGAAGCTGAAGTTCAACGCCTCTGCCCAGGGCGAGGAAAAGCGGCGCGGCCCGCGCTATACGCCCCTGTCCAAGCGGCAGGACCGCCCGGCAGCGATCCTGTGGCTGGTGAAATTCCATCCCGAACTGGCCGATGCGCAAATCGGCAAGCTGGTCGGCACCACCAAGCCGACCATCGCCGCGATCCGCGAGCGGACCCACTGGAACATCCAGAACATCACGCCGATCGACCCGGTGGCGCTGGGCCTTTGCCGTCAGACCGAACTGGACGCGGTCGTGCAGAAAGCGGCGCGCAAGAAGGCCGCCGACGGCGTGGTGATGTCGGATGACGAGCGGCGCAAGCTGGTGTCGACCGAACAGTCGCTGGGCATGGCGCCCGAGGCGCGGTCCGGGTCGCCCTTTGACGATGCGTCGGCCTTTGCCGACCCGCGTGAGGCCGAGGAAAAGACTCCTCAGGATTTCTCGAACGCGGATGCCTTCTTCAACCTGCCGCATGGCGATGACGATGACGAGGACGAGGATGACGCGCCCCGCCGCTGATCCCGAAGCCCAAGCCCCGGCCCCGCGCCGGGGTTTTTCGTTGGGGCGGATGTGATGGATGGCGGCGCGGGGCTGGATTTCCGGCCCCGCCCCGGGCAGAAAGGGGGCGGAAAGACGGAGGCCCCCGATGCCGCTTCGGCTTGCGCTTGTCGCCCATGACGCGAAAAAGGACGATATGGTGGCTTGGGCTGCCAGCCACGTCGGCTGGCTGGCGGGCTGCGAACTTTACGCGACCGGCACGACCGGCGGGCGGGTGGCCGATGCCACGGGCCTGGCCGTGACGCGGATGCTGAGCGGCCCCTTGGGCGGGGACGCGCAACTGGGTGCGCTGATCGCCGAGGGGCGGCTGGATGCCCTGGTCTTTCTGACCGACCCCCTGTCGGCCCTGCCCCATGATGTGGACGTGAAATCGCTGATCCGGCTGGCGGTGCTCTATGACATTCCGATGGCGCTGAGCATCGCCAGCGCCGATCTGATGCTGGCGGGCCTTGCGTTGCAAGACGGCAGGTCGGTTTGACCGGGATGGCGGCGGGCCTTGACCTGACTTTTGCCGGTGGCGGGCTGGAGCGCGCGGCGCATCTGCGCGGTGATGCGGACCGGCTGGCCGAATTGCGGGCAGCGGCCGGGGCGCGGGCGGTGGTCCTGTGGCGCGGCCAGCCTTTGGTCAGCGAGGCGGGCGCGGTGCTCATAGCGCCGGATCATCCGGTGATCGCGGGCGCGCCGTGGCTCTTTCTGGGGCTGCAGGGTGGGGCCCCGCGCTTTGCCGCCGATCTTTCAGCCTGGCAGCCGCCGCCGGACGCCGTCAGCCAGACCGAATCGACCGGCCCGTTCGCGGCGCAGGAGATACGCCACCCCGAGCTGGGCAGGGAGGGGGCGGTCTTTGCCGATCTGCGCGCGGTGATGGCGGCCCTGCCTGCCGCCGATGCCGAACTTCTGGCGACGGCCCGGGGTCTCTTTGCCTGGCACGACAGCCACGGGTTCTGCGCGCGCTGCGGCGCGCCGTCGCGCCTGTCGATGGCAGGATGGCAGCGGCAGTGCGATGCCTGCGCCAGCCCGCATTTCCCGCGCACCGATCCGGTGGTGATCATGCTGGTCACCCATGGCAACAGCGCGCTGCTGGGCCGGTCACCGGGCTGGCCGGACGGCATGTATTCGGCCCTGGCCGGGTTCATGGAACCGGGCGAGACGATCGAGGCCGCCGTTCGCCGCGAAGTGGCCGAAGAGGCGGGCGTTCCGGTCGGCCGCGTCCGCTATCTGGCCAGCCAGCCCTGGCCCTTCCCCGCCTCGCTGATGATCGGCTGCCTGGCCGAGGCCGAGGGGCGCCAGATCACGCTGGACCCGGCCGAACTGGAGGATGCGTGCTGGCTGACGCGCGAAGAGATGGCCGAGGTCTATCGCGGTGCCCATCCCACAGTGCGCCCGCCCCGCAAGGGGGCCATCGCCGAATATCTTCTGCGCGGATGGCTGGCCGATCGCTGGTCATGGTAGGTGAAAGGCAAGGTCTGATCCCGTGAAGTTCCGGTCCAAACAGGATGTCGAAGCGCCGATCGGCGATGTCTTTCGCTTGCTGAGCGATGTCGACGGTTTCGAACGGTCGGCCCTGCGGCAGGGGATTTCGGTCGAGCGGATCGGTCCGGTGACAAGCGGTGCTGCGCCCGGCGCCGGCTGGCGGGTGACAGTGCCTTTTCGCGGCAAGCCAAGGCTGATCACCACCCGTCTGATCACGCTGGAGGCCCCGCATGCGATTGCCCTTGCGGGTGACAGCAGCAATTTCGCTTTGTCGGGCCGTGCCGATCTGGTGCAGCTGTCGCGCAGCCATACCCGCGTGACGGTCGAGGTCGAGGTGCGGCCGCAAAGCTTTTCGGGCCGGGTCCTGTTGCAGACGCTGAAACTGGGTCGCGCCCGGCTGGAGGCGCGGTTCGAAGCCCGCGTCGCAGCCTTTGTCGCGGCCCTGCAAAAGCGTCTGCGCGAGGAGCGGCGCGGCTGAGGATTTCGGTCGCATCGGCGACCCCTCGCCGCCGAATCGCACGGCCCTTGCTTTTTTGGCAAAAATGCGTCATACGCGCCCCCGCAAAGCTTCTTCTTTCGACCTTCTGTCTGCTTTCGGCTGCCAGTTGCGACTTTGACGACACTGCGCCGGGCCATCGCATATCGCGGATGGCAAACAGACAGGAGATCTCACGATGGCTAACGGCACCGTGAAATGGTTCAACGCCACCAAGGGTTACGGCTTCATCGCCCCCGAGCAAGGCACCAAGGACATTTTCGTCCATATCACCGCGCTGGAACGTGCGGGCATCCGCCAGCTGAACGACGGCCAGGCCGTGACGTTCGATGTCGAGCGTGACCGCAACGGTCGGGAATCGGCGACGAACCTGGCGCTGGCGTAAGTTTCGCCAGACACAGACCCGAAGGGAACGGCCCCGGCCGTTCCCTTTTTTGTTGCCAAAGACCGGATGCCTGCCGAACAGGCACAGCGGGAACCCGCTGCCCCCCAGCCGCCCCATACGGCCATTCCCCCTTCCCCATTGCGGAATGCTTCGCCTATAGAGGGTATAGGACATTCGGGAAGGGCAATGGCCGATCGTACGGAAAGTGAAAGCCGCAAGCTGTTGCGGCGCCTGCGTGACACGCTTGCCGAGCCCGGCGCCGGGCAGGAACGGCTGAACCGTGTCGTGCGGCTGATTGCCCATTCGATGGGGACCGAGGTCTGCTCGGTCTATCTGTTCCGTGACGATGACACGCTGGAATTGTGCGCGACCGAAGGGCTAAAGCGGGAATCGGTACACAAGACCCGGATGAAGATGGGCGAAGGGCTGGTGGGCCGGGTCGCCAAGACATCCAGCCCGATCAACACCGCCAATGCCCCGGCGGAAAAGGGCTTCCGCTATATGCCCGAGACGGGCGAGGAAATCTATTCCTCGTTCCTGGGCGTGCCGATCCAGCGGCTGGGTGAAAAGGTCGGGGTGCTGGTGGTGCAGTCGCGCGTGGCGCGGCAGTTTTCCGACGACGAGGTCTATGCGCTGGAAGTCGTGGCCATGGTGGTGGCCGAGATGACGGAACTCGGCGCCTTCATCGGCGAGGGCGAGGCGCTGCAGGCGCCGCACAAGCACGCCGTCATGTTTCGGGGCGGCACCGGGCAGGAAGGGGCCGCCGAGGGGCGGGTCTGGCTGCATGAGCCGCGTGTCGTGATCACGAACCCGGTGGCCGATGACCCGGTCCGCGAACAGGAACGGCTGAACAAGGCGGTCGCCGACCTGCGCCTGTCAGTCGATGCGATGGTGACGACCAGCGCCATCGCCGACCAGGAACATCAGCAGGTGCTGGAAGCCTACCGGATGTTCGCCAATTCGCGCGGCTGGCTCAGGCGGATGGAGGAAGACATCACCCGGGGCCTGTCGGCCGAAGCGGCGGTGGAAAAGGAACAGTCCGCCGCCCGCGCCCGGCTGGAAACCGTGCCCGACCCCTATCTGCGCGAACGGCTGAACGATCTGGACGATCTGTCGAACCGGCTTCTGCGTATCCTGACCGGGCAGGGCCAGGACACCGGCGCGCTGATGCCCGACGATCCTATTCTGGTGGCACGCAACATCGGCCCGGCCGAACTTCTGGACTATGGCCGCAGGCTGAAAGGCGTGGTGCTGGAGGAGGGCTCGGTCGGCAGCCATGCCGCCGTTGTCGCCCGCGCCTTGTCGATCCCGCTGGTCATCCATGCCGACAAGATCGCGACCGAGGCGCTAAACGGCGACCATATTCTGGTCGACGGCGATCAGGGCATTGCCCATCTGCGCCCCGACGAGACGGTCGCGCGGTTTTTCCGCGAAAAGATCGCCATGCAGGCCGAGGCGCAGCAGCGCTATGCCGGGCTGCGCGACCTGCCCGCGACCGCGCTCTGCGGCACGACCGTTGCGCTTCACATGAACGCGGGCCTGATGGCCGATCTGCCGTCGCTGACGCCTTCGGGCGCCGATGGGGTGGGCCTGTTTCGGACCGAGCTGCAGTTTCTGGTGCGCAGCCATGTGCCCAAGCGCGGCGAGCTGGCCGGGCTTTATGCCCGGGTGATGGAGGCGGCGAAGGGCAAGCGCGTCGTCTTTCGCACGCTGGATATCGGGTCGGACAAGGTCCTGCCCTATATGAAGCGGGTCGAGGAGCCGAACCCGGCGATGGGCTGGCGCGCGATCCGTGTCGGGCTGGACAAGCCCGGTGTCCTGCGGATGCAGTTGCAGGCGCTTCTCCGTGCGGCGGCGGGGCGTCCCCTGACCGTCATGTTCCCCTTTGTCGCCGAGGCGGACGAATTCCGGCAGGCCCGTCAGCGCCTGTTGGACGAGGTCGAGAATGAACGCAGCCTGGGCCACAGCCTGCCGTCGATCCTGGAGATCGGCGCCATGCTGGAAACCCCGTCGCTGGCCTTTGCCCCCGACGAGTTCTTCCGCGAGGCCGATTTCATCTCGGTCGGCGGCAATGATCTGAAGCAGTTCTTTTTCGCCGCCGACCGGGAAAATGAACGGGTGCGCAAGCGCTATGACATGCTGAACGCCAGCTTCCTGACCTTTCTGGAAAAGATCGTGGCGCGCTGCGACCGGGCGGGTACGCATCTGTCCTTTTGCGGCGAGGATGCGGGCCGCCCGGTCGAGGCCCTGTGTCTGGCGGCGCTGGGCTTTCGCACCCTGTCGATGCGCCCCGCCTCGATCGGGCCGGTCAAGCATCTGGTCCGCCGGGTCAGGCTGACCGACCTGAAGGCGCTGATCGACCGCGAACGGGCGGCAGGCACGCTGAACCTGCGCCCCGCCGTGATGGACTGGCTGGCCATGCAGGACGTGTAGGCACCGGTAGGGCAAGACCGCATCAATCGGAACAAGCCCGCCGTCAAAGCCCGAGGCCGTCGCCTCGGGCGCCGCGACCGGCCAGAGCAGAGCCGTCCACGTGGCGAAAGCCGCGTGGACAGCGCCCGCCCACCGGGCGGCGGGCGCTGTCCACGCCCAACCGTCCGGCGTGGGTGGCGCACCCCCTGGCCTTCGCTTGCGCTCCGGCCAACGGACCGGGTGACGTGCCACTGGCACGTCCCCTGATCGGTCCGGAAGGGGGCACCGGCGGGTCGGGTCGGTCGGTGGTTCGATCAGAGCCGATCACACTTCGGGTGGGCGGGATAGCGGTCGCGGGCCAAGGGATCACCCCTATTCCGGCAACGTCCGCGCCAGTTCCTGGCGAAAGGCGCGCACGACGGCCTCTTCCCCGTGGTCGCGCATCAGGCGCATCAGGCCAAAGCGCACCCGCGCCAGATCCTCGTAATAGGCGGTGAAGACATAGTTGATCCCGGCGCCGGTCACCGCACCGATGATCGGCACCGCCTTGGCCGCCAGCGTCTTGCCGATCATCGCCGAAAAGGCCGGGGCGATGCGGGCGACCAGCGCCTGCACCGTCATCTTGTTCATGGACAGGCGCGCACCGATAAAGGCGCTGTTCACCCCGTCGTCCGCCGCCGTTCCCGGCGCGCCCGAACCGAAAAGATCCAGACAGATCAGCCGCACCTCCTCGCTTTCAGGGTCGAACCCGGCCTGGGCGGCCTGGCGCTGCATGGCCGCGAACATGACCATCACCGTTGCCGGCAGTTCGACGGCAGCCGAGGCCAGCCCGGCGGCCCCGCCCGCAGCCCCCCCGGCCAGCGCCGCGATGCGGTGGCCCCAGGGTCCGGCATCCGGCATCAGCCGCGCCGCACCCCCGGCGCCGTGATAAAGCGTGGTCAGCATCCGTTCGGCGCCCTGATCCAGCGCCGAGCGGGCCGGTGCGGGCAGTTGGCGCATCCAGGCTTCGGCCTTGCCGCCCAGCCCGTTCAACAGCCGGATGACCGGGCCGTTGACCCGCGACGCCCTTCGGGCCAGTGCCGCCACATCCTGCGCGACCGGGCCGGGCAGGCCGTCGACAATCTCGCCCTCGATCCCGTTGCCTGCCATCCGTTCCCTCCGCTCACTTATCCAGAACTGGGCCCGGCGGTTGCAAAATCAAGGGGTCGCGGGCGGCAACACCGCGCGCGGCCCGTCAAAGCGCGTGACCTTGCCGCTGACCCCCGCCCAGGCGCCGGGCACCAGTTCCAGCGCCAGCACACGGTCGGGGTTGGTGGGGGGCGGCATCTCGACCCCTTCGATCTTTTCAAAACCGAAGCGGCGGTAATAGGGCGCGTCGCCGACCAGCAGCACCCGCTCCCACCCCAAAAGCCGGGCGTGCGCCAGGCTTTCGTGGATCAAAAGGCCCCCCAACCCCTCGCCCTGCCGGGTCGGGTGCACGGCGACCGGCCCCAGCAGAAGAACGCGCCGCCCGCCGACCAGCACCGGCCAATAGCGGATCACGGCGGCCAGAATGTTCATATCGTCGCGCAGGACAAGGCAAAGGTCGGTCACGCTTTCGACCCCGTCGCGCAACCGGTAGGACGACAGCGCCGTGCGCCCCGGCGCAAAGCACAGGTCGTAAAGTGCCTCTACCTCCCACCAGTCGGCCTCGGTCTCTTCCTCCAGCCTGTACACCCGCGCGCGCCCTTCCGAATCTGCTTGCCGATGCGGGTAACATGGGCCTAGCTCTGGGGCAAATGTGAAGAGAGCGCGATGTTCTACCGCCCCGAAGACGGTCATGGCCTGCCCCGCAACCCGTTCACCGCCATCGTCCAGCCGCGCCCGATCGGCTGGATTTCGACACGCGGGCCGATGGGCGACAATCTGGCGCCCTATTCCTTTTTCAACGCCATCGCCTATGACCCGCCACAGGTCATGTTCGCCTCGATCGGGCGCAAGGACAGCGTAAGGGCGGTGATGGCCACGGGGGTCTTTGCCGTCAATATCGCAGGCTTTGCCCAGCGTCAGGCGATGAACCTGACATCGGGGTCCTACCCGCCCGGCACCGACGAGTTTGATCTGGCAGAGGTGGCGCGTGCCGAGTGTGTGACGATCGACTGCCCGCGCGCGGCCGCAGCGCCCGCGACGCTGGAATGCAGCCTGGCGCAGGTCATCACGCTGACCGGAAAGGATAATTTCCTGATCCTGGGGCAGGTGACCGGAGTCCATCTGCAGGATGCGTTCCTGCAGGGCGGCCGGTTCGACGCGACCCTGTTCCAGCCCCTGGCGCGCGGCGGCTATCAGGATTATTCGACCGTGACCGAGCATTTTCAGATGATCCGCCCCGGCGAAGAACAGGAAAGATGACCCGATGAAAGCCACCGTAAGCTGGACCGGCAACCGCACGTTCGTGGGCCAGACCGAAAGCGGCCATGCCGTCGCCTTTGGCACCGCGCATGGCGAAGATCACCCCAAGCCCGGCCCCAGCCCGATGGAGCTGTTGCTGATCGGCACGGGCGGCTGTTCGGCCTATGACGTGATCCATATCCTGGAACGCGGGCGCGAGCCGGTTGAGGATTGTCAGGTGACGCTGGACGCCGACCGGGCCGACAGCGACCCGAAGGTCTTTACCCGCGTCCATATGCATTTCACCGTCACCGGTCGCGGCCTGAACCCCGACAAGGTGGCGCGCGCCGTCGATCTGTCGATCGAGAAATATTGCTCGGCCTCGGCCATCATCGCCAAGACCGCGACCCTGACCCATGATGTCGAGGTGGTGGATAGCGGCGCCTGATCAGGCTTGGTGCCGGGCAAACCCGGCAATATAGGCGCGGCTGGCGGCCAGCCCCCCCTCAAGCCCAAAGACGGGTTCATACCCCAGCCGGGCGCGGGCCAGATCGGGGGCGGCGCTGCCCGTGGAGGTCATCAGCGCAAAAAGGCTGGCGTCGGGGCGCAGGGGCGCCTTCGCCCCGCCATGTCGGCGCAGCAGCGCCAAGAGTGCCTCGGCCCGCTCGCGCCCCAGAATGCGGCGGGCCAGGGCGCTGACCCGCGCCGCTGCCGACGGGCCAGCGGGTGCGGCGCTGACCGGCGTGGGCCGCAACTGATCCGCAGGGGCGCGCAATAGCCGCCCGCCCCCCAGCGCCGCCATATAGCCATTCAAAAGGTCGGCCCAGTCCAGCGGCGCCGGACCATTGACGATGAACCGCTCGCGCCCCGGATCGGCCTGCAGGGCGGCCCGCAGCGCCGCCTGCACCACATCCTCGACGAACACCCCCTGAAACCGGCCCGCAGGATCGGGCAACAGCAGCCCGGGCCCCGCCAGGGCCTCGGCCAGACGCCCGGTCCAAAGCGCCGATCCCGGCCCCCAGACCAGCGTCGGCTGCAGAATGGCGGCGGGCAGCGGCCCGGCCAAGAGCCGCTCCTCCATCGCGATCTTGGCCTGACGGTACGAGGGCGAGGCGGGCATTGTGACCGGCGACTGCTCGGTCACCGCCCCCTGCGGCCAACCGTCATAGACAACGATCGAACTCAGATGCACGACCCGCGCCACCCCGCCCGCGACTGCCGCATCATAAAGGGTGCCAAAGGCCGTCAGATTGTCGCCCGCCGAGGCCCGCACATCATAGGCCAGATTGAACAGAACCTGCTGCCCGGCGACGGCTGCCCGCACCGCATCCGCGCCGGCCAAAGCCCCGCGCCTGATCTCGACCCCGGCGCCCGCCAAAACTGCAGGCGGACGGCTGCGGCACAGAACCGTCACCCGCGCGCCCGCAGCCACCAGCGCCCTGGTCAGCGCCAGGCCGATAAAACCGCCCGCGCCGGTCACCAGCACCCGCTTGCCGCCTAAGCCCGCCTGCCAGTCCCCACCCATCCTGCCTTCTTCTCTTCCCAAATATCCCCGGGAGCGCGAGGGCAGGCAGCCCTCGCACGCCAGCCCCGGGCCTAGCGGCGGCCGAAATCATCCTCGATCCGCTCGATATCATCCTCTTCCAGATAGGATCCGGTCTGCACCTCGATCACCTCGACCTGGATACGACCGGGATTGGCCAGCCGGTGCACCGCGCCGATCGGGATATAGACGCTTTCGTTTTCATGCAGGATGCGGACCGTGCCGTCGATCGTCACCTCGGCGGTGCCGCGCACCACGACCCAATGTTCGGACCGATGGTGATGGCGCTGCAGCGACAGTTTCGCGCCGGGCTTGACGCCGATCCTTTTGACGCGGAACCGCTCGCCCAGATCCATGGTCTGATACCAGCCCCAGGGCCTGAGGTTGCGCTGATGTTCGCTGGCCACCGGCTTGCCCGCCGCCTTCAGCGCATCGACCAGCCCCTTGACCTCTTGCGCGCGGTCGCGGCGGGTGACCATGACCGCATCGCCGGTTTCGACGATGGTCAGGTCATCGACGCCCAGGACGCAGACCGTGCGGCTTTCGGCGCGGATCAGGTTGTTCTTTGATCCGATGGCCAGCACGTCGCCCTTCAGCGCATTGCCGTCGGCATCCTTGCCCGAGACTTTCCACAAAGCATTCCAGTCGCCCACATCCGACCAGGAAAAATCGGCGGGCACGACATAGGCGGATTTGGTCTTTTCCATGAAGGCATGGTCAAAGGAAATCTGCGTGACCTTGGCGAAATCGGCGCCGGGGATGAACATCCCAAGATCTTCCTGCATCGCCGCGACCGCACCGGCCATGCGCGCGGCATCGTCGGGATACATCGCTTCGACCGCCTGAACCAGCCAGCCTGCGCGGAACACGAATAGGCCCGCATTCCACAGGCAGCCTTCGGCGATCAGCTTTTCAGCGGTGGCGGCATCGGGCTTTTCGACGAACCGTTCGACCTTGCGTACACCCGGCCCGGCCTCGGGCCCCGGGCGGATATAGCCATAGCCGGTGGCAGGTTCGGTCGGGCGGACGCCGATGATGGCGATACCTTCGACGGCCACGCGGGCGGCGGCGGTGCGGACGGCGGCACGGAACGATTCCTCACCCGCGATCATGTGATCGGACGGCATGACGGCGCAGACGGCATCGGGGTCTTCGGCGGCGACGATGGCTGCCGCCAAGAGAACGGCGGCGAACGTGTCGCGCCGCGCCGGTTCCAGCACGATCATCGCGCCCGGTGCCACCAGGTCGGCCTGCTCGCGCAGGGTAAAGCGCACGGCATGCGATCCGACCACCATCGCCCGGCCGAAATCGGCCTGCCCCGCCACCCGTGTCAGGGTCTTTTGCAGCATGGTCAGGTCGTCGGTCAGCGGCAAAAGCTGCTTGGCCATGCCTTCGCGCGAGACCGGCCAAAGCCGCGTGCCGGTGCCGCCCGACAGGATCACCGGTCTGATTGTTGCTGCCATATCGTCCTCTCCTTCAACGCGGGGCCCCTGTCGGGGGCGCCGCCACTTGTCCGTCAGTTTGCGCAGGCCGGCAGGGCCGCCAGATATCCCTTAGGGACAAATTGGGCAGAACTGAGGATACTATTGTATTTTTCGTCAATGATGTTGTTGAATTCCCTGACGGTTCTGCCGTCGGGCGTGGCTTCCAGCACCCGCCCCTCCATCGCCGAGGCGATCAGCCAGTTGCCGTTCGCCAGGCGTTCGTGCTTGCCCATGATGAAGGAACTGAACCACAGGTCGGTGCCCTGAAAGAGGTCGCGCCACTGGCCGGTCGCTGGATTGATCGACAGAAGCGTCGAGCGGTTGCGTTCCATATTGTTGGAAAAGACCGAGATCGTGCCGTCCGCTTCGAAATCCGGGTCATGCTGGTCGCGCCAGGGGCCGTACTGCGCCCATTTGACCGCATGGCTTTTGCGGTCGATCACCCCGACCAGATTGATGTTGCGCATGCTGACCAGCAGGTCGCCCGCCGCCAGCGTCGGAAAGGCGGCGGCGCGGTCGGGGGTCAGTTCCTCGACATCATTCACATGCAGGATGTCCTTGTCGGTGTCTTCATTGGCACGGTCCGGGATCTTGTAGCCGTCGGTGAGGGTAAAGACGGTGCCCGCGCCCGGCGTCGCCGGGATCACGTCGCGCAGAAGGCTGATTTCCTCGACCGTCTTGCCGGTTTCGGGGTCGATCCGGGTAAAGGACTGGTCATTGCCGCCGTCCCAGGCCGGTTCGGCCAGCACCCAGACGCCATCGGTGCCGCGGGTGATCGCATGGTGAAAGACCTTGTCGTCGCGCACCCACATCGGTTTGCCGCAGGCGTCGATGCGGGCCAGCGCATGGCCATCGTCGAAATTGAGCAGAAGCGAGCCGTCGGGCATCAGAAGTTCGGCATGGGGAAACTGGTCGGGGTCGCCGCCCTTGACCAGGGTCGAATAGTCGATGGGCCAGCTGTGCAGGATCTTGCCTTGCGGATCATAAAGTTCGGCCACAGACATCTGGTTTTTGGCCTGCAGCCGCAGCACCAATAAGTCGCCTTGGGCGACGGCGGCGGGGTCGGTCACGGTGAACGGGTCGTCCGACGCCACCGCCTGCCGCTTGGCAAAGGTCATGTCGCGCAGAAAAAGGCCGGTGGCGCGCCAGGATTTCCACATCAGCCGCGCCTCGTCCATCAGCTGCCAGGGTTTCCAGTCGGCGTGGGTGGTCCACATGCCGCCGGCGAAACTGCCAAGCGTCAGCAGGAAAAGACCGCCAAGGATGGGAAGGGTGCGTGCGTTCATAACGGCCTGCATGACTGGGGCGGGGATGCCCGTTCGGGAATTGGCCCCACCCTATCGCCATAGGCAAGGGGCATCAACCGCCGGTCGGGCCGACCCGGGGGAATAGCATTCGGTCGGCACTCCCGCTCCGACCGGGCCACGGTCGCTGTGTCGCGCCCGTGTTTCGCCCCGACAGCGCGCCCCGGACTTGTTCCGGGGCCTCATGGTCCGGCAGAGGCCCCGGATCAAGTCCGGGGCGCGACGCGCGTAAAGGTCAAATGCCAATGGCCCTGCGGCCGCCGTCAGTTCTGCCTTTGACGGGGCAGGAAGGGCAGGGGGGCGACAGGCACGCCATCCTCGATCAGGCGGCGGGCCTCGTCGGCGCGGGCCTCGCCGTGGATGGCGCGCATGGGGCGATCGCCGTCATGCATGGCGCGGGCTTCGGCGGCGAAGTTCAGGCCGACATAGTCGGACTGATCCTCGATCTGGCGGCGCATTGCGGCAAGGGCCTGTTCCAGATCGCTCACCGGCTGCTGCAGCGGGGTCGGGGCGGGCGGCGACGCGGCCTCGCCCTCGGCCGCACGCAGGGCAGGGGCCATCAGCGCCTTGCTGACCTTGGCGGACCCGCAGAGCGCACAGGCCAGATGACCCGCCGCCTGCAGCCGGTCAAAGGCCGCAGCCGACTGGAACCAGCTGTCGAACTGGTGGTTCTGGTCGCAGGTCAGCGCATAGCGGATCATGGTCGGGTTCCGGTCCGGGTCTTGTCAGCAGAGATGGCGATTTTCCCGGCAACTGCAAGCCATGATGCGATCCTAAGGGTCAGGCAGGCGGGCGAAAGGTCGCCAGCAGGGTCTTCAGCTCGGGTTCGGCCACGGCTGCCGCCGCATCGGCGGGGCTGAACCAGCGGCGCTGGCGCAGGCCGGCCTCGGGGAAGCGGTGCAGCATGGTTGCGGTCTCGATCGCATGGACGCTGACCAGACAGGGCAGGGCGGGACCCGCAGGCATCATCTTGTCATAGCCGTAATAGCCTGCGACGCCCGGCATCACCCGGCCCGTCACGCCCGCTTCCTCATAGGCTTCGCGCAGCGCCGATGCGCCGCTGTCCTCGGACCTTTTCGGCCAACCCTTGGGCAGCACCCAGCGGCCGGTGTCGCGGCTGGTGACCAGAAGAATCTGCACCTCACCCCCGCCGGTCCTGCGATAGCAAAGGGCGGCGTGCTGGCTGGCGGGCGCCTCGGCGCTGGGTGTCATTCGGTCTTTCTTCACTGCTCGTTTGCCGGGTGGTCCCGGTCCCTGCCTCGGGTGCCTCTCTGGGCTTTGTAACGGATTTGTAACAGTTGTATGACGGCCATGCCACCAGCCTAGCCGTTCTTTGCGCCGCTTCTGTGGCTTTGGCGTGACAGCTATGCCAGCCGGTCAAGGGCGGCCAGGAATGGCGCCAGCGCCCCGTCGTCGCTGAGGGGTGACAGGGCGGCAAGGGCGGCCTTGGCCAGACGGGCCTGGGCGGGCGCATCGCCCGCCAGCCGGATCAGGGCGGCGGCCAGGTCATCCGCATTGGCCACCAGAACCGCCGCCTTGGCATCCGTCAGGGCGCGGTAGGGGTCTTCGAAGTTCGAGAGATTGGGGCCATGCAGGATCACGGCGCCATGGGCGGCGGGTTCGAACGGCGTATGGCCACCCCGGTCGGTCAGCGACCCGCCGACGAAGCAGAGGCCCGCCGCCTGATACCACAGGTCCATCTCGCCCAACGTGTCGGCCAGATAGACCGTCTGCCCGGCCCCCGGCCCCTTCCCGCGCGAGCGGGTGGCAAGGGGCAGGCCGCGCGCGGCAATCGCCACCTCGATCTCGTCGCGGCGGCGGGGGTGGCGGGGGGCCAGGATCAACTGCAGGCCGGGATGGCGGGCGTGGGCCTGAAGAAAGGCATCCAGCACCTGATCCTCTTCGCCCTCGTGCGTCGAGGCAGCAAGGAATGTCAGGGCGCGGACAAAGGGCAGGTCGCGGGCGGCATCCGGTACGGCATCCGGTGCTGGGGCCTTCGCTGTGGCCATCGTGGCGGCCTTCAGCGACAGGGTCGGCCCCAGCCGGTCCGGCGCCAGACCGACCGACAGGAAGCGCGCGCGCGAGGCGTCGTCCTGCGGGGCCAGCCAGTCGATCGCACCCATCAGGCGGCGGGCAAGGCCGGGCAGCAGGTGCCAGCGTTTGGCGCTGGTGGCCGACAGGCGGGCGCCCAGCACCAGAACCGGAATGCGCCGGGCGGCCATAAGCCGCAGGCGGTTCGGCCAGAGTTCGTTTTCGATCACCACCAGCGCGCGGGGGCCGGTCCGGTCCAGAAAGCGGGTAAGGGGGACAGTGGCGTCAAGGGGCGCCAGCCGGACGCTGGTGCCGGGCAGGGCCCAGCCCATAGCCAGCGCGCGGGCGCTTTCGCTGTTCACGGTGATCAAGACTGGCAGGCCGCGCGCCAGAAGGGCCTGCAGTGCGGGCCGTGCCGCCGTCAGTTCACCGTTCGAGGCGGCATGCAGCCACAGGGGCCGGTCGCTGCGGGCGGGGGGTGCAGCGATCCGTTCGGCGCCATGGCCGGGCAGTCCGGCCAGCCGGTGGCGCAGCATCAGCCACAGGGCAACAAGGCCAAGGATCATGCGGTAGAGGATCATGGGACCGCTCTGCCACTTATTGCCCCGGCGCGCAACGCAGGGTGCTTGCAGATTGGCGCCGGAATGGCAGGATAGCGGTGCAAGAGGTGCCCATGTCAGATCCATTCACCGCGCCGGGGCGGTTCTTCCGCGGCAATCTTCATACCCATTCCACCCGGTCGGACGGGGTGCTGGACCCGGCCGAGGTCTGTCGCCGCTATCGGGACGAGGGCTATGACTTTCTGGCCCTGACCGACCATTTCATCGGCGCCTATGGCTATCCGATCGTGGATACGCGCGCCTTTCGGACGCCGGGGTTCACGACGATTCTGGGGGCGGAACTGCATTCGGGCGCCCAGGAAAACGGCGAGCTTTGGCATGTGCTGGCCGTGGGTCTGCCGCAGGATTTCGCCCCGCCCGATGCCCCGGGCTTTCATGCGGTGCCCGGAATGGAGACGGCACCGGCGCTGGCAGAACGGGCAGTGGCGGCGGGGGCCTTTGTCGCCATCGCCCATCCGCAGTGGTCCGGCCTGACGCTGGCCGATGCCCGAAGCGTGAGCGCCGCCCATGCGGTCGAGGTCTATAACCACGGCTGTGCCGCCGGCTGCGACAGGGCCGATGGCTGGGCGATTGCCGATCTGTTGCTGTCCGGGGGGCGGCGGCTGACGGCGGTGGCCACTGATGACGCGCATTTCAACGAGCCCGACCATTTCGGCGGCTGGGTCATGGTCAAGGCCGAGGAAAACGACCCCGAGGCCCTGGTTGCCGCGCTGAAGGCGGGTCAGCATTATTCGACAGAAGGGCCTGAGATCAGACGGATCGCGCTGACCGACAAGGGGATCGAGGTGGAATGTTCCGCCGCCCGGTCGGTGATCGTGCAGGGGTTCGGGCAGGCGGCGCGGGCCGCTCATGGCCTGTCGATGACCCGCGCCAGCCTGACGCTGGAACGGTTCTGGAAATCGCCCTGGCTGCGGGTCACGGTGATTGACGCTGCCGGGCGGCGGGCCTGGTCGAACCCGATCTGGCGCGACGGGTTCAGCTGACCCAGGCCTCTGACAGGATCCAGTCGCGGCGGTCGCGGAAGTCGGGCTGGTGGAGCAGGTCGGCGATCCGCGCCGCATGGGCGGCGCAGGCGGCCCTGTGCAGGTCCATCAGCAGCCGGTCGCCCGCCAGATGCTCGTCGTACCAGCTGTGGGCGCGGGTCAGGCGGAGGCCGAAGTTGGCGCTGTCTTCCTCGTTCCGGTTGCGGCTGCGCCAATAGGTCCGCGAGACGCGCTTGTTGGCGACGACCACATCGCCCCGGAACATCTTGGCCAGATAGCTTTCCAGCGACCGCAGCGGGTAATGTTCCAGCCGCACAAGGTCATAGGTGCCCCGGCAGTCCAGCCCGTTTTCGCCCCGGTCGGCGGGCAGGGTCGGTTGCGGGCGGCCTGATCCGTCCAGCCAGGTCAGCGGGCGCAGATGGCTGAACATGTCGGGCCGGTGGTTGCGCAGCCGTTCGACCAGGGGCGACAGGCGCACGATGCTTTTGACCCCGCGCCGGGCGCGGCGGGGGCCGGGGGTGACAGAGCCGTGCAGCGGAAACTGTTCGGTCATCCAGCCGGGGGTAAAGCCTTCGGTTTGGTTCGCCCCATGATTCACCTCGGTCATCGACAGGACATCGAAGGGGCCCACGGCGGCGAAAAGGTCGTTCAGATGGCCCTGCCCCGGCCGGACATTGATGAATTCATCAACATCCATCGAGATGAAATAATCCGCCTCGCGCATCGGTCGTAGGAAATGGGCATAGTTCAGAGCGCTGGGCTGCAGGGCCGGTTCCTTCAGCGGCAGGGCCGGGTTCGGCAGATGCAGGACATGACCCAAATCCATAAGCCGGTCCAGAATCCGGTCGGTTCCGTCCGAACAATCGTTGGTGAATACCGCAATGTCGGTGATGCCCATCGACCGGTGCCAGGCGATCCATTCCAGAATGAACGGGCCTTCGTCCTTCATACAGGTGGCGACAAAGACCCTTGGGTCGCGGGCGGGTGGCGGGTCGCGGAAAGGGCGGGGGGGCAGAAGGCTGGGGGCGGGGGCGGGGCGTTCGAAATAGCGCACGGTACTGCCCGCGCCTGCGTCTGACAGGCTGAGGCCCGCGCGGGTGAATGTGGCCTCGATCGCGGCGCGCCCCGCCTCGCCATACACACGTTCGTGAAATTCGATGATGATCGCCCGGACGCCGGACAGATCGACCGCGTCAAACAGACCCGCCTCGCCGCCTTCGATATCGCAGACGATGACGGTTGGCCGCAGTTCGGCGATGAGGTCGGGCAAAGGGACGCGCGGGACCTCGGCTGTGCCAACATAGGCGCGGGGGCGCGGTGTCAGGGAAGAGGCCCAGAAGTCCGGACGCAGGTAGAAGGTCATCGGATCGCCGGGGTCGGCCGTCACCACCCCGTGGCGCAGGTCGACATGGCCAGTGCCGTTCAGCCGGTGGGTTTCGCGGATCAGCGGGATCAGGCCGGGGTTTGCCTCGACCGCCGTGACCGAGGCGACATCGGACCGTTGCGCGGCGACCGTGGACAAAAGCCCAAGACCCGCGCCCAGTTCCAGCACCCTGTCACCCGCCTGCAAAAGCGTGCGCAGCGCGGCGCGCTCGCCGCCCTCGTACCGCCCGTTGCGCAGTGGGCGTTCTATGACCGGCGTGATGATGTCGGGCAGAAAGGGGATGCGGATGCCCGCGCAGTCGATCTCTTCGCTGTAGCTCAGCACTGCTCTCGGCCTTCCTTCCTGCCCCGTCCGCCCCGACTATCGGGGCCGCGCCGGGGCAGGTCAAGCGCGGGCGTCAGACCAGTTGCCCCTCGGGCGTCAGCCGGGTCTTGCCACCAAGCCAGGGCACCAGAGCCTGTGGCAGGGTCACGCCGCCATCCGCCGTCTGGCCGTTTTCCAGAACCGCGATCAGGCAGCGCCCCACGGCCAGGCCCGACCCGTTCAGCGTATGGACAAACTCGGGCTTGCCGCCGCCCGCCGGGCGGAAGCGGGCATTCATGCGGCGGGCCTGAAAGTCCCCCATGTTCGACACGGAACTGATCTCGCGATAAGAGTTCTGGCCGGGCAGCCAGACTTCCAGATCATGGGTCCGGGTCGAGCCGAAACCCATGTCGCCGGTGCACAGGACCATGGTGCGGTAGGGCAGGCCCAGCCGTTCCAGGACCGCCTCGGCGCATGTCGTCATCCGGTCATGTTCGGCGGCCGATGCCTGGGGCGTCGTGATCGACACCATTTCGACCTTTTCGAACTGGTGCTGGCGCAGCATCCCGGCGGTATCCTTGCCCGCGCTGCCGGCTTCCGAGCGGAAGCACTGGGTATGGGCGGTCATGCGCAGGGGCAGGCTGGCGCCATCCAGTATGTCGCCCGCAACGCTGTTGGTCAGCGTGACTTCGGATGTGGGGATCAGCCACCAGCCATTGGTCGTCTGATAGCTGTCTTCGGCGAATTTCGGCAGCTGGTTGGTGCCATACATCGCCTCGTCCTTGACCAGAACCGGGGTGATCATCTCGGTCAGCCCATGGTCGCCTGTGTGCAGGTCCAGCATGAACTGCGCCAGTGCCCGGTGAATGCGGGCGACGGCGCCCTTCAGCACCACGAACCGGGCGCCCGACAGTTTGGCGGCGGTCTCGAAATCCATCCCGGCGCGAACGGCGGGAATGTCGAAATGCTCGCGGGGCGCAAAGGAAAAGGTCGCGGGTTGGCCCCAGCGGTGGAGTTCCACATTGCCATGTTCGTCCGCGCCGTCGGGCACGTCGTTCAGGGGCAGGTTCGGCAGGGTGGCCAGCAGCTGGCGCAGGGCTTCGTCCTTGGCGCCCGCATCTTCGGTCAGGCGGGCGATTTCGGCCTTTTTCTCGGCCACCAGCGCGCGCAGGCGTTCAAATTCCGCGTCATCGCCACGGGCCTTGGCGGCGCCCACCTCTTTGCTGGCAGCATTTTGCGCGGCCTGCGCGGTTTCAGCCGCCAGGATCATTGTCCGCCTCGCCTCGTCCAGCGCCAGAATCTGCGACGACATGGCTGGCTGCCCCGGACGGCGGGTCAGGCGCCGGTCAAATTCGGCAGGATTGTCGCGGATGGCGCGGATGTCGTGCATGGGTTTGCCCTTCGTCTGGGATCGCCTTCCCATAGCGGGTTCGGCCTGCAGGGTGAACAGGAAAGTAGTGTCCGGCCCGCCTAGCCAGCGGCCCTGAGAACTGCGCCGGGGTTCATGATGCCCAAGGGATCAAGGGCCGCCTTGATCGCCCGCATTGCCGCCAGCCGCGCGGGGTCGCCATAGCGTTCCAGATCGCCGACCTTCAGCCGGCCGACCCCATGTTCGGCGCTGAAACTGCCGCCGTAGCCCGCGACCAGATCATGCACCGCGCGTACGATCTCGGGCGCGCGGGGGCGCCAGGCTGCCGCCGCCTCGCCCTTGGGCGGGAAGATGTTGAAATGCAGGTTGCCGTCGCCCAGATGGCCAAAGGCATTGATCCGGTAGGGGCCAAGCCCGGCGATCAGCGCGCCCGCCTCGGTCAGGAATGCAGGAATGTCCGACAGGGGCAGCGATATGTCGTGCGAGGCGACGGCGCCCACCCGGCGGTTGGCTTCCGGGATCATCTCGCGCAGGTGCCAGAAATCTGCGGCCTCGCGCCCGGACCGGGCGATCAGCGCCTGCCCGACCAGCCCGCCCGCGGCCTGATAAAGGCCCGCCAGCGCCTCGTCCGGGGCCAGCCCCTCGGGCAGGGACACCTCGATCAGCACCAGCCAGCCGGGCGGGGTGGCAAAGGGCTGGCGCAGGTCGGGCATCGCCTCGGCCAGAAACTCCAGCCCCTGACCCGAGATCAGTTCGAACGCGGTCACGCATCCCGCCATCCGTGCCCCGGCCAGCGACAAAAGCGTCAGCGCGGCGGCGGGCGAAGTGACCTCGATCAGCGCGACGCCTGTGGCCTGCGGGGCGGGATAAAGTTTCAGGCTGGCGGCGGTGATGATGCCCAGGGTCCCCTCGGCCCCGATCAGAAGGTTGCGCAGGTCATAGCCGCTATTGTCCTTGCGCAGCCGCTTCAGTCCCGCCATCAGCGACCCGTCGGGCAGAACCGTCTCGATCCCCAGGCACAGATCGCGGGCATTGCCATAGCGCAGCACATTCACGCCCCCGGCATTGGTCGACAGAAGCCCGCCCAGCTGCGCCGTCCCTTGCGACGCAAGGCTCAGGGGGAACAGCCGCCCCGCCGCCGCCGCCGCCGCCTGCAGATCGGCCAGAACCGTGCCCGCGCCCGCGACCAGCACGCCTTCCTCGGGGTGGATGGACCGCACCCCCGCCAGCCGTTCCAGCGACAGGATCAGCGGCAGGGGGCCATCGGGCATCACCTGCCCCAGAACCAGACCGGTGCCGCCGCCATAGGGCACGATACCGACGCGCGCGCCCGCGCAATGCCGCACCAGCGCCGCCACCTGCCACGCATCGCGGGGCCGTGCCACAAAGGCGCCCTGACCCTGCACCCGGCCGCGCCGCTCTTCCAGATAGCGCGGTTCGACCGGCGCCACGACGCCCGGCCCCAGCGCGGCCTCGATCCCCATGGCAAAGGCTTCGTCGGCCGGGTTCAGCATCAGGCGCCCGCCAGCCTGTCGGCCAGGGCCAGGATCGCCTCGGCTGACTTCATGTTGCGCGCCGTGATGTCGATCGGCAGGTTCATCACCCTGTGCGCCAGCTTCGACCGGCCGATCCCGTCGGGCAGATGCAGCCACAGGACGCGGCCCTGCCAGCGCCATTCCTCGCCGGGTGCCGCCAATGACTTCAGAAAATCCCCGGTCGCGCGCGGCAGTTCACGGTCCATGAAAAAGAAATGCACCTTGTCGCCCGGCTGGCCCCGATAGGGGTTCGCCGCCACCGCTGCCGCCAGCGCCTCGCGGGTCAGCATCAGGATGGGGGGGCGAAAGCCGAACCGGGCCAGAACTCCGTCGGCGATCGCGCCCGCCAGATCTGGCGCCGCCTTACCCGACCGAAAGACCGCATTGCCGCTTTGGATATAGGTTCGGGCGCCCTCCAGCCCCATCCCCTCCAGCATCGCGCGGAACTCGGCCATCGGCAGCCGGTTCACCCCGGCCACATTCACCGCCCGCAACAAAGCCACCCAGACCGTCATGCTGCCCCTTCATCAGTTCCCAAATATCCCGGGGGTGTGGGGGCAGAGCCCCCACCCGTTCGGGTCAACCGACGTCCGTCCGTCCGCG
>CAZKJZ010000020.1:0-4118 GCA_964553145.1 uncultured Frigidibacter sp. | reverse complement strand
CCCAAACCTCCCCCCCCCAAACCCCCCCCCCCCCCACCTATTTCGCCCCCTCCATCTCGCACCAAAATCCCCCGGGGGGTGGGGGGGGGTTCCCCCCCCCCCTAGCCCACGTCCGTCCGTCCGCGCCGGTCGGCCCTCAGATTGGCGTAAAGCACATGATTGCGCCAGCGTCCGTTGATCTGCAGATAGCTTTGCGCCACGCCTTCATACTTGAAGCCGACCTTTTCCAGCACCCCGCGCGAGGCGGCGTTTTCGGGCAGGCACCCGGCCTCGAGCCGCGACAGGTCAAGTTCGGTAAAGGCGTAATGGACCACCGCCTCCAGCGCCTCGCGCATATAGCCCTGACGGGCATGGGGGGCGCCGATCCAGTAGCCGACGGTTCCGGCCTGGGCCGGGCCGCGGCGGATATTGTCCAAGGTCAGGCCGCCGACCAGCGCGCCATCGGCGCGGCGGACCAGAAAAAGCGGCAGGGCGGTGCCCTGCGCCTCGGCCCGGGCCGCCCAATAGACGCGGTTGGTAAAGGACTTGCGCGACAGCGCATCCTCGGCCCACAAGGGGTCCCAGGGCGTCAGGAAGGCGCGGCTTGCGTCGCGCAGCGCCGCCCAGCCGCGATAGTCGGAATGGGCCGGCAGGCGCAATGTCAGCCGCTCGGTCTCGATCCTCAGCTTGCGCCGGATCAGCGCCATCAGGCCGCAAGCCTTTCCTTCAGCGCCTGCAAACCGGGTGCCGCGTTGACCGGGCCGTAAAGCGCCAGGGCCGCATCGGCACCACCCGTCAGGCGCCCGGCGAAATCGCGGACCGCCGCCACGGTCACGGCGTCGACCTCTGCCGTCGCCTCCTCCAGCCCCGGCACCCGGCCCCAGATCGCCAGATAGCGCGCCATCCGTTCGGCCCGGCCCGAGGGGCTTTCCAGCCCCATCAGAAGGCCCGCCTTCAGCTGCGCCCGCGCCCGCGCCACCTCGGCCTCGGACAGATCATCGGCGGCGCGCTTCAGCTCGTCCATCGTCAGCGTGCAAAGATCGCCGATTTCCTCGGCCGAGGTGCCGGCATAGATGGTGATCATGCCGGTATCGTCATAGGCCCCGGCCTGCGCATAGATGGAATAGCAGAGGCCCCGTTCCTCGCGGATTTTCTGAAACAGACGCGAGGACATGCCGCCGCCAACAGCCGTGGCATAGACCTGCGCTGTATGCATGTCGGCGTCCCGGTAGGCCGGGCCGCGAAAGCCCATGGCGAAATGGACCTGCTCCAGATCCTTGACCTCACGCCGTTCGGCGCCCTGCCAGCGGGCCGGTTCGAACCGGCCGGCGGGTTTGGGTTTCAGCTGGCCGAACAGGGCCTCGGCCTGAGCGACAAGGGCGGCGTGATCAACGGCACCCGCCGCTGCGATGATCATCCGTTCCGGGCGGTAGTGATCTGTGACGAAGGTCTTCAGATCGGCGCGGCCAAACGAGGACACACGTTCGGCCGGACCCAGGATGGTGCGGCCGATGGCCTGATCGGGATAGGCCGCCTCCTGCAGCCAGTCAAAGATGATGTCGTCGGGCGTATCCAGCGCCTGGCCGATTTCCTGCAGGATCACATGGCGTTCGACCTCGATTTCCTTCTTGTCGAACAAAGGGTTCAGCACGATGTCAGCCAGCACGTCCAGCGCCAGCGGCACATCGGCCTGCAGGACGCGGGCGTAATAGGCCGTCATCTCGCGCGAGGTATAGGCGTTGATATAGCCGCCCACATCCTCGATCTCTTCGGCGATGCGCAGGGCCGACCGGCGCTTGGTGCCCTTGAAGGCCATATGTTCCAGAAAATGGGCGATGCCGTTCTGTTCGGGCCGCTCGTGGCGCCCGCCCGCCGTCACCCATATGCCGACCGAGGCCGACAGAAGGCCGGGCATCGCCTCGCTGACGATGCGCAGCCCGTTCGGCAGAATGGTCAGTTCGGTCTTCATGCACGGCGCCTTTCACGGACAAGGGTTTCCAGCGCGGCCAGATCATTGCCGACGCGGGTGACCCGTTCGGGCCGTTCGAAAAGATCGGCCATGCGGGCGGGCAGGGCCGGGCGGATGCCGGTGGCCTGTTCCACAGCATCAGGGAATTTGGCGGGATGGGCGGTGGCCAGCGTGATCATCGGCACCGGCCCGAGATGGTCCCCGGCGACCGCGACCCCGACCGCCGAATGCGGGCAGAGAAGTTCGCCCGAGGCCGCGCGTTCGGCACGGATCGCGGCCAGCGTCCCCTCCTCGGACACACGGCCCGAGGTGAAGGTGGCGCGCAGCGTGCCCAGCACGCCCTGGCTGACGGTAAAACCGCCCGTTGCCTTCATCTCCTCCATCAGCGCGGCCACGGCATGGCCATCACGGCCATAAGCCTCGAACAGGGCGCGTTCGAAGTTCGACGAAATCTGGATATCCATCGACGGGCTGATCGACGGTTCGACCTGGCCCATCTGATAGCGACCGGTGGTCAGGCAGCGGTGCAGGATATCGTTCTGGTTGGTGGCGATGACCAGCCGGTCGATCGGCAGGCCCATGCGCTTGGCTATATAGCCTGCGAAAATGTCACCGAAATTGCCGGTGGGCACGGTAAAGCTGACCGGCCGGTGCGGGGCGCCCAGCGCCACGGCGGCGGTAAAGTAATAGACGACCTGCGCCAGAACCCGCGCCCAGTTGATCGAATTGACCCCCGCCAGCCCGACCTCGTCGCGAAAGGCGAAATCGTTGAACATGTCCTTCAGCCGCGACTGGCAATCGTCGAACGTACCATCCATGGCCAGCGCGTGGACATTGCCTTCGGACGGGGTCGTCATCTGGCGGCGCTGCACCTCGCTGACCCGTCCATGCGGGTAAAGGATGAAGACATCGACATTGTCGAGCCCGCGGAAGGCCTCGATCGCGGCGGACCCGGTGTCGCCCGAGGTGGCGCCGACGATGGTGATCCGGCGGCCGTCGCGGGCCAGCGCGATATGGAACAATTGCCCGATCAGCTGCATGGCGAAATCCTTGAACGCCAGCGTCGGGCCGTGGAACAGTTCCAGCAGGAAATGGTTCGGGGCCAGTTGCACCATGGGCGCGCGGGCGGCATGGCCAAAGCCCTGATAGGCGCGTTCGATGGCACCCCTGAGTTCGGCATCGCTGAACGCGTCGCCGGTGAAGGGCTGCATCACCCGGAACGCGACCTCTTCATAGCTTTGGCCCGCCAGTGCCGTGATCTGATCGGCCGACATGGCGGGGATCACTTCGGGAACGTAAAGGCCGCCGTCGCGGGCCAGCCCCGTCAGCATCGCTTCGCCAAAACCCAGAACCGGGGCGGCGCCCCTGGTCGAAATGTAACGCATATCCTGTCCCTAATCGGTTCTGCGACTGATACGCCACAGAAAATAGACTGTCATCCCCGCCCAGACCACCGCCAGCGAAAACCAGGTGATCGCATATTGCAGATGGTCGTTCGGGATGCCCGCAGTGCCTACGGGCACCGGGATAATGGCAGGGTCCTGTCCCTTTGCCGTTCTGGCCACGACCAGCAGGGGTTCGGTTTCAAGATAGTCGGCCATGCTGGCCACATCGCGGACGAACCACAGATGATGGGCCGGGTCGGGAGCGGGGGTATAGCTGTCGGCCTCGTTCGGCCAAAGAAGGTTGCCGGTGACGGTCAGCGCCGTGGCGGGCCGGGGCGTGTCGCGCGCCGCTTCGGGCACGAAGCCCCTGTCCAGCATCACCCGCCGCCCGTCCGGCAGTTCAAAGGCCGCGATGATTTCATAGCCGGCGCCCACATCCTGTTGGCCGGACAGGACCAGAAGTTCCTGCCCTGTCACGCGGCCCGCTGCCGTGACCGGCCGGTACTGATCCGCCGCCGGTTCGGGCTGCGGCACGGCGGTCAGGTCGGTGGCGGGCGCATGGATCCTGGCCTCGATCGCCGCCAGAAGCGCCTCTTTCCAGGCCAGCCTGCGGACCTGCCACAGGCCGAGGTTGATCAGGATGGCGATCCCACCAAGACCGAGGAAAAGGGGGAAGAGGTAGCGGCGCATCATCCCCCAAGTCCCCAGCCAAAGCCCGGGGCAAGTGACCCGGGCGCCGCGACCGGCTGGTGAAGAACGCCCGAGCGGCTCCAGCCGCGAGGGCC
>CAZKJZ010000019.1:21593-26256 GCA_964553145.1 uncultured Frigidibacter sp. | reverse complement strand
CCTGGAATGACCAATACCTCCTCAACGCTATCAGCCATATGCGATAGCCCTGCCCTATCCACGGAGGGGGAGGGGAGCCGCAGGCGGAGGGGGCTACCACGAGATCGCAAGTCATATGCGGTTAGCCCTGCCCCAACGGGGGAGGTGCCGAACGGCATGGGTGCGCTGGGGTGGGGCAGCGGTGTTCAGTGGCCGTTCTTGTGCCGGGTGCCGGGATGGGTCGCGGTTTCATAGATATGGCCGTTCTTTTCCAGCACCTGCGCAGCGCGGCCGACGATCTTCGGGTCGGGGGCGCCGATGGCGCTGTCATCCTTGTCGGGATAGTCCAGCGTGGACAAAAAGTGCCGCATGGCGTTCAGCCGCGCGCGTTTCTTGTCGTCGGACTTGACGATCACCCAGGGTGCGTCGGCGGTGTCGGTATAGAAGAACATCGCTTCTTTCGCCTCGGTGTAATCGTCCCACTTGTCCAGCGACGCCTTGTCGATGGGTGACAGCTTCCAGCGCTTCAGCGGGTCGGTTTCGCGGGCGATGAAGCGTTTGCGCTGTTCTTCGCGGGTGACCGAGAACCAGTATTTGTGCAGCCGGATGCCCGACCGGACCAGCATACGCTCGATTTCCGGCGCCTCGCGCATGAATTCCAGATAGTCGGTCGGCGAACAAAAGCCCATCACCCGTTCGACGCCGGCGCGGTTGTACCAGCTGCGGTCGAAAAAGACGATTTCGCCCGCGGTCGGCAGGTGCTGCACATAGCGCTGAAAGAACCACTGGCCCTTTTCCACATCCGACGGCTTGGTCAGGGCGACGACACGCGCGTAACGCGGGTTCAGATGTTCCATGAACCGCTTGATCGTGCCGCCCTTGCCGGCGGCATCGCGCCCTTCCATCAGGATTACGAATTTCTGCCCGGTCTCCTGCGCCCAGATCTGCACCTTGAGCAGTTCGGCCTGAAGGCGGGCCTTTTCCGCCTCATACGCCAGGCGGCCGATCGGGCGGGCATAGGGATAGGCCCCGCTTTCGAATGCCTCTTTCAGGGGGCTGGCCTCTGCTGTGGGAAAGCTTTTCGGGCCGGTGCCTTCGACGGCGGCGCCGGTATCGGCGGGGGCAGGCGAAACCTCTTCACTCATGATCATCTCCCTTCGCATCATCGCGAAAGAGTTGGGCGATGGCGGCAGGCCCGCCTTGATCCGTGTCAAACCCGGGGGCTTTCGTCCCGGCCTGTTCCCCGGTAGCCTCGGCCGGAAAGGGAGGGGACGATGGTCAGGATTTATGGTGTGGCCCGGTCGCGCGCGACGCGGCCGATCTGGCTGATGAAGGAGCTGGGGCAGGCGTTTGACCATGTGCCGGTGATGCAGGCCTACCGGCTGAAGGCGGGCGCTGCAGAGCCGCCGCTGAACACCCGCTCGCCAGAGTTTCTGGCCCTGTCGCCTGCGGGCGCCATTCCGGTGCTGCAGGATGGCGGGCTGGTCCTGTCGGAATCGGTGGCGATCACGCTTTATCTGGCGCGCAGGTTCGGCGGGCCGCTTGCGCCAGCGGACGCGGCCGAGGATGCGCTGATGCAGCAATGGGGCCTTTACGGCGCGACCTCCGTCGAGGAACCGGCCCTTGTCATCACCTTTGCCCATCGCGATGGCAAGACCGGCACGCCCGAGGTGGCCGCGGCCTGCGACCAGCTCCGCCGCCCCTTTGCGGTCCTGGATGCGCATCTGGCGGCGCAGGACTATCTGGTTGGCGGACGGTTCACGGCGGCCGATATCAACATGGCCGAGATGGTGCGCTATGCGTCGCCGGATGCGGGGCTGATGGCGGAGTTCCCGGCCCTGCACGGCTGGCTGAAACGCCTGCACACCCGCCCGGCCTTTCAGGCCATGTGGGCGATGCGGGTGGCGGAACCGGAATAGGGCCGGCGGAAGGTGCGGGGGTGAGGCCCCGGGGCGGGCCCTTGATTTTTTACATCTGAATGTGTATCTTGATGCCCATTCAGATGGGGCTCTCCATGACCAGACTGCTGACCAACCAGATCGCGACCATCACCGAACTGCGGGAACCGCAAAAGGTGCTGGACCGCGCAAACGGCAAGCCGGTGGCGATTTTGAAGAATTCGCAGCTCGTCGCCTATCTGGTTCCGGCCGGGGCGACCCAGGATACGGCAACCCACCGCCAGGTGACGCGCGAAGAGCTTATGGAATATCTGGAACAGTCGCGTGAGCGGGTGCAGCCCGTTCTGGACTACCTGCGCGACAAGTGACTGCAGGTGGAGTTCCGCCTTCTGCCGCAAGACCTTGACGAGGCCATGCATGATGCGGTCCTCAACGCCGGTGAATTGCCGGGGAAGGCCCGTGACAAGTCGCTTGAAGGGGCGTTGGCGCGGATCGAAAACCGGCTTGCCTATGGGATGATCGCCGATCCTTTTGATCTGGCCGCGGCCTATGCGGTCGCCATCGCGCAGGGCCATTGCTTCAACGACGGAAACAAGCGGACCGCCTTTCGGGCCATGGACGCGGTTCTGGCGCTGAACGGCCATGTGGTCCTTTGGGCCACCGAGGAGACCGGCCAGATCATCATCCGCGCCGCCCAGGGCGTCCTGGACGAAGGCGCACTGGCCGACTGGCTGCGGGGGCGGTAGGCCACCTGTCGCCGCGCGCCTTGCACCCGCGCGCCGTGCATGGTCTAATCGGCCCCCAACGATAACGAGCAGCCCCCCGGGGGAAAACATGGCCAACGATCTCCTCTCTGGCGGGCCGGACACGTATGACGCCAGCAGCATCGAGGTGCTGGAGGGGCTGGAGCCCGTCCGCAAGCGTCCCGGCATGTATATTGGCGGCACCGATGAACGGGCGCTGCATCATATGGTGGCCGAGATCCTGGACAATTCCATGGACGAGGCAGTGGCGGGCCATGCCAACCGGATCGAGGTCGAGCATCTGGCCGACGGGTCGGTGACAATCCGCGACAATGGCCGCGGCATGCCGGTCGATCCCCATCCGAAATTCCCCGGCAAGTCGGCGCTGGAGGTGATCCTTTGCGTGCTGCATGCGGGGGGCAAGTTTTCGAACAAGGCCTATTCGACCTCGGGCGGGTTGAACGGCGTCGGCTCCTCGGTCGTCAATGCCCTGTCGGACCGGATGGTGGTCGAGGTGGCGCGCAACAAAGAGCTTTACGAGCAAAGCTTTTCGCGCGGTGTGCCGCTGGGGCCGGTGCGCAAGGTCGGGGCCGCCCCGAACCGGCGGGGGACGAGCGTCACCTTTCACCCCGATGCCGAGATATTCGGATCGCTGGCGCTGCGGCCCCACCGTGTGTTCAAGATGGCGCGGTCGAAGGCCTATCTCTTCTCGGGCGTCGAAATCCGCTGGAAGTCGGAATTGCCCGATGGCGATACGCCAAGCGAGGCGGTCTTTCACTTTCCGAACGGCCTGTCGGATTATCTGGCCGAAAGCATGGCGGGATCATCGACCTATGCCGACCGACCCTTTGCCGGGCGCGTGGGTTTCGAGGAGAAGTTCGGCGTGCCCGGATCGGTCGAATGGGCGATCAACTGGACGCCCTCGCGCGACGGCTTTCTGCATTCCTATTGCAATACCGTCCCCACGCCCGAGGGCGGCACGCATGAGGCCGGCTTCTGGGCGGCGATCCTGAAGGGTGTGCGCGCTTACGGCGAGCTGGTCAAGAACCGCAAGGCCAGTGAGATCACGCGCGAGGATATGCTGACCGGCGGCTGCGCGCTGATCTCGATCTTCATCCGCGAGCCTTCGTTCGTCGGCCAGACCAAGGACCGGCTGTCGACCGAGGAAGCCGCGCGCTGGGTGGAAAGTGCGGTCCGCGACCATTTCGACAATTGGCTGGCGGCCGACCCGAAATCGGCAGGCGCCATTCTGGATTTTCTGGTCCTGCGCGCCGAGGAACGGTTGCGGCGCCGGGCCGAAAAGGAAACCCAGCGGAAATCGGCGACCAAGCGGCTGCGCCTGCCGGGCAAGCTGACCGACTGCACGGCCAAGAACCGCGAGGGGACGGAACTGTTCATCGTCGAGGGTGACAGCGCCGGGGGCAGCGCCAAGGGGGCGCGCAGCCGCGAGACCCAGGCCCTGCTGCCCCTGAAGGGCAAGATCCTGAACGTTCTGGGGGCCGCATCGAACAAGCTGGGCGACAATGCGGAAATACGGGATATCTGCGAGGCTTTGGGCGTGTCGATGGGCACGCGGTTCAACATTGACGATCTGCGGTACGACAAGATCATCATCATGACCGACGCCGATGTCGACGGCGCCCATATCGCCAGCCTCCTGATGACCTTTTTCTTCACCCAGATGCGGCCCCTGATCGACAAGGGGCACCTCTATCTGGCCTGCCCGCCGCTTTACCGGCTGACCCAGGGCGCGCGGCGCATCTATGTGGCGGACGATGCCGAAAAGGAACGGATGCTGGCCAAGGGGCTGGGCGGCAAGGGCAAGATCGATGTGCAAAGGTTCAAGGGTCTGGGCGAGATGGACGCCAAGGATCTGAAGGACACGACCATGAACCCCGAAACCCGCAAACTGATCCGGGTGACGATCGACGAGGATGAGCCGGGCGCAACCGGCGATCTGGTCGAACGGCTGATGGGCAAGAAGCCGGAACTGCGGTTCCAGTATATCAGCGAGAACGCGCGGTTCGTCGAAGAGCTGGATGT
>CAZKJZ010000019.1:0-21493 GCA_964553145.1 uncultured Frigidibacter sp. | reverse complement strand
AACTGCGGTTCCAGTATATCAGCGAGAACGCGCGGTTCGTCGAAGAGCTGGATGTGTGAGGGCGCGCCTGTCGCAGCGCTATCCAATTGCGGCGCCCCTTGCGGGGCGCCATTCCTTTCCTCTCACGGCCCCGTGCTGGCGCACGGTTCCGCGAGGGGCTGCCTTCGGCGAGGATATTTCAGGACAGAAAATGGTCGTGCCTCATTTTCTGTCCATAAGTATCCCGGGGGCGTGGGGGCAGAGCCCCCACTTGACAGCGGGCGTCAGACATATGAAATGAGAATAAGTCTCATTTACAAGAAGTGACCCCATGTCCTCGCCCCTGTCCTTGATGAGTATCGGCGCCGGCCGCCCGGACGGATGGCGGCGGGGCAGGGGGGATGCGGCCCTGTCGGATGTGCATCGCTCGGTCGTGGTGCCCGTCGGGCGCTGGCGGCGGTTCGCCGCCTTTCTGGGGCCGGGCTATATGGTCGCGGTCGGCTATATGGACCCCGGCAACTGGGCGACCTCGCTGGCCGGGGGATCGCGGTTCGGCTATACGCTTTTGTCGGTTGCGCTTTTGTCGAACCTGATGGCGATTGTCTTGCAGTCGCTCTGCGCGCGGCTGGCGATCGGCACCGGGCGCGATCTGGCGCAGGCCTGCCGCGACGCCTTTCCGCGTTGGGTGGCCTGGCCCCTGTGGGCGCTGGCGGAACTGGCGATCATCGCCACCGACATTGCCGAGGTGATCGGCACCGCCATCGGGCTGAACCTGTTGTTCGGCATTCCGCTGGAACTGGGGGTGCTGATCACCGCGCTGGACGTGTTCCTGATCCTGTGGTTGCAAAAGCGGGGTTTTCGCAAGCTGGAGGTCTTTGTCGTCGCCCTTTTGGCGATCATCGCCGCGTCCTTTGCGATCCAGATCGCCCTGGCGGACCCGGACTGGGGGCAGGTGATCCGGGGCTTTGCGCCCACGACGGAAATCCTGCGCAATCCTGACATGCTCTATCTGGCGCTGGGCATTCTGGGCGCAACGGTGATGCCCCATAACCTCTATCTGCATTCGGCCATCGTCCAGACCCGCGCCTGGGGCGAGAGCGAGGGGGAAAAGCGTCAGGCCCTGACCTATGCGACGCTGGACAGCACCATCGCGCTGATGTTTGCGCTTTTGATCAATGCTTCGATCCTGATCCTGGCGGCGGCGAGTTTTCATGCGGTGGGCAAGACCGATGTGGCGGAACTGGATCAGGCCCATGCGCTGATCGGCCCGCTTCTGGGCGGGGCGGCGGCGCCGGCCCTCTTTGCCGTGGCTTTGCTGGCCTGCGGGCTGAATTCGACCGTGACCGCGACCCTGGCCGGGCAGGTGGTGATGGAGGGTTTTCTGGAGATGCGCCTGCCGCCCTGGCTGCGCCGTCTGGCGACGCGGGCACTGGCCATCCTTCCGGCGGCGGCGGTAACGATCCTTTACGGGTCGGAAGGCACCGGGCGGCTTTTGATCCTGACGCAGGTGGTCCTGTCCTTGCAACTCTCGTTTGCCGTCGTCCCGCTGATCCTGTTCACGACCGACCGGCAGAAGCTGGGCACCCTGACCGCGCCCCTGTGGCTGGCGGCGCTGGGCTGGCTGATCGCACTGGTGATCATCGGGCTGAATGTGAAGCTGCTGGCGGATTTCACCAGCGGCTGATCCTGGACAGTTTCAGCGCGAAAAAGGTCGCATTCTGACTTCGCCTTTGCCTTGTCCCGGTTCATAGTCGGGAAAAAAGGCCAAGCCATGTATGTCCTGCATTATGCCCCCGACAATGCGTCGCTGATCGTCCGTCTGGTGATGGAGGAGATGGGCGTTCCTTATCAGACATCGCTGGTCGACCGCCGCCGCCGCGATCAGGACAGCCCGGAATATCGGGCGATCAACCCGACCGGACTGATCCCGGCCCTGACCACGCCCGACGGTACCTTGTTCGAGACCGCAGCCATCCTGCTATGGCTGTCCGAAACCCATGGCCAGATGGCCCCCGCGCCCGGATCGGCTGAACGGGGCGCCTTTCTGAAATGGCTGTTCTTCACCTCGAACACGCTGCATGCCGATGTGCGGATGCATTTTTACCCCGACAAATATGCCGGGTCGCTGGAGGGTGTCGGTGCCTTTCGCACCGCGACCGTGCAACGATTGCTGCGCCATCTGGGCCTGATCGAACGGATGATCGAGACGGATCGGCCGGGCTGGCTGAAGGCCGATCAGCCGACGATCCTGACCTATTATATCGTCACCCTGCTGCGTTGGCTGGCGCTTTATCCGACCGACCGGCGCGGCTGGCTGGACCTGTCGGCGCTGCCGAACCTGCAGGCCCTGGCCCGAAGCGTCGAGGATCGCCCCGCCGCCCGCAGGGCTGCCCTGGCCGAAGGGCTGGGCGAGACGATCTTTTCCGCACCCTCTTACGCCCGCCCGCCCGAGGGCAGCGCCACCTGAAAGGCCCCCGATGTTTCTTTCGGTTTTCGACATGTTCAAGGTGGGCGTCGGCCCGTCCTCGTCCCATACGATGGGACCGATGGTCGCGGGGGGGCGGTTTCTGGACCTGTTGCGCGCCTCGCCCTTTCACCCGGCGGGGCTGAAGGCGTCGCTGCACGGATCGCTGGCCTTTACCGGCAAGGGCCATGCGACCGACCGGGCGACGATCCTGGGTCTGGCCGGGTTTCTGCCCGACAGCTATGACCATGACCTGGCCGAGGCGGCGCTGGCGGCAATCCATGCCAGCGGCACGGTCACACCCCCCGGCCTGCCGGCCCTGGCCTTTGCCCCGGACCGCGATCTGGTCTTTGACTTTGGTCATCCGCTGCCCGGCCATGCCAATGGCATGATCCTGATGGCGACCGATGCAGAGGGCGATGTGATCCTGCAGGAAACCTTTTATTCCATCGGCGGCGGCTTTGTCGTGACCGAGGCCGAGCAGCGGGACGGGCCGTCGAAAAAGGGCGGGGCCGCCGTGCCCTATCCGTTCGAGACAGCGGCCGAGATGCTGGCGATGGCCAAGGCGTCCGGCAAGTCCATTGCGGGGATGAAGCGCGCCAATGAGCTGGCCTTCCGGTCGGTCAGCGATCTGGACCGTGGCATGGCGCGGCTCTGGGAGGTGATGAACGGTTGCATCAACCGGGGGCTGGAGGGCGAGGGCATCCTGCCCGGCGGGCTGAAGGTGCGGCGCCGCGCACGGGCCATCCATCAGTCGCTGCTTGCTGAACGCGGCATGAACCTGACCGCGCCCCATACGATCAACGACTGGATGTCGACCTATGCGATGGCGGTGAACGAGGAAAATGCCGCAGGCGGGCAGGTGGTCACCGCGCCGACCAATGGTGCGGCGGGGGTGCTGCCTGCGGTGATCCGCTATTGGCTGGATCATGTGCCGGGGGCCAGCGCGTCGAAGGTCGGTGATTTCCTGCTGACCGCTGCGGCGATCGGCGGGCTGTGCAAGCACAACGCCTCGATCTCGGGCGCCGAATGCGGCTGTCAGGCCGAGGTCGGATCCGCCGCGGCCATGGCGGCGGCGGGTCTGGCGGCGGTGATGGGCGGCACGCCCGAGCAGGTGGAAAATGCCGCTGAAATTGCGCTGGAACATCATCTGGGCATGACCTGCGACCCGGTTCGGGGGCTGGTGCAGGTGCCCTGCATCGAACGGAACGGCCTTGGCGCGATCAAGGCGGTGTCGGCGGCCTCGCTTGCGCTGCGCGGCGACGGGCAGCATCTGGTGCCGCTGGATGCGGCGATCGAGACCATGCGCCAGACCGGCCGCGACATGCACGAAAAGTACAAGGAAACCTCGCTGGGCGGTCTGGCGGTGAATGTGCCGAACTGCTGAAGGGGGCGAAGGTCGCCCCAAGACCCGAAAGCGTGATAGACTTGGCGCGAGCGTCCGGCTAGCAAACCCCCATGAGCACAAATGACCGCACCCTGACCGGCGTCGCCCTGATGCTGGGGTTTTGCCTGATTGCCCCGCTGATCGATGTCGCCTCGAAGCTGGCGGGGCAGGGGGTGTCGGTTGGCACCGTCACCTTTGGCCGGTTTCTGGTGCAGGGGACGCTGATGGTGCCGGTCGTGTGGCTGATGGGCGTGCCTTTGTCCTTTCGCGGGCGGGCGCTGCGGTTGACGGCACTGCGGGCGGCCGTGTCGATCCTGTCGACCTTTTGCTTCATTGCAGCGCTTCGGACCATGCCCATAGCCGACGCGCTGGCCATCGCCTTTGTCGAGCCGTTCATCATCCTGCTGATCGGGCGGTTCGTGATGGGTGAACATGTCGGCCCCCGGCGGCTGGGCGCGGCGGTGGTGGGGTTTGCCGGGTCGCTGATGGTGATCCAGCCGGCCTTCAGCCATTTCGGCCTGTCGGCGCTGTTTCCGCTGGGGACGGCAGTCGGCTTTGCGCTTTATATCCTTGTCACCCGCGCGCTGGCGCCCCTGAGCCATCCGGTGGCCATGCAGTTCGAAACCGCGCTTCTGGCGGCGATCTTCTGCCTGCCGCTGTTTCTGTTGGCCCCCGCGCTGGGCGAGCCGTCCTTTGCCTTTCAGTGGCCGACGGGGATATTCTGGCTCTGGTGTTTCTGCGTCGGGCTGGCGGCGACGATCAGCCATATGTCGATGACCTATGCGCTGCGTTATGCGCCATCGTCCACGCTGGCGCCGCTGCACTATCTGGAAATCGTGCCTGCCGCCGGGTTCAGCTATCTGGTCTTTGGCGATTTCCCGAATGCGCTGACCTGGGCGGGGATTGCGACCATCGTTGCCGCTGGTCTTTACATCATCCACCGCGAGCGGATCGCGGCGCGCCGGATCATGGCGTCGGCGGCGCTGGTCGAAGCGCCCTGATTGCGGCATCGATCTGGTCAAGCGGCAAGAGCACCAGCATACCCGCGCGCGGCAGGTCGAGCGTGACCGGCCCCGTCACCTGGTTCGACGTGCCGATCCGCCCGTCGGGCGCCATCTCCAGCCCGTCGATCGGCCAGCGCAGGCCTTGCGACCGGCCGGTAAGCGGCGCCATGGGGAAAAGCGACAGGCGCGTGCCGGGGGGCAGGTCCAGCGTCAGGCGGCCCGGGGGGGCGGCGAAGATCAGGTCCGCGGCGCCAAGGATGATGCAGCGGCGGGCGGGATGACGGACCAGCGCATTCCAGACCGCCAGCGTATGATCGGCGCGCGCGCCTTCAAAGCCCAGCCCCAGGATCAGCGGCGCGCGGATGCGCATCAGGCACTTTTCGAAATCGGTCGTTTCCTGTTCGTCGATGCGCATATGCCGGTCAGCGGGAATGGCGGCCAAAGTCTCGGCACTGACGGAATCGAAATCGCCGATCACCGCTTCGGGGATAAGTCCCTGTTCCACCGCCATATTGGCGCCACCATCAGCGGCTAAGAGCCGTGGCGCCCGGGTCAGAGCGGTTTGCAACTGACCGAGCGTTACGGCGGCCCCGCCCAGAAGTGTGACTGGTTCATCATATTCGACAATACGGTCTGACATCATGGTATTATCGGCAATTGTGGCAACCACTTGGTTCGAGGGTCTGAAAGAATCCTTCAAATTACCTATATCTGTTCATGCTGGTGCACCAGTTGCGCGATTGGCTGACGGGACAGGCAGCAAAGGAAGGCAGTCCTAAAATGGTTGGGGCGAACAAGATCCTTACAGTATCCTACGGCACATTCTCGTGCACTCTTGAAGGGTTCGACGAGCCTTTCTCGACCATGAAGGCCATTGCGGAATATTTCCGCGATCTGGCGGCGGATGACCGTTACTTCGGGGCTGTGCCGCCGACGCCTGACGCCGAGATGCTGCACCGGATTGCCGAGCGCGAGATTCAGCGCCGGGTCGAGGCCAAGATCAGCGAACATGGCGTGGTGCTGCGTCAGGCCGAGGCGGAACCGGCGCCGGTGCCGGTTGTGGCTGCGCCTGTTGTCGCCGCGCCTGTTGTTGCTGCCCCGGTTGTTGTGGCCGAGCCTGTCGCGGTTGCTGCCGCCGCGCCCCTGGCGGCCGAGGACCTGCCTGCCGCTGTCGAAGAGGCCGAGGTGGTTGTGGCCGAAGCGCCTGTCGCAAAGGAAGTTGCGGCAGAGGAGGTCGCGCCGGAAGAGGCTGCAATCGAGGAGCCTGCCGTCGAAGAACTGGCGGTCGAAGACTTGGCGGTCGAAGAGCCGGTTCTGATGGCCGAAGAGGCCGCGCCCGAGCCTGTCGCCGCCGCTGACGAGGATGACAGCTACGAGATTTCGCTGGATGCGATCATGGCCGCCGCAGCCGAGCCTGCCGATGGGGCTGCGGACATGGCGGAAGACGCGCCGCTTGATCTGGCGCTGGCCACCGAGGCCGACGCGCCCGCTGCAGATTCGGTTGCGGCCAAGCTGGCGCGCATCCGTGCCGTGGTCGAAGGCGTTCGCAATGGCTCTGCCGTCGCCTACGCCGAAGATGAAGAGGCGTCCGCCGGCCCGGTCGAACCTGTCGCCGAAGATTTCGGTTTTGACCTGGACCAGAGCGAAGACAATGCCGAACTGATCGCTGCCGAGGCCGCCCGCGCCGCCGAGCGCGCCCCCGAGGCGCCGGTGGCTGACGCCGCCTATGACGAGACCTATGAGGAACCTGTCGTCGAGGCGTCGGCCGATATGGCCGACTTGCCGGTCGATCTGGACGATGACAGCGAGGATCAGGCCGATCAGGATGATCTGGCCATGCTGGACGCGCCGGTCGAGGCGCCTGCCGAACCGATGATGGCCGCTGCCGCCGACCTGCCGGTCGCCGAGGTATCGCCCGAGGCTGAGGCCGAGGACGAGGACAGCGCGCTGTTGGCCCGTCTCTCTCAGATGGCCGCGATGGCCGAACTGCCGCCCGAGGCCCCCGCTGCCGTCGGCGAAACCGCTATCGAGACCGAGGCACCCGAAGCCCTGGCCGACACGATCCCCGAGGCCGAGGCGCCAGATCATCCGAGCTTCTTCCAGCGCGCCCGTGCCCGCGTGATCCGCCTGGGCAAGTCCGTCCATATCGGTCATGCAGAACCCGCATCGGCTGCGGAAGCCGATGAAATGGCCGACACGGTGGCCCGGAACGCCGTTGCCGAAGACGCACCCGAGGTCGAAGATGCCGCCGCCGCTGCCGATGCGGCCCTGTCCGATGCTGCCATGGGCGACGGTCCGGCGGACGAGGAAGCCGATCACGATCTGTCGCGGCTGATGGAGGAAGCCAAGTCCAAGCTGGAAGGCGCCGAAACCCGCCGTCGTTTTGCGGCGATCTCGCATCTGAAGGCAGCGGTCGCGGCAACGCTGGCCGACCGCAAGATGCAGCCCGGCGAAAGTGCTGCCGAAGCGGCCCAGGCCGAAGAAGACACGATGGACCTTTATCGCGACGACCTGTCGCGGGCGGTTCGCCCGCGCCGTCCGACCATCGAAGGCAGCAGCGTCGGGCAGCGCCCGTCCGCCGATATCCGCCCCGCACCGCTGGTTCTGGTATCCGAACAGCGCGTCAACCGCCCGGAAGGCGATGGTCAGGACAGCGCCGTGATCCGGCCGCGCCGCGTGCATGCGGGCAATCTGGCTGTCTTTGCCGAGGATGACGAGGACGAGGCCGAAGAGGCCGCCGACCTGTCGCCCGAAAGCGCGTCCAGCTTTGCCGAATTCGCCACGCGCATGGGCGCCTCGACCCTGACCGATCTTTTGGAAGCGGCGGCTGTCTATACCGCCTCGGTCGAGGGCAAGGCGCATTTCACCCGCCCGCACCTGCTGCGCAAGGTCGAGTTCGTGTCATCCCGCGGCGGCGATTATAATCGCGAGGATGGGCTGCGGTCGTTCGGCACCCTGCTGCGTCAGGGCAAGATCCAGAAGATCAGCCGTGGCCAGTTCACCGTGACCGACAGCTCGCGGTTCATGAGCGAAGCGCGGCGCGCGAACTGATCCGCGCACCACAGACATCAGCAGGGCGGCCACATTGGCCGCCCTTTGTCATTTCCGGTCGGGGTCGGGCTGGCCGACGCCCTTGAAGATCGGCTTCAGCGGGAAAATCCATCCCACGGCCAGCACCACATAAAGCGGCAATTCCGCCCAGGCGGGCAGCTGGCCCCAGCGGGCCTCGGCGCCGTTCACCAGACTGACCGCCACCACGATATAAAGTGGCAGCCCGACCAGAAGGATCAGCAGCGACAGGCGGCGGCGGGTGCGGTAGGACAGGGCCATGGTCAGTCCGCGAACGGGTCGGTGACCAGGATCGTGTCGTCGCGTTCCGGGCTGGTGGACAAAAGGGCGACGGGGCACTGGATCAGTTCCTCGATCCGGCGGACATATTTGATCGCCGCCGCCGGCAGATCGGCCCAGCTGCGGGCGCCCGCCGTACTGTCGTGCCAGCCCTCCATTTCCTCGTAGACCGGCGTTACCCGGGCCTGCAGGGCAGCGGCGGTGGGCAGATAGTCATAAAACGTGCCATCGATTTCATAGCCGGTGCAGATTTTCAGGGTCTTGAACCCGTCCAGCACGTCAAGCTTGGTCAGCGCGATGCCGTTGACCCCGGATATCGCGCAGGTCTGGCGCACCAGCACCGCGTCGAACCAGCCACAGCGGCGCTTTCGCCCGGTGACGGTGCCGAATTCATGACCGCGCGCCCCCAGCCGGTCGCCGTCGGTGTCAAAAAGTTCGGTCGGGAACGGACCCTCGCCCACACGGGTCGTATAGGCCTTGACGATCCCCAAGACGAACCCGATGGCCGAGGGGCCAAGCCCGGTGCCGGTGGCGGCCATGCCCGACATGGTGGTCGAGGATGTGACATAGGGATAGGTGCCGAAGTCGATATCCAGAAGCGAACCCTGCGCGCCTTCGAACAGGATGCGCTTGCCTGCCCGCCGCGCCTCGGTCAGCACTTTCCACACAGGTTGGGCATAGGGCAGAAGCCGGGGGGCAATCTCGGTCAGCTGCGCCACAAGCGCCGCGCGGTCGATCGGCGGGGCACCAAGACCCAGGCGCAGCGCGTCATGATGGGCCAGCAGCCGGTCGATGCGCGCCGTCAGCGTATCGGCATCGGCCAGATCGGCGACGCGGATGGCGCGGCGGCCGACCTTGTCCTCGTAGGCCGGGCCGATGCCGCGCCCGGTAGTGCCGATGCGGGCCGTGCCGGCCGCCTCCTCGCGCAGCTTGTCCAGTTCCTGATGCAGGGGCAGGATCAAGGGCGTGTTTTCGGCGATCATCAGATTGTCGGTCGAAATCGCCACGCCCTGCGCCGCCAGCTTGCCGATTTCGGCGAAAAGCGCCCAGGGGTCGAGCACCACGCCATTGCCGATGACCGCCAGCTTGCCCGGACGCACGATGCCCGAAGGCAGCAGCGACAGTTTGAAGACCTTGTCACCGATGACCAAAGTATGGCCGGCATTATGGCCACCCTGAAAGCGCGCGATCACGTCGGCGCGTTCGGAAAGCCAGTCGACGATCTTGCCCTTGCCCTCGTCGCCCCACTGGGCGCCCACGACAACCACATTGGCCATGCGCTCGGTCCTTGAAATCTGCTCAAACCCCACGTCCTATAGCGATCAGGCTGGGGCGGCGAAACCAGAAAATCGCCCCGGCCCGTGCAAATCGCGAAGGGCAGGGGCCTTTCGCCTGTGGGAGAGGGTCATGGGTATTCTTCTGCGCTGGCTTGGTGCCTTTCTTCTCTTGGCGGCGACTTTCAATCCGACGCAATGGAACTATCTGCGCTGGGCGGCGCAAAACTATGCCAGCCAGACACCCATGGTCCTGCTGGCCGGGCTGCTGCTGGCGCTCGGCTATATGATCTATGTCGTGGCCACCCTGCGGTCGGTCGGCGCGTTTGGCGTGGTCTTCATGGCGGCGATTCTTGGTGCCGCCGTCTGGGTCCTGATCGACTGGGGCGTGCTGACACTGGCAAACCGCAGCGTGAACATCTGGCTGGCGCTGTTGGCCCTGTCGTTTATCCTTGGGGTCGGCCTCTCCTGGAGCATCCTGCGCCAGCGCCTGTCAGGCCAGGCCACGGTGGACGAGGTCGAGGGCTGAACGCGCGGCAGGTCTCAATTGCCTCCACAGCCGGGGGATCCCGGATCCCGCTCTTTCATTGTGGCGCAAATATCCCACGGGGGTGCGGGGGTGTGAAACCCCCGCTGGTGGGCGGCCGCGGCCGCCCGACCGTCACGAAACGTCGCGGAAATCGACTTTTTTTACATCATCACCCGGCGCGCTTTTCGTACGCCGCACGATCAGCCGGTTCAGCGCGTTGATATAGGCGCGGACCGAGGCGACGATCGTGTCGGTATCCGCCGACTGGCCGGTGGCGATGCGGCCGTCTTCCTCGATCCTGACCGACACGGTCGCCTGCGCATCCGTCCCCTCGGTCACCGCCTGCACCTGGTAAAGCTGCAGCCGGGCGCTGTGGGGATAAAGCATCCGCACCGCGTTGAAGGCGGCATCGACCGGCCCGTCGCCGGTGGCGTCGATCGCATGATCGACCCCGTCGATCGTCATCGTCAGTTCCGCCTCTTGCGGGCCATCGGTGCCGCAGATCACGCGCAGGTGCTTCAGCTGCAGCACATCGCTGGTCGTATTGGCCTCGTGGTCCTTCATCAGCGCCAGAAGATCGTCGTCATAGACCTCCTTTTTGCGGTCGGCGAGGGCCTTGAAGCGGACAAAGACATCGTTCAGCTGGTTGTCGGCCAGATCGAACCCGAGCTCGCCCATCTTGGTGCGCAGCGCATGGCGACCGGAATGCTTGCCCAGGGGCAGGCTGGACGCCGCCAGCCCGATATCAGAGGGGCGCATGATTTCGAACGTCTCGGCGTTCTTCAGCATCCCGTCCTGATGGATGCCGCTTTCATGGGCAAAGGCATTCTTGCCGACGATCGCCTTGTTGAACTGCACCGGAAAGCCCGAGACGGTCGCGACCTTGCGGCTGATGTTCATGATCTTCGTCGTGTCGATGCCGGTACGGAAGGGCATGATGTCGTTGCGGACCTTCAGCGCCATCACCACCTCTTCCAGCGCGGTGTTGCCCGCGCGTTCGCCCAGCCCGTTGATCGTGCATTCGATTTGGCGGGCGCCCGCAACCACGGCGGCCAGCGCATTGGCCGTCGCCATGCCCAGGTCATTGTGGCAATGGGTGGCAAAGACCACCTTGTCTGCCCCCGGCACCCGGTTCAGCAGCATGGCGATCAGGTCGGCACTTTCGGCGGGCGCCGTATAGCCGACCGTATCGGGGATGTTGATCGTTGTCGCACCGGCCTTGATGGCAATCTCGACGACCCGGCACAGATAGTCATGTTCCGTCCGCGTCGCATCCATCGGCGACCATTGGACATTGTCGCAAAGGTTGCGCGCATGGGTCACGGTTTCATGGATCCGCTCGGCCATCTGGTCCATGTCCAGATTGGGAATGGCGCGGTGCAGGGGCGAGGTGCCGATGAACGTGTGGATGCGCGGGCTGGCTGCGTGCCGCACCGCCTCCCAGCAGCGGTCGATATCCTTGAAATTCGCGCGGGCCAGGCCGCAGATCGTGGACTTTTTCGACCGGCGGGCAATCTCGCTGACCGCGGCGAAATCGCCTTCGGAGGCGATCGGAAAGCCCGCCTCGATAATATCGACGCCCATGTCGTCCAGCATCTCGGCGATGTCGAGCTTTTCGTCATGGGTCATGGTGGCGCCGGGCGATTGTTCGCCATCGCGCAGCGTCGTGTCGAAAATCACGACGCGGTCCTGGTCGGCCTTGGTCTTGGTCATGCTGGTCATCTTTGTCTCTGCCTGATGGATTGCTGTCCTTCCTGGCGCTGGTCACCTCCGAGCGGTCGCGCCGAAAGGCACGCTCAGAGGCGGCTTAGAAGGAGAAGCCCGCACAGCGACGGGGCGCGGGGTGCGCCCGGAACAGTCACCAAAAGGGTCATGCGCTGTGTCATGGGCGGGACTATACGGGCCCGGACGGAAAGGGGAAGCGGAAAATGGCGGTTGGGGGGGCGGATCAACCGGAGCCTGCGGGGGAGGTGTTGTGGGCCTTTAGCTGCGCTTTCGGGAGCGCACCTTTCCGAAAGCGTTAAAGGTTTCCTGTTTCGCTGGCGGAATGCCCGGGAGAGAACCATGTGCCAGACCAGCTTCGAGACATTCATCCGCTTTGGTGGAACCAAGACCTTCATCGTGAACCTGACCAAAAGCCCCAGGTACGAAAACAAACAGGGCAGTCAGGCGACTGAAGATGACGTGCGCAAATGGGTCGATGATGTCTGGAGCAAGAACTATGGCGCGGCGGCACAGACCATTCTGAAGACCAAACCCTATGAATTTTCGCCAGAGGGTCTTGCCGACATTGATCAGCAGACGCTGCGCGATGAAGCGGTGCAGGCGGTGTTTGGTGCGGCAGAACTGGAAGGGTTCGATCCAACCAGCGCGGGCGGCGAACAGCGGGCGCTGGCGGTACTTTTCGGCTTTCTCAATCAGGCGCTGCAGGCGGCGATGGGAATCGAGTTCTATGTGTGGACCACGCAGCACGACGCGCGGGTTCGCGGTGGCCATGTCGAGCGGGACGGTAAAATCTTTCGTTGGGATGATCCGCCCGAGGGCGGGCACCCGTCGCAGGATTTCGGTTGCCGATGCTATGCGCGCCCCTTGGGGATCGAGGGCTATTGGCAGCGGGTCGGTGAGGGTGTCGAGGCCTTTACCCGCGATATTGGGTATTGGGAAGGCAGCGTCGATCACATGTATCTTGATAGTAAGGACAATGTGACGGTCGGGGTGGGCACTTTATTGCCAGACTCGGAAAGCGCCATAGCACTTGGATTCAGGAATCGGGCGACGGACCAGTTGGCATCTGCTGACGAAGTTAGCGCCGAATTTGACATCATAAACGCAATGGATGGTTCGGCAGAACGCCCAGCAAGCGATTATCGACCCTTCACGCAGCTGTATTTGCCACAAGCCGACATAGATCGGTTGGTGGGCGACCATATGCGCGGTGACTTTGATGACCTGCTCAGGATGTTTCCGGATTTCGGTAACTTTCCCTTGTCGGTCCAAATTGCACTATGGGATATGATTTACAATCTGGGGCCGGATGGACTGCGACGAAAATTCCCGAGCATGCGGCAGGCCATCGAAGATCACGATTGGGAAGAAGCGGCGCGGCAGTCGCATCGCATAGGGCCAAGCGAGGAGCGAAACCAGCATGTCTTTGATCTGTTCATGGATGCGGCGGGGGCGCCCTAGGTGCCGGGCAGTCATTGTTGCACTCTGCTGGCCCCTGCTCTCCAATGCCGCTGAAGCCGAGAGTGCCCGTCTGGGCGTGCATTTCTATGATACTCCGGAGCGTCGCTACCAAGCTCTGCACAGCATGTCCGACATCCAGGACCACCTGAAAGTCGACATGCAACGGTTCGTGACCGGCTTTGATGACTGCCCTGCTATCGTTGCCGGACCGATCGAAAAGGGCAGGCCGCGCGACAGGCTGCGCGACACCTGGACGGTGATCCAGTCGGTCCGTGTCGCGTGCTGGGCCGCCCTGCAACTCGACCCGGCAACGGCTGTAACTGCCACCGGACCGGACGACCGGATCACGCCGGATATGATCCGGGGGATCATGCTCAATTCCGAACGACTGTCTGCCGGGGATCAGGAATGGGCCAAGGCGCTGACCACCTTTGACGGCGGCAGCATCAGCTGCAAGGACCGGGCGCGCTGCACGCTCGCGGCGCCGGATGACGGTGAATGGGCAAAGGAGTCGGTGCTTTTCGATCTGGTGCTGGTCGACGGCGACGACCGGTTTATCGAGGTCACCCAGCAATACGAAGGCCGGGCCGGGTTCGTCTACGGCCTGCGGTGGCGCAGCACCGCGAGCGGCGGCGAGGTGGTTGCGATGTTCCCGCAGCTGCGGTGACGGCTGCGCGATCGCGGCGTTCGTCTGTCGCAGGATGACGCCGCTGAACGTGCAGCGACCTTGCGGCAGGCCGTCGAAGATGGCGACTGGGAAGAAGCGGCGCGGCAGTCGCATCGCATAGGGCCAAGCGAGGAACGAAACCAGCATGTCTTTGATCTTTTCATGGATGCGGCAGGGGCGCCCTAGGTGGCTGTTTCTGGTCTGTCTGGCCCAAAGCGCGCTTGCCGCGGCCGGCTTTGCAGAGACGGTCAGTGTTCGTCTGGCAAACCACTTCAGGGACGCATCCGGCTATCCGATGAATGAGTTCGGCTCGTTGGCCGATGTTCTGCAGCGCCAGAACCTTGGTGTGCAACTCATCGTGAAAAACGCCGACAGCTGTCAGGACCTGCTTGCCCTTCCGGAAGGCAAGGAACAGGGCTACGACAAGACGCAGAATACCCACATGATCATTAGATCCCTTGCCGCCGAATGCTGGGCGATCTTGCAATTTGACCCTGCGACACAAGTGGCTGCGCCCGGACCGGCGGACCGGATCACGCCGGACATCATTCGCGGAATCGTGGCCGATGCCGGGCGATTGTCCGCGGCGGACGAGGTGTTGGCCAGGACGCTGATGGCAGTTTCGGGCGGTGAGATCGCCTGCAGAGACGAGGAACGCTGCCGGTTGTCGCTGCCTGATGGGCGCGACCCGCCGCAACAGTCGCTGGGTTTTGACCTGATCTTGGCTGTCGGGGACGAGCGGTTCATCAAGGTCGCCCAATTGGTCTATGGCCGCGCCATCTTTTACTACGGCCTGCGGTGGCGCAGCACCGCGAGCGGCGGCGAGGTGACGGAGATATTTCCGCAGTTACGGTGACGGCTGCGCGATCGCGGCGTTCGTCTGTCGCAGGATGACGCCGCTGAACGTGCAGCGACCTTGCGGCAGGCCATCGAAGATCGCGATTGGGAAGAAGCGGCGCGGCAGTCGCATCGCATAGGGCCAGACGACAAGAGGGACCAGCATGTCTTTGATCTGTTCATGGATGCGGCGGGGGCGCCCTAGGTGCCGGGCAGTCATTGTTGCACTCTGCTGGCCCCTGCTCTCCAATGCCGCTGAAGCCGAGAGTGCCCGTCTGGGCGTGCATTTCTATGATACTCCGGAGCGTCGCTACCAAGCTCTGCACAGCATGTCCGACATCCAGGACCACCTGAAAGTCGACATGCAACGGTTCGTGACCGGCTTTGATGACTGCCCTGCTATCGTTGCCGGACCGATCGAAAAGGGCAGGCCGCGCGACAGGCTGCGCGACACCTGGACGGTGATCCAGTCGGTCCGTGTCGCGTGCTGGGCCGCCCTGCAACTCGACCCGGCAACGGCTGTAACTGCCACCGGACCGGACGACCGGATCACGCCGGATATGATCCGGGGGATCATGCTCAATTCCGAACGACTGTCTGCCGGGGATCAGGAATGGGCCAAGGCGCTGACCACCTTTGACGGCGGCAGCATCAGCTGCAAGGACCGGGCGCGCTGCACGCTCGCGGCGCCGGATGACGGTGAATGGGCAAAGGAGTCGGTGCTTTTCGATCTGGTGCTGGTCGACGGCGACGACCGGTTTATCGAGGTCACCCAGCAATACGAAGGCCGGGCCGGGTTCGTCTATGGCGTGCGGTGGCGCATCACTGCGGGCGGCGGCGAGGTGACGGCAGTATTTCCCGAGCTAAAGTGATGGTCGTGGCAAGGGTCGGGCGCCATCGCCCGGCCCAGCCTATGCCTTGTCCAGCCCAAAGGCGTCATGCAGCGCCTGCACGGCCAGTTCCATATATTTCCGGTCGATCAGCACCGAGATCTTGATCTCGGACGTGCCGATGACCTTGATGTTGATATTCTCGGCGGCAAGGGACGAGAACATCTTGGCGGCGACGCCTGTATGGCTGCGCATGCCGATGCCGACGACCGAGACCTTGGCAACATCGGTATCGACGACCAGATCCTCGTAGTTGATGGCGCCGGTGGCGCGGGCATCCTCGATCGCCTTTTTCGCCCGCTCGACCTGATTGGTCGGGCAGGAAAAGGTCATGTCGGTGACGGCGCCGGGGTGGGCCTCGTCATAGTCCTTTTCGGAAATGTTCTGGACGATCATGTCCACATTGACCCCGGTGTCGGCCAGCGACCCGAAGATCGCCGAGGCGACGCCGGGCCGGTCCTCGACCGTGACAAGGGTGATCTTGGCTTCGTCGCGGCTGTAGGCCACGCCCGAGACAACGTTTGATTCCATGATTTCCTCCTCGTCGCAGACCAGGGTGCCGGAGTTTTCGTCGGTATCTTCAAAGCTGGACAGAACCCGCAGCCGCACCTTGTAGCGCATGGCCAGTTCAACCGAGCGGGTCTGCAGGACCTTGGCGCCCAGCGAGGCCAGTTCCAGCATCTCCTCGAAGGCGATCTTGTCCATCTTGCGGGCCTTGCCGCAGATGCGCGGGTCGGTCGTATAGACGCCGTCCACATCGGTATAGATGTCGCAGCGTTCGGCGCCAAAGGCAGCGGCAAAGGCGACGGCGGTCGTGTCCGACCCGCCGCGGCCCAAAGTGGTGATCCGGCCTTCGGCGCTGACGCCCTGAAAGCCTGCAACGACCGCGACCTTGAACCCTTCGGCGAATTTCGCATCCAGATTGTCACGCGGGATCGACATGAAACGGGCCGAACCATGGGCAGAGGTGGTGTTGATCGGCACCTGCCAGCCCTGCCAGCTGCGGGCGGGCACGCCCAGTTCCTGCAGCCGCAGCGCCATCAGCCCGGCGGTCACATTCTCGCCGCTGGCGACGACGGCATCATATTCGCGCGCATCATAAAGTTTCGACGTGGCTTCGACCCAGCCGACCATTTCATTGGTCTTGCCCGACATGGCGCTGACGATAACGATCACGTCATAGCCGCGCTCGACCTCGGCCTGCACCTTTTTCGCGGCATTCTCGATCCGCGCCAGGTCGGCGACCGAGGTGCCGCCGAATTTCATCACCAGAAGCGGCATAAGCGCCCCCTTTGCCCGCAGGTCCGTAACCGCGCGCTTCTTATGCGGGCGGGCGGGCAAGGGCAAGGGGCGACCGGGGGCCGATCAGGGTTAACCGCATATGGTCGCTCCTGCGCTCGGACTTAGCCACGTCCACCGTCTCGCCTCCGTGTTTCGCCCAGACATCGCGCCCCGGACTTGATCCGGGGCCTCTTGGCCCGGCAGAGGCCCCGGATCAAGTCCGGGGCGCGGTGCGCATAAAGATCAAATGCGGCTCCCCTGGGGGGGGCGGTGCCGCTCTTAGCCCTGACCATGGAAAAAGTCATGGACGGTCTGGGCCATCGCCTCGGAAATGCCCTCGACCGCCTTGAGGTCCGAGAGGCCCGCGCGACTGACCGCCTTGGCGCTGCCGAAATGCGACAGAAGCGCGCGTTTGCGGGCGGCGCCGATGCCGGGGATGTCGTCCAGAGGCGTCGCCCCCACCGCCTTGGCCCGTTTGGCCCGGTGGGCGCCGATTGCCCAGCGGTGCGCCTCGTCCCGCAGGCGCTGGATGAAATAAAGAACCGGGGAATTGTGGGGCAGGGCAAAGGGTCGCTGGCCGGGGCGGTGGAATTCTTCCTTGCCCAGATCGCGGTCCACACCCTTGGCCACACCCAGCATCGGCACATCCTCGACCCCCAGCTCCTCCAGGATCGACTGGACGGCCGACACCTGTCCCGCGCCGCCGTCGATCAGCAAAAGGTCGGGCCAGGCGTCGGACTGGCGGTCCGGGTCCTCTTTCAGCAGCCGTTCGAACCGGCGGGTCAGCACTTCCTTCATCATGCCGAAATCGTCGCTGTTGGCGCCTGCGTCGGACTTGATGTTAAACTTGCGGTACTGGCTTTTGATGAACCCGTCCGGCCCGGCCACCACCATGCCGCCGACGGCATTGGTGCCCTGAATGTGCGAATTGTCGTAAATCTCGATCCGGCTGGGCGGCCCGTCCAGATCAAAAGCCTCGGCCAGCCCCTCCAGCAGTTTGGACTGGGCCGCCGTCTCGCTCATCTTGCGGGCCAGGCTTTCGCGGGCGTTGCGGGCGGCATTTTCCACCAGCTCGGCCTTTTCGCCCCGCTGCGGCACGGCCAGTTCGACCTTGCGCCCTGCCCGGTCGGACAGAAGCTGCACCATCAGGTCCGCATCCTCGATCGCATGGGACAGAAGGATCAGGCGCGGCGGTTCCTTATTGTCATAGAACTGGCCAAGGAACGCCTCCAGCACCTCGGCCTCGTCGGCGCCGGCACCGGTCTTGGGATAAAAGTCGCGGTTGCCCCAGCTTTGGTTGGCGCGGATGAAAAAGACCTGAACGCAGGCCTGCCCGCCGTCCATGTAAAGCGCGATCACGTCGGCTTCGGCCACGCCACGCGGGTTGATGCCCTGGGCCTGCTGGACCTGGGTCAGGGCGCGGATCCGGTCGCGAAGGGCGGCGGCACGTTCATATTCCATCGCCTCGGCGGCGGCGGCCATATCGGCGGCCAATGTTTCCTGAACGGCGGTGGTGCGCCCCTGCAGGAACCGTTCGGCATCGCCAACCAGCCGGCCATAGTCGGCCGGGCTGATCAGGCCGGTGCAGGGGGCCGAACAGCGCTTGATCTGGTAAAGCAGGCAGGGCCGGGTCCGCGATGAAAACATCGCGTCCGAACAATTGCGCAACAGGAACACTTTCTGCAGTTGGTTCAGCGTCCGGTTCACCGCGCCCGCGCTGGCAAAGGGGCCGTAATAGTCGCCCTTTTCGGACTTTGCCCCCCGGTGCTTCTTGATCTGCGGAAAGGCGCTTTCCCGGCTGACCAGAATGTTCGGAAAGCTTTTGTCATCGCGCAAGAGCACGTTGAAATGCGGCTTCAACTGCTTGATCAGGTTCTGTTCCAGCAGCAGCGCCTCGGTTTCCGTCCGCGTCGTCAGGAACATCATCGACGCGGTCTGCGAGATCATCCGCGCGATCCGCGCGCTATGGCCCGAGGGGCGGGCATAGTTCGACACCCGCGCCTTCAGGTTCCGCGCCTTGCCCACATAAAGAACCCGCGCCTCGGCATCCAGCATCCGGTAAACGCCCGGCTGCGCGGTCAGAAGCCGCAGGTAGGACTGGATGATGTCATGCCCGGTGGGGGCGGGTTTTGCGTCGCTCATCTGCTGGCTGTGGTCTGTGTGATTCTGCCCTTGGCCTGCACTGTCGGGCGGGCGCTGGCAAGGGAAAAGAAGTCCACGGAATGTGTGGATAAGTCTGGTGAAAAACTTGCGCGGCAGGCAAATTTTCGTTGTTCTGGGCCGGGTTCCTCGCATTGCCCAAAAAATAAGCACGTTTGCAACACATTGATATTGCGCACTATTTTGTTGAACAATTTGTAACGTCCTGAAAATACTGGCAGATTTCGGCGCGAAATCTTATTGCGTGGCGAAAGTGGACAAGTCGGCGCCGCCTTCCGTCGCGGAAGCATGTTGCGGCTTGCGAAACAATCAGGGGCCGGGGGCCTGGCCGCCCAGAATATCTGGCGTTTTCCAGCCCAGATGCTGGCCGCCGTCGACGCACAGAAGCTGCCCGGTGACGGCGGGCGCATCCAGAAAATAGCCCAGCGCTGCACAGATATCATCCGGCCCGGCCCCCCGCTCCAGGATCGAGGCGGCGCGCTGGCGGTCGAACTGATCCTGGCTTTGGTGGGCGCCTTTCAGCGTCGATCCCGGCCCGATGGCATTGACGCGCACATCGGGCGCCAGCGCCCGCGCCGCCGTCTGGGTCAGGGCCCAGAGGCCCATCTTCGCGATCGTATAGGTCATGAACTCGGGCGTCAGCTTGCGTACCCGCTGGTCCAGCATGTTGACGATCAGGCCCTGGGCCAGCGCCCCCGTCGGCCCGCGCAGGGCAGGCGGGACCTGCGCGGCAAAGGTCTGGGTCAGCACAAAGGGCGCGCGCAGATTGGTGCCAAGGTTGCGGTCCCAACTGGCGCGGCTGGCCGAACGGATATTGTCATAATCGAAGGTCGAGGCATTGTTGACCAGCACCGTCAGCGGGCCGCCCAGCGCCGCCCCCGCCCGCCCGACCAGGGCGGCGGTCGCGCTTTCGTCCAGCAGATCGGCCTGCAGCGTCACCGCCCGCACGCCCAGCGCCCGCGCCTGATCTGCCGTCTCCTCTGCCTCGCGGGCCGAGGCGGAATAATGGATCGCCACATCCAGCCCGCGCCCGGCCAGATAAAGCACCATCGCCCGGCCCAGCCGCCGGGCGCCGCCCGTGACCAAAGCCCGGCTCATGCCCGCCCTTTCGGGCAGCCGCAGGGATGCGCCCGCCCGCAATGCGCACAATAGCGCCCGGCGCGCGGCCCGGTGCTGAACCGGCCCCAAAGGGCCAGTACCGCCATCCCGATCAGAAACAGGGTGATCAGCTTGCTCATGTCACAGGCCAAAGCGGGCCCAGAGGCCGCGCTCCTCGATCTGATCCAGTGCGCCGGTGATCAGCCGCCCGGCGAACCGCTGCAGGAATGGCCGCTTGACGCCGTAAGGCACCAGCCGGACCTTCGGCCCGTACAGGTCCTTCAGTTTCGGCACCAGATGGCCGATCCCGTCGGCCAGACCGGGCGCCAATGCCTGATGGCCGACCCAGACCTCGCCTGTGAAGAGATCGCGCCCCTCTTGCAGCCGCGCGCCGCGCCGGGACTGGACCTGCGTCTTGAAGGCCGCATGGATCGGTTCCAGAATGGCCTGCAGCCGTTCGACATCCTCGGGCCGTTCGGGGCGGAACGGGTCAAGAAAGCTTTTCGATGCACCCGCAGTATGGACTCGCCGCTCGATCCCATGGCGTTCCATCAGCGCGGGAAAGCCGAAGCCCGCCGAAATGACCCCGATCGAGCCGACGACCGACGACGGATCAACCCAGATATCGTCCGCCGCCGTCGCCAGCCAGTAGCCGCCCGAGGCGGCCACATCCTCGACAAAGGCATGGACGGGCAGTTTCTTGTCGTCGGCCAGCCGCCGGATGCGGGCCGCGATCAGCGACGATTGCACCGGCGAGCCGCCTGGCGAATTGATCGCCAGCGCCACGGCGGCCGGGCGCCCCTTGCGGAAGGCCCGTTCGATCACCGGCGCCAGGGCCGCATCAGACAGGCCGCCGCTGCCACGCCCGCCAGCGGAAATCACGCCCTGCAGGCGGATCACCGGCACAAGCGGCGGGGATTTCAGGAAAGGGATCAGATGGCGCATGGCGCAGATGTAAGCGCCCGCCCCCCGCGCGGCAATGGCCCGCGTGATCCCGGCCCCACCCCTGTCCCTTTCAGCGTGGCGCAAATATCCTCGGGGGAAGGCCCCGTCGGGGCCGTGGGGGCAGACAGCCCCCATTTCCCCGGCCGTCGGCAGCGGCTAGGGTGCCCCAATGATCGACCGGCTGGAAATGTTCATCGCCCTTGCCAACGAACGCCATTTCGGCCGGGCGGCCGAGGTGATGGGCATTACCCAACCCTCGCTCTCGTCGGCAATCAAGCAGCTCGAGGATCAGCTGGGCGTGCAGCTGGTCTTTCGCGGCGCCCGGTTTCAGGGGTTGACGCCCGAAGGCCAGCGGGTGCTGGACTGGGCGCTGCGCATCGTCGGTGATGCGCGGACGATGCGCGAGGAAATGCGGGCGCTGCGCTCGGGCGTGTCGGGCAACCT
>CAZKJZ010000018.1:0-26995 GCA_964553145.1 uncultured Frigidibacter sp. | reverse complement strand
CGGGCCATGTTCCCTATCTTGCCCCCCTGTTTCGCCCCGACATCGCGCCCCGGACTTGATCCGGGGCCTCTTGGCCCGGCAGAGGCCCCGGATCACGTCCGGGGCGCGGTGCGCATAAAGGTCAAATGCAATTGCCCTGTGGGCAGGGATTACCGCCAGTCGAAAAAGCCGCGCGGCGCTTGCGACAGAAGATCGCGCGCCAGATCGCGGCCCGCCTCGGCGCCGTCGGCCAGCGCCACGCGCCGCTCACCGCGAAGAACCTCTGACCCGTCGGGCCGCAGGATCTCGCCCCGAAGCCACAGGCCCCCGCCGTCATGGACGGCCAGCCCGGCAATCGGCGTGTCGCAGGACCCGTCCAAGGTCGCCAGAAAGGCCCGTTCCGCCGCCAGCCGTTCGCCGGTCGGGTCGTGCCGGATTGCAGCCAAAAGGCTGGCGGCGCTTGCATCATCCGCGCGCCGCTCGATCCCGATGGCGCCCTGCGCGACGGCGGGCAGCATCTCGTCCGGCTCGACGGCAGCGCGGGCGACATGGGCCATGCCCAGCCGGTTCAGCCCGGCCATCGCCAGAAGGGTCGCAACCGCCACGCCCTCGTCCAGTTTTTTCAGGCGGGTCTGCACATTGCCGCGAAAGTCGACCAGCCTCAGGTCGGGGCGGCGATGGGCCAGCTGCGCCCGGCGACGCAGCGAAGACGACCCGACGGTGGCGCCCTGCGGCAGGTCGGCAAGGCCCGCCACCGTGGGCGAGACAAAGGCATCGCGCACATCCTCGCGCGGAAGATAGCAGTCGATCAGCAGGCTGGCCGGTTGCAGGGTCGGCATGTCCTTCATCGAATGGACGGCAATGTCGATGCTGCCCTCCAGCAGCGCCTCTTCGATCTCGCGGGTGAAGAGGCCCTTGCCGCCGATCTCTTTCAGCGGGCGGTCCAGGACCCGGTCGCCGGTGGTCTTGATCACCACGATCTCGAACGCCGCCTCGGGCAGGGCAAAGGCCGCAGCCAGGCGGCCCCGGGTTTCATGCGCCTGGGCCAGCGCCAAGGGCGATCCGCGCGTGCCGATCCGAAGCGGCTGGGTGGGGGTGGGCATCTGCATGGCCCTTCCCTAGCCTGCGGCCCAACGGCGCGCAATGGGTGCGCAATGGGTGGCGCGGCTTGACATCCGCCCCCCGCCCGCCTTGAAGGGGGCGAGAGGTATCCATGACCAAAACCATCCTGCGTGCCCTGAAGGGCGAGACCCTACCCGTACCGCCGATCTGGATGATGCGGCAGGCTGGGCGCTATCTGCCCGAATACCGGGCCACGCGCGCGCAGGCGGGCGATTTCCTGTCACTGTGCTATACGCCCGATCTGGCCGCCGAGGTCACGTTGCAGCCGATCCGCCGCTATGGGTTCGATGCGGCGATCCTGTTTGCCGATATCCTGCTGATCGCTCAGGCGCTGGGGGCGGACCTTTGGTTCGAAACCGGCGAAGGGCCGCGCCTGTCAACCGTCACGACCCCCGCAGGGCTGGCGGCGCTGAAACCGGCAGGGGCGATCCATGATACTTTGTCACCAGTCTATGAAACGCTGCGCATCCTGTCGCGCGCCCTGCCGCGCGACACCACGCTGATCGGTTTCGCCGGGGCGCCCTGGACGGTGGCCAGCTATATGATCGCCGGGCGCGGCACGCCCGATCAGGGCCCGGCCCATCTGCTGAAAGATACCGACCGCGCCACCTTTGCCGGGTTGATCGACCTTTTGACCGAGGCGACCGTCGACTATCTGGACCAGCAGGTTCAGGCGGGGGCCGAGGTGGTGAAGCTGTTCGACAGCTGGGCAGGCAGCCTGCAGGGTCAGGATTTCACCGATTTCGCGCTGGAACCGACCCGGCGGATCATCGCCGCCCTCAAGGCCCGCCACCCCGGCCTGCCCATCATCGCCTTCCCGCGCGAGGCGCGGGGGCGCTACGAAGGCTTTGCGCGGGCGACCGGGGCGGATTGCGTGGCGCTGGACAATTCCGTCGATGCGGGCTGGGCGGCCGCCCATGTCCAGCGCGACGGCTGCGTGCAGGGCAATCTGGACCCCCGCCATATGGTCACCGGCGGCACGGCCCTGGTGGGTGCGGTGCGCGCGACTGTCGCGGCCTTTCGCGGCGGGCCGCATATCTTCAACCTGGGTCATGGCATCACGCCCGATGCCGACCCTTCGCATGTGCAGCTGATGATCGACACGGTCCGCGCGCCGGGTTGAGCCGCTGTCGGTTGCATCTTGGTTGCCGGGTTGCTAACCGCTTGGTCAGTCCCTGTCCTTGAAAGCCCGCCATGGACCTGCTGTCGCCGCGCTTTATCCTGAACGCCGCCCTGGATGAGCTTGCCGAAAAGCGCGGCGCCTATTGGAAAAACCCGGCCCTTCACCGCACCCGATATCTGGATGAATGCGCGCTGGCCCTGCAGACCGACGGTTTCGGCGGCGTGCCTTACGTCATGTGGGGCCGTCCCCACCACTGGCGGGCCGAGGCCTATCCCGCACAGGGCGCCAGGGTCCTGTGGGTCCGCGTGGATTCCCTTGATGACTTCGCAAGGATCGTCCTGCCAAGGCTGCAGGCGCCCGTCGTGCTGGTCACCGGGGCATCCGATTACTCACCTCTGAGTCATGCGCCAACGGGAAGTGCGGCCATCCTGCAAAGCCCGATGATCGCCCATTGGTTCGGCTCGCAGCCCGACTTTCCTGCGCTGGACGACAAGTTTACGCCCCTGCCGATCGGGCTGCCCTATCCCTATCGCAACGACATCCACTTCGCGAAACCCTGGTATGCCCTGCGCAGGCATATCACCACGCGCTATGATATCGGCGCCTATGACCGGCAGCTTGCCGACATCGTCCGCAGGCGCAGATCCTTTGGCCAGCGGCACCTTATGGCCTATGGCGATTTTGCCCTGAACAATACCTCCCGGTCGCGCCGGTTGGGCGAGACGCGGGCAGAGGTTGCCGAGACGCTGGGAAAGTCCGGCTGCGTGCAGTTCCCCGACCGGGCGGTTCAGCCGCTGCAGCTTTACGAAACCTATGGCCAATATGCCTTTGTCGTCAGCCCCTTTGGCCGGGCGATGGATTGCTACCGGACCTGGGAGGCGCTGGCCATGGGCGCCATCCCGATCGTGCGCCGCTCGCCGCTGGAGCCGCTTTATCAGGGGCTGCCGGTCGCCATTGTCGATGACTGGCGCGAGGTAACCCCCAAGCGGTTGCAGGACTGGGCACAGCGGTTCAAGCATGCCTGGGATGACGGCAGCGTCGATGAACGGCTGACGCTTGACCATTGGGTCAGGCGTATCCGGGCGGCTGCCGGGTAGGGCAGGGCCATCGGGATGGCCAGCATTCTGGCCGCCCCCCGCTGGCCTTTTCTTCGGACCGATCAGGGGACGTTCCAGTGGAACGTCACCCGGTCCGTTGGCCGTAGGCGCAAGCCGTAGGCCAAGGGGTTATCCGTGCAGCCGGACGATTGGGCGTGGACAGTGCCCGCCCCGGTGGGTGCAAAGCACCCGCCGCCCCGGGGGCGGGCGCTGTCCACGCGGCTTTCGCCACGTGGACGGTGTTGCGGAAGCCGGTCGCGGCGCCCGGGTCACGTGCCCCGGGCTTTGGCGGGGCGGGACGGTTCCAATTGACGCGATCATGCCATAACCTATGGGCACGCCGGAGTAGGCCGCAGTTCTTTGCCGGTCATCGCGCGTTCAGGCAGATCGGGGGCGGGCGATTGCAGAGTTTTCAGACCAAGCTTTGCATCCTGATCTGCACCTGCGACCGGCCCCTGTTTCTGGCAAAGCTCTTGGCGGCGCTGGCCGATCAGGCGCAGGACTGCCCGATCATCATCGTCGACAATGGCGCCGTTCCTGCACAGGGTGCCGTCGCGCCGTTTCAGGCAGGACTGCGCATCCTCTACGACCGTTTCCCCCAGCCGGGTCTGGTGGCCGCCCGCAATCGCTCCATCGCTCTGGCGCTGGACCAGAGGCCCGAATTCCTGGCCTTCATCGACGATGACGAGGTGCCAGAGCCCGGCTGGCTGGCGGCCCTGATCGGTTGTCTGGAACGAACCGGGGCCGATATCGCGACCGGGCCGGTCCTTGCGGAATTCCTGTCCCCGCCGCCCGCCTGGGTGATCGACGGGGAGTTCTTTATCCGCAGGCCGGGCACGGCGACCGGCAACCTTGCCCTGCGCCGGTCCTGCTTGCCGGACGATCCGGGCGACTGGTTCAACCCGGTCTTCAACTTCCTTGGGGCCGAGGACGAGGAATTCCTGAAGCGGCTGATGGCCAATGGCGCGCGTTACGCCGCCGCCGAAGATGCGGTCGTGCGGGAATTCGTGCCTGCCGCGCGGCTGAGGCGGCGCTATATCTGGCGTCTGGGGCTGCGCGATGGCTTGCAGATCGCGCAACTGGACGCGCTGCGGCACCGATCACGGCCCGCACGCGCCGCGCGGGCGGTTCTGGGCTGTGCGGCCAAGGCCGGATACGGCTGCAACCATCTTTTCTGGTCGCTGCGCACCCCCTGGCGCCTGCATCTTGGCATCCGGGATTTTGCCACGGTCGCGGGCATTCTGATGGGCACCGCCGGACTGCGACCGCGCTTTTACGGCTCCCGGCACCCGCCTGCGCCCGCGGATGCTGGCCAGACGTTCTAAGCTGGTGTAGGTGCCATCCAACGGCAAAGGGTGCGGGAGAGACGCAGGTGGACGGTCGGCCAAAGGGACAGACAGGCGAGCCCGTCGTCGCGAAATATCACCAGCCGCAGGTTGCGGTCATCATTCCCTACTACAATAATTATGCCGCATTCATCGCCGAGGCCCTGCTGTCCGTTCAGCAACAGACCTACAGGCATTTTCGCTGCATCCTGGTCGATGATCGTTCGGATGACCAAAATTTTCGCGCGGCCGAGCAGGCAGTCGCAGATCTGGGCGACGACCGGTTTCAGCTGATCCGGGCCGATCAGAACCGGGGGCAGATTCCGGCCGTCTATCTTGGCCTTGACCAGACCAGCGCCGACTTCGCCTGCGTCCTTGATCCCGATGACCGCTATGCCCCGACCTTTCTGGAACGGATGCTGGGCGTCCATCTGAATTCGTGGCTCTTCTGTCCGATTGCCTCGTGCGACCAGTATTTTCTGAACCTGCAGGGCGGCGTCCTGACCGGCACCAGCGCGGATGGCGATGTGAATTCATTCAGCCTCGACAGCGCCGAACAGGAGAAGGCACGTTTTGCGGCCTGCGGGTTTCACCGCTTCATCGGCCCCCAGCATCCGGGTTGGCATTGGGCCTCGACATCGTCGATGATGTTTCGCACTGCGGCCCTCGGGCTGATCCGGCCCGCGAGGGAGCTGTCCTACAAGGTCGCCTTCGACGGCTATGCCGCGCAAGGCGCCCATATGATGGGGGGAAGCCTTGTCCTGCGGGAACCGCTCGTCTACCGGGGCCTGCATGACCACAATGACTTCATTCGCAAGTCGATGTTTTCGATGTATCAGACACGCAAGAAGGATGATCGCGCCCGGCCCCTGTCGGTCTACCGCACCGATGCGCTTGAGGCCTTCCTGCACAATGGCGGGCTGACGGTCTTTGATGCCGACGATGTGCGCGACCTGATCATCGCGCAGTTCAGGGGCGCGGAACTGGCGGAACTTTTGCGAACGTTGCCGCTTGTGGCCGAGATTTTCGGGCTCTCGGACGCGGATGCCGTGCCCGCGGACGCGGATATCTAGAACATATCCGCCCCAGACGGATTGGGTTAAGGCACTGATAGCCCGTCCCGGGCCTGACCCGGGACCTCGTGTGTCAGAGATGGTGCGGGGGGGGGAGGCCCCGGATCAGGTCCGGGGCGGGTGGTCCTGTATCGGATTGGCTGCGACATGCCCTAATCAGCGGCCCTGCGGCCCGGCGCCCTTTGGCACAGCCAGACACCCGAGAGATGGCGCAGCATGATGCTGTTGCTGCGGTTGTCGTCACCGCCCGGGCCACGGTTCATCAGCCCCAGGCTGGTCTGGCGAAAGCGCCGCCGCATGAGTTTCGGCTGGTAGTTCGATTGCCGGGCCGGGCAGACGAAGCGGCGCGCCCGGCAGTGGGCGGCGATCCAGACATCGTCGACCAGCCGGGCGGCGGCAGGGGCGCCGTCATAGCAGGTGATGGCGGCACGGTCGAACTGGCCGGGCTGGACCAGATATCCCGACAGGCCTTGCAGGATATCAACCTCTACCGACTGGCCAAGCCGCCGGGCGCGGATGGGGGCCGGTGGCTGCATCCTCAGGTTTGCCCATATGGTCGTCGGCCGGTCGGTCAGGTCCGCCGGGACACGCCAGCCGCTTAAGCCCACGGCGGCACCGGGCAGCGCCCCGGCTGCGGTCAAAAGGGTCGCCAGAACAGACCGGTGATAGATCCGGTCATCATCGACGACCAGGATCGGCTGGCCCTGCGGCAGCCGTGCCAGGCTGGGCAGCAGTTTCGTGGCCGGACCAAGATCGTCGCACTGGTGGATTTCGACGGCCTTCAGCCCCCTCAGCATCTCTGGCACCGGATAGGGCCTGCCTTCGCGCAGGCTATGGGACGGAAGGTTCAGGATGATCCTCTGCGGGGCCACGCTTTGGCGCATCAGGCTCTTGATCGCGGGCAGGATCAGCGGCAGGCGGCTGGGAATGGTTGTCAGGGACACGACCGCTGCCGTTCGGTTCGGGTTCGCGGCCCAGGCCGCATCCAGTTCGGCAAGCGTGCGGCGCGACAGGTGCCATTCGTCAAGAAGGTCGGCGACCAGCGTCTCGCCCTCAAAGAAGTCATGGACCCAGATGGCGGCCCAGAGGACAAGGGCAACCGCAAGGGCCGCCGCAAGCGCGGTCAAGGGCCGCCCCCGGCAGGCCCCGACCGGCGGCCTTCATCGGCGGCCATCAGCAGGCTGCGCGCGCGGAAAAGCCGCTGAAGGGCCGTCATGTGGCACAGAAGCGCAAGGCCCCAAAGTCCCAGGGTGATTGCCGAAGCGGCCTCCATGCCGAACCGGGCGGCAAGGGCCGGACCAAGGATCAACAGGGCGCACAGGTAGATTATGCGTTCCTGCCGTTCGAAAAGGTCGGGCCAGCCATTGTTGTCGACCGGAATTTCGATGGCGGCCCGCGCCTTGGCATAACTTGTCAGCATCGCCCCGGCAAAGGCCAGATAGGCTGGCGCCCAGGCGGCATAGGTCCAGGCCAGCGTCAGAAAGACCAGCCCTTCCTGATAGCGGTCGATGACCGCGTCCAGATAGCCGCCGAAGTACGAGGTTTCGCCCCTGAGCCGCGCCACGGCGCCGTCAAGGGAATCCGCCGCGAACGACAGGGCCAGACACAACCCGAAGGGGAGCGGCGACCCATGCAGCAGAAACGCGCCGCAGCTTGCCGCGATCAGCACCAGCCCCAGGACCGTCACCTGATTGGCCGTCGCGTGCCGCGCCAGGGGGCGGGCCAGTCTGTCCCACATGGGATCGATATGCCGTTTGTAAAGCCCGTCGATCACGTCAGACTTCCTCGGCGAACCGGTGATACCAGGGGGCAAGCCGCTTGTGGGCGCGCCTGAACTGATCGAACCGCCGGTCGAAATAGGCCGCCGCCCCCGGGTCCGCCCGGAAGATGGTACCGCTGCCCGCCATCACCGTGCCGACCGCGCCCCGCGCAGACGGATACCAGCCAAGGCTTGCGCCAATCAGCGCCGCGACGCCGCGAATCCCGGCCATCTGCGGGTCGGGCAACCGCCAGAGGTCCTGCTGCAGGCAGTTGGCCAGGGCCTGGCTCAGCCCGTCGTTCAGGGTCGCGCCGCCAACGATCGGGATGGCCCCCCCGTGAACGACGCCACGCTGCTTGCGGACCGACGACATGGCCCAGCGCAGATTAAGCGCGATCCCTTCGGCGACACCGCGGGCAAGGCTGGCCCGGTCATGGCTGAGCTTCAGCCCAAGAAAGGCCCCGGCCAGGCGGTTGTCATCGACCGGAACCCGCTCTCCGGCAAGCCAGGGCAGGAACAGGGGCGGCGGCTCTCCCCCCGGTTCCGCCGACAGGGGCCCGGCGCTGTCGCCAAGCCGCGCGAACCAGTCCAGGCAGGCCCCAGCGCATTCCTGCGTGGCGACCAAGAGCGGCGTGTTGGCGACCGGGCTGGCGATCGTCGCATAGGATTGCAGCGCATTGATGCGACGGCCGTTGAAGAAACCGGCGATCCAGGCGCTGGTGCCCAGCGATATGTGCAGGGCCCCGTCGTCGGTTGCGCCGCTGCCGAGCGCCGCCGCACAAATATCGCCGCAGCCTGCAATCACCGGAAGACCGGCGGGCAATCCCAGATCGGCGGCCGCCTGCGCGGTCAGGCCCCCGGCCACGGCATCGCCGGGCAGGATGTCGGGCAGCATCCGGCGCGGAACGCCATAGCGGCGCATCAGCTCGTCCGACCAGTCCGGCGCGCCCTTGCGGGTGTCGGCCATCCAGGTCAGGTTGGCGCTGTCGGCGGCGGTGACGAAGGCGCCGGTGCAGCGGTGCAAGACCCAGTCCTTGACATCCAAAAGCTTGTCGGTCCGCGCCCAGATCTCTGGCTCGTACTGCCGTAGCCACATCATCTTGGCGGTCGGGTCCATGCCGTTCAGGGACGGCGCGCCGTTCGTCAGCTGGATCGAACGCAAAAGTTTCAGCGCTCCGAACCCCGCAACCGACGGAAAGCCCGCCATCTTGGCCCGGATCAACGCCCCCGCCCTTTTGTCCAGCCAGATCAGGCAGGGGCGCAGCGCCACCCCCGCAGCGTCGACGGGAACAACGCCACACATCTGCGCGGCAAAGCCGATCGAGGCCGCGCGGTCGGCAATGTCGGGCACGGCCCTGGCCAGTTCGCGCAGGCCGACGGCCAGCGCCGACCACCAATCCTCGGGGGTCTGTTCGGCCCAAAGCGGCTTGGGGAACTGGATCGGATGGGGAACCGCAGCGCTGGCGATCACCGTCAGGCTTCGGTCGAGGGCTGCCACCTTGATTGCGCTCGTACCGATATCCGCCGCAATAACCAGATCGCGTGCCACATGCCCCATCCCGTGCTTCCTGCGCCCGCTTCTGTTAGGAAGCCGGGTATGGACAGTCAAGCAAAATGGGGCGCAGCGATGCAGGCCGGGGAACCCCTTGATGTCGTTTACACTTGGGTCGACGACCGCTGGCCCGGCTACCGTGACACATTGGCGCGGTATGCGGCAAAACCGGCGGATTCAGACCCGGCCCGCACGCGCGACAACCTGGATATTCTGCGCTACAGCCTGCGCAGCCTGGAAAGGGCCGTGCCGAACCTTGGCACCCTTTACCTTTTGACCTGCCGCCCGCAGGTTCCGGCCTGGCTGGACATATCGCACCCGCGCATCCGCATCGTCCATCATGACCAGATCATGCAGGCCGACATGCTGCCGACCTTCAATTCGCTGGCGATCATCAGCCATCTGCATCTGCTGCCCGGCATTTCCGACCGGTTCCTCTATATCGAAGATGACACGCTCCTAAGGCCGCCACTGAACATTGGCGACTTTGAAACCAGCGACGGCAAGGTGCGGGTCTTTCCGTGGAAATACTGGATGCCGCAGCTGTCGCGGATCAGGAACCCCGACCGCGAAAAGCCGTGGAATCTGGCCCAGGCGATGACCGGCCAGCTTCTGGACCAACGCTATGGCGCGATGCGGCGCAGGCAGATATGCCATATGCCGCTGCTGATCGACCGCGCGGCCTGGCAGCGGGTGATGGAGACGTTTGCCGACCCGGTCGCGCAAACGCGGGCATCGCGGTTCCGGGCGGCGGGCAATGTCGATCCCGCCAGCCTTTACCATTGGTCGATGCTGGCCGAAGGCCGCGCGGTACTGGAACCTCGGCGCACCAGCCGCCGGGTCGCGGGCTATGTGCCGCTGGAAGATTTCTGGCCGCTCAGCCTGCTGTCCCTGATCGGTTCGCACGCGCGGTCCCTGCGCTGGGTCACGCTTAACGACAATTTCGGGCGGCGGCCATCGCGCGTGACTGAATGGCTGGTCCGGCGACAGCTTCAGTCCTGGTATCCCGCCCCCTCGGTCTTCGAGCGCCGGTAGTCAGCGATCGCCAGGGCATAGAGCCGTTCAAAATCCGCGACACGATCGGTCATGTCGAACTGCCGGGCATGGGCTCTGCCCCAGTTCCCCCGGGCGGCCAGACGACCCGGATCGGCCAGAAGCGCGGTGATCTTCTGGGCAAGCTGGCGCGCGTCGCCGCTGTCGAACAAAGCCTCGTGACCCCCGGGGCCTAGAAGACCGCGAAAGCCCGGATTGTCGCCGGCCAGAACGGGCGTGCCGCTGGCCAGGCTTTCGGCCAAGACGATGCCGAAACTTTCGCCGAACCCGGCGGGAAAGACGCAAAGCCGCGCCTGCTGCAAAAGCGCAAGCAGCGCCTGCCGGTCGGGCGGCGGCAGATACTGGATCGCCTCGTGGCCCAGCGTGGCACTGGCGCGGCGGACCATGTCCGCGTCCGTGCCGTCCCCGGCAATGACAAACCGGGGGCGCGGGCCGGAGGGCGATTGCCAGATCAGGCGGGCCGCCTCCAGAAGCGTGCCGACATTCTTGCGGCTGTCCAGACGGCTCCAGTGCAGGACGACCGGGGGGCCGGGCGGCGGTGTCTTTGCCAGACCGAGGAAATCCGACAGGTCGACCGCCGGCGGCAGGATGGTGATCGGCCGGCGGGCCGATGCCGGACCCAGATGCGCCATCGGCGCCTGCGACACCGCTATCGTCGCATCGACCCGGGCGGCGATCATCCGGCCAAGCGGGCGGAAAATGCCCCGCAGCACCCGACCCGTCGCCCCCGGCGGGGTCGTGTCGTGAAAGGTGACAACCCGCGCCGCCCGCAGCGTGGAAAACAGCTGCCAGGGCATCATCGGCACCCAAAGCCCGTGAAAATGCACCAGATCGGGTTGCCATTCGGTAATGTCGTCGACCAGCGCCCGCAGCGCCTTGCCGGGCACATGGCTCAGTTCGAATTTCGTCCCGCCAAGGGTCAGGTTGCGCTGGTTCCCGATCTCTTCGAAATCCGGCGCGCCATCGGTGCCGCCCCCGCCCGGGCCGATACAGCGCAGCTGATGACCGCGCGCGCCAAGCGCCCGTGACAGGTCGCGGACATGCGACTGCACCCCGCCGTAGCGGCCCAGACCATAGGCCGAGACCTGGATGATCCGCATGACCCGCTCAGGCGCCCGGCCGCCCGTCGGTGACGGGGGCCGTGACGCTGATGATCTTGCCATTCTGAAGTCGGACCAACTTGGTGCAGACCCTGTTCCAGGCCAGATCATGGGTCGCAAGAATGACGGTTTTCCCTTTGGCCTGCAGTTCCGGCAGCAGCTGTTCAAAGATAAAGCTGCGCTGGTTCGGGTCCTGATCAGATGCGAATTCATCAAGGATAAGAATGTCGCGATCCTCCAGCAGGCTGACAGCCAGCGCCAGCCTGCGCTTTTGCCCGGCCGACAGTTCCATGCGGGTGAAGACGCTTTTGATGATCCCGGTCTGTCCGGAAAGGTTGACCTTGATGATCATCGCGCTGGCCTCGCGGTCCGTGACATGGCCAAGGCCAAAGAGCGTCCGGAACACATGATACCGCGCGAAGATCGCCGAGATGCGGGCGCGGTAGCCGCTCATCGCGCCCCGCGTCAGCGGCCTGCCGTTCACCGTGATGTCGCCGGAGGCCGGATCATGCAGGCCCGCGATCAGGTTCAGAAGCGTCGTCTTGCCAGACCCATTGTCGCCCACAAGAAAGACGATATCGCCGCGCCGGATATCAAGATCGACCGGCCCCAGCACAAAGCCCTGACCCGACTGGGGCCGGTGTACGGCGGTCACACCCTTCAGCACCAGGCTTTCGAACGGCTCGGGCACCGCAGGCAGGTCATCCTCGTTTTCAAGCGATTTCAAACGCCTGTCGAGATCTTCGATCCGGATATACGAGACCATGGAACCGATCAGCGTCGGATAGCTGGAGACCAGCTGCTCGAACGGGTTCATGCAGAACAGTACCAGGGTCAGAACCGAAAAGGTGACCTTCGGATCGGTCTGATAAAGCGCCGGCACCAGAAAGACGATGCCGCTGAGCAGCAGGAACTTCAGCAGGCTGACACCAGCCTCGCCCTTTTCATAGATCTTGCTGACGCTGATCTGCGCATGGCGCAGCTTGGCCAGTGCGCCGGTCAGCGCCGCGACAAAGTCGCTGCGGCGCGGGCGATGCAGTTTCAACTCGCGGTGACCGGCCAAAAGTTCCGAGACATTCTCGAAATAGGTCACTTCAAGCTTGCGCGCATCCATCCCGAGCGAGGCCATGGATTGCTGTTGGCGGTAATAGACCAGCACACCGCCCAGCATGACCAGCACCGACAAAAGACCCGCTATCATCGAATAGTAGAAGAGTTGCGGGATGGCGATCGTCAGAAAGACGCACAAAGGCAGCAGCGACAAAAGGGTCGTGGTCGTGCCCGCCACGATGGCCACATCGGTGGTCATGATGTGATAGAGAAGTCCGTGTTCATAAGCCTCGACCACCGTCGGCTGAACGTTCAGGATCTTGTCGATCAGGCGGGTGCGGACGCGGTTGATCACCTCGGTCGTCACAAAGGTCGTCATGACCTGATAGCCGTATGAGGCCCCGACAAAGACGACCAGCAGCAGGATAAAGATCGGCAGCCAGATGCGAAACGCCTCGCCTGATCCGCTGGCCGCGGCCTGATTGATGACGACCATGACCAGATCACGGGTCAGGCCCGCGACCAAGGCCAGCGCGATCAGCAGATATTTCAGCCGCACTGGCGCATGCATCCACAAAAACCGGACAAGGCTGGCAAACAGGCGGCCATCGACTACCATCGGCCGGTCTTGCCCGTCGGCGGTCGGCGGGTCGTCGGCGGTACCGCCCGTGCCCAGTATGCCACGAACGAAATCCGAATGACGCCAGAGGAACCAGACGAAGGCGGTCAGCAAGACCACTTCCCAGACCGCCAGCGCTAGCCGCCGCCAGAAAAAGACGGTCGGCGTTTCGTCTATCAACGCCCCCCCGAAATAAAGAACCCCGTAGACGGCTGCCATCACGGCAATCGTTCCGGCAGCGCGTGGCGCCCATAGCGCGGGATCGCCCGGGCGTCGGCGATCCGCCGACCCGGCCAGACGCGCCATGGCACCGCACAGCGCAATGCCGATCACATGGCCGAAAAACAGCATGTAGCTGCCAAGATTATGCTGGGCCTGCCAGTCCTCGGTCCGAAACATCGACAGGATGACCTGACCGGCGACCGCGACAGTCTCGCAAAGGACGAACAGGACCAAAAGCGTCGCAAAGCCGGGCCGGTGGGACAGCGCCCTTCGGTATGCCGACGCGATCACAAGGACGGCTGTCAGGATCAGCAATGCGGTCGGCAGCATCGCAATGGCGAACGGCAGGCCGATGTCGGGATGAACGATGGACCGGCTGATCGACGGCGGCGCCTCGCGGTAGGCTTCGGGGCGCAGGGCGATGTTTGCGGCATGGGCGGCAAGGATGCTGGTGACCGTCGCCAAGGGACCGGCCCAAAGTGCGGAAAAGGCAATGCGATGTCCGGCTTTCAGAGCGGCGGGCCGAGTTGCATCCATTCCAGCACATTCAGGTTGAGTCGGCATCCGCGAGTGGCTAACAAAAAACAGATTGGAATTACAGCCCGACGGGAAACAGCGTGATCAAGACCGCAATTGTAGGCATCGGCAATTGCGCAAGTTCCCTTGTCCAGGGCCTGTGGTACTGCAAAGGCGCCGACGCGCCGGTCAGCCTGCCCTTCCCGACCCTTGGCGGCTATGCGGTGACCGATATCGAGGTGGTCGCAGCCTATGACATTGACGCGCGCAAGGTCGGTCGCGACCTGTCCGAGGCGATCTTTGCGCCGCCGAACTGCACTTACGTCTTTCACCGCGACGTGCCGCACTGCGGGGTGACGGTGGAACGCGGGCCGACGCTGGACGGTCTTGCCCCGCACATGCAGGCCCAGCCCGCCCAGAGCCGGTTTTCCGAAAGCACCGCCCCCGCCCTGACCGAGGCAGAGGTCGTCCGCCAGCTTGTGGCGGCGGGATGCGAGGTGATGATCAATTTTCTGCCGGTCGGTGCGCAGGAGGCAACGGAATTCTATGCCGGTTGCGCCCTTGCGGCGGGTGTCGCCTTTGTGAATGCCATTCCGGTCTTTCTGGCCAGCGATCCGGTCTGGGCTGCCCGGTTTCAGGCGCGCGGCCTGCCGCTTCTGGGCGACGATTTCAAGGCGCAGATGGGGGCGACGGTTCTGCATCGCGCGCTGGTCAACCTCTTTGATCTGCGCGGGGTGGTGCTGGACCGGACCTATCAGTTGAATGTCGGTGGCAATACCGACTTTCTGAACATGATGGACCCCGCGCGGCTGACGCAGAAGCGCCAGTCAAAGACAGAATCCGTGCAGACAGCCGCAGGCCATCGGATGGCCGACGATGACATAAGGGTCGGGCCGTCGGACTATGTGCCCTGGCTGAATGATCAGAAGATCGGCTACCTGCGGCTGGAGGGGCGCCTCTTTGGCGGTGCGCCGGTGAATCTGGAGGTGCGCCTGTCGGTCGAGGATTCGCCCAATGCCGCCGCGATGGCCCTGTCGGCGATCCGCTGTGCCCGCATCGCGCTGGATCGCGGGCTGGCGGGTGCGATCTGGGAAGCCAGCGCCTTTCTGTTCAAGCACCCGCCCCGGCAGGTGAATGACCCCGAAGCCTATGACCTGCTCCGCCGCTTTGCGGGCGACGAGCGTGCCGATGCCTGACAGTCCGGTCCTGATGGCGCGCAGGCCCAGTGGCAGGCAGGCGGTCGCGTGATCGCCGCGTCGGCCATCCCCGTCCTGATTGCGACGATCGCTTTGGCCTGGCTTTCAGGCTTTTGCCTTGTGGCCGGTCTTAGCCGCCGCCCCGGCACGCGTGACCGGGTGCGCGATGTTCCGTCCCTGATGCTGTGGCAGGTGGTGGTCACGGCGGGCGTCGCAGCCTTTGTCCTGGTGCCGGCGCCGGTGCGCTGGCTGGTGTTTCTTGTGGCCTGCGGGCGGATGGTCTTTGAAGCGGTCCGCATTCACGACCACGTCTGGACCAAGGCGCGCGTGGGGGCTGTGCTTTTGTCCCCGACACTGCCCCTGGCCCTGTCGGCGATCTTTGTCGGCCATGACGCCGCGGCGGCGACGCTGCTTTTGGCCTTTTTCCTGGCCGAGGTCTTTGACAGTTTTTCCTATCTGGGCGGCAAGGTCTTCGGCCGCCGGCCGCTGGCGCCCCGGCTCAGCCCCAGCAAGACATGGGAGGGGTTTCTGACCGGTGCTGCGGTGATGTTTGCCGTCGCCCTTGTGCTGGCCGCCTTTGCGGTCATTACCCCGGGTCAGGCGGTCATCTCTACCCTGACCACGATGGTCTTTGCGCCGGTCGGGGATTTCGCCGCCTCGTTCGGCAAGCGGCTTGCCGGGGTGAAGGATTATCCTGTGCTGATCACGGGGCAGGGCGGTCTGCTGGATATGTTCGACGCCTGGATCTATGTCGCACCTCTGACCGCCGCCGCCCTGCAGCTGGCCAGCTAGGCCCGGCGTCAGCGCGCGCCATTCCGGCGGTCTGCAGCACGAAGCGCCGCCAGCCCCTCGCATGCCGCGATGACCGCATCAACGCCATGATAGATCACGGCGGCGCCCATCACGACGCCCAGACCGCCATAGGCCCAGGCGGCCAGGGCGATCAGGGCAAATATCTCGTCCAGGCCAGACAGAAACGCATAGGGCGCCGCCAGCAGAAGTTGCCGCGGCTGACGAGGCCGGGCCGGACCGGGCGCGGGCCCTGCGGGAACCGGCAGGCCTTTGACATAAACCCGCATGAGCCGCGCATAGGTGGCGCAAAAGCCCGCGCCCAGCCCGATGGCCAGCCAGGATGGCGCAGCCCCCGGTGCAAGCCCGTCCGCGACATGGCCGATGGCCGCAAGGCAGGTCGCGCGCCACAGGATGTCGGTGGCGAAATCAAAAAACCGCCCGGCAAGACTGGCCGTCCCCGTCGCCCGCGCAACCGTCCCGTCGGCGCAGTCAAGGACCTGAAAGCAGACCGCGAGGGCCGCGATGACGGGAATAGCGGCCGCCGCAGGCAGAAAGACACAAGCCAGCGCAATCAGCAGCGTGACGCCCAAACCGCTGACCGTCAGGCAATTTGCTGAAAGTCCAAGGAAAATGGCAAGCTTTGCCACCAGAAACCCCGGCAGCCGGAACAGCAGGACAACCGCCCACATGCCCGCGATTTCCTCGCGCATCTGGGTGCGGCCATAGTCAACCACAAGGGACTTGAAGGAGGGTGGTTTCATGCTAGACGGGGCCAGACTTTTTTTCAGGGGCGTCCCCCGTGTCTATAGCCAGAACACCCACTGCTGTCATCCTTGCAGCAGGTCGCGGAACCCGGATGAACGGCCTGACCGAAGGCCGCCCCAAGGGGTTTTTGCCCGCATTGGACAAGACCTTTGCCTCGCGCGCGATAGACATCCTGCGGGGCGAAGGGGTCACGGACATTGCCATCGTGACGGGCTTCGGCGCCCAATTCTATGACGCTTTGGCGGCAAGTTACGGGGGCGGGGTTCGCACAATCTTCAACCCCGAGTTCGACAGCAAGGGCACGATGCAGAGCCTGCTTGCCGCGCTGGAGAGTGTCAGCGGCCCGTTTCTGGTTCTGGATGCCGACATCATCTATGAACGGCGCGCCGTGCGGTCGCTCTTGCAGGACCGGTCGGACAATGCCATCACCCTCAGCGGGATCGGCGCGCTGGGGGACGAGTTTTTTGCCTGGACCGGGCCGGGTGACCCGGACCAAAGGCACTGGCTTCAGCACCTGTCAAAGCGGCGCACCGACCGCAGCGAGGCGCCGGACGGCGAACATATGGGCATCATGAAGTTTGGCGGTGCGCTGGCCGCAGCCCTGCTGGACTGGGTGGGGCAACATCCTGCCGAGGCGGCCGATCTGCCCTATGAACATTGCCTGTTGCCCCTGCTCGCCAGGCATCCGATGGCGGCCATCCACATCCCCGATCTGATCTGGACCGAGGTCGACACGCCCGCCATGTTTGACCATGCCCGGACCAATATCTTGCCGAAGCTGGCCGCAATAGGCGACTGATGGCGGTGCGCCGGGCGGGTTAATGGCGCCTTGTCCCGCGTCAGCCCACGCGCCAAAGGCGCCGGACAAAGCCCCATGGCCCCGTGCGGGTGCGGCGGTCGCAGGCGGTATATTGGCCAGAAGATGTAAGGTGATGACAGTCCGCAACCTGATCCGCGCCTGCCGGAACGGTCACTTCCGCAAAGGCATCCCTTGTCAGGACCGAAATCCGGCGCCACTCGCCCCCCTGACCATAGTGGCGGGCACTTTTCTGGACAAACCGAACCAGCCCCCCCTTGTCGTCCGGCGCAATGGTGCCCGCGTTGCGCCCGGTGCCGTAGGGCGCGCCTGCGTCCAGACCGCTGGCATTGACCGGATGCGGCTCTAACCGGTCCGTAATGATGTCGGGGCAGCTGTAAATCTCAAGCTGCCGCCCCCCGCCCCCCCGCGCAACCGAGGTCAAGATCCACCAGCGCCCCCCATGCCGAACAGCCGCCGTGTCGGCCGCGTCGATATCGAATAGCAACCGGCGCACCAGCCGCCAGCAAACTGGCCAGACCGCGCATTCATATAGGTCGACGGTCCGCCGGTGGCTTGTCTCGGGGATCATGAAGACACGTCCGCTGTCCTCGAAGAGAAAAGGGAACGAGGCGTGGCAATCGAATGCGGCAAAGGGCTGTACGACCGCGATGTCAGCCTTCCGTTTCACCGACAGGTCGCGGTCAAGTTCCAGCACCACCAACCTGCCGCGATCCTCGGCGCAGCGGAATTCCTCGGCGAAAAGCCAGATGCCATCGGCCGTCGCCCGGATGAACGGGTCGGCCAGATAGCCGAAGCGTGGCGAGGGCAGCCGCCGGGTTCGCCCGGACTTTTGGTCGGTGACCCAGACGGTGAACTCTTCGACAAGATAGCGCCGAAGGCCGCCGAGCTTTCGGTCAGCCCAGCGACTGAAACGCAGCCAGCCGATATCCAGCCACTTGTAGGCCCCGTACCAGGCCCGCACCCCGGCATCCGCCCAGAAAGGCACGCCGGGCGCTACCTTGTTGCGCGAACTCATCCAGCGCACCGGCCGGGTCGAGCTGATGTCGATCTCCTCGGTGCCAAGGGGAATGGCGCCGGCCATCACCGCCTTGAACAGGACACCGCTCAAAAGCGCCTGATCGTATTTGTGCGATGCAAGCGTCGCCCCGGCGGGTGCGATGATATCCGGCCTCAGCGCGTGATCCCGCCAGTCCCGGACGATCCCCCGCACCAGGGGATTGGCCGCGTCAAAGGCCAGCGCGCCGGTCACGCATTCGGGCAGGTGGCGTACCTCGGTCGGAACCTCCATCGCGTCCAGCGCTCGCGGGTCAGCATGCCGGTACAGCGGCGTCTGGCCGCGCAGATACCAAAGACCGTCGGCGCGAACGGCAGCGATGGCGCTGTCGGGGCCGTGCCGGAACAGGGTTGCGCAGTCGAACCACAGGACCAGGCCGTCGCTGCCCAGAACCTCTTCGGCCACAAGAACCGGCTTCCAGCCATAGGTGCCATGGGCAAGGCCCAGATGATCGGGCCAAAGCTCGAAGGCAAAGCGCCGGAATGTGCACCAGGCAAAGCGCCGTTCAAGCCGGGCGCGCGTGTCCGGCGCAAGGCCAAGGTCATAGGCGACCCAGCGATAGGCGGCCTGCAGACGGGCCCGCTCCACCGAGCGCAGATACTGCCAAAGCGTGCGGGCGAACCGTTCGTCGGCGGCGGTCAGGATGGTCGCAGCACCCTGCATCCTAGTTACAGCGCATAGCGAAACCGCCGGACCCCGCGCAGCACCGCCGGATGGGCCGTCGCCCGCTCTAGCATCATTTCCGCCGTCTCGTCGCCCTCCGCAAAAAGGGCAAAGTTCCATTCGTTGCCGACACGCTGGATCGTGTAGCCCACCGATCCGGCAAAGGCGGCCAGGGCGGCCTCGGCTGACGTCCCCAGCGCTTCGGCGATGATCACCGGCCGGTCCCGGGCGATCAGCGCGCGCGCCCCGGTCAGAACGGCGATTTCCGCCCCCTCGACATCGATCTTGATCGCCGCGACGCGGCTGAAGGGCCAAGGCGAACTGGACTGGGAATTCAGGTAATGCACGGACCGCGACGGCACCAGAAGACTGTCCAGCGGCACGCCGAACGCGGGCTGGGTATGGTCAATCTCGACCGTGTCAAAGCTTTCGCCCGAGCATAGCGCATAATGCCCCCATCTGTGCGGCATGGTCAGCAGCGCCTCGGTGTCCGAGGCGGCAAGGTTGCAGGGGATGATCCGCCCGTTGACGCCGTTCAGGGTGATGTTCTGGACCAGACGGCCAAAGGTGATGGCCGACGGCTCGAACGCGACGATCTTGTTTATCCAGGAGGATCGCGCGGCAAGGATGCTGAAGATCCCGGTATAGGCGCCGACATCAACGACGATTTCACCCACAGGCGCCTTCTGCGCCAGAAGCGACCAGAGTTTGAGCGAGACGGATTCGTTGTAACTGCCCGCCAGAACGGCTTCGACGACATTGTCGTCGTCGCCCCAAGGGTAAAGGATGCTTTCCGCCAGCACCCTTACGTCATCGACGAAAATCTCGGTGACGGTCAGCTGGGGCTCTTGCGCCTGAACCGGTTCTGTCATTGCGACCCCCGTGGTCCGAGGCGAGAGAGCCGGTTGACCAACCTCTCCATGAAGGCGCTGAAACGCACATTGGTACGGATGAAGCGGCCCAGCCGTGTGTGACCGAAGAACTCGGCCATGAAGGCCACCTCGGGTTCGTAATTATGATGCAGCATATGCGCGTACCAGCCGGGGACGCTGCCCCCGTCGCTGCCTTGCGGGGCGCGGAAGGCGGCCATGGCAAGCTGCATCACCGGGGCTTGCAGCGGCGCCGTGCCGATATGGGTCTGTGCGATATGCTTCAGCCGGTCGAATTCGTCGATCGGCGTGCCGAAATCCCGCTCGATCTGGGCGCGGCGGCCCAGCCCTTCGGCGGGCGCGGCGACGATCTGGACCCCTTGCCGGGCGGCGGCCTGTAGGAAGGCCCAGTCGCAAAGATAGCCGGTTTCGGGCCGAAAGCCGATGCGCCGTGCGATATCCGTGCGGGTGACAAAACCGAACGTGCCGCAGCTGTTCACGCCGGTGCCCGAAATCGCCGCATCCCCCAGAACCGGCGCCATCGCGCCGATGCCATCGGCAAGCTGGTCAATGTCGGCATAGGTCCTGACCTGCCCGCAGACGATGCCGACCGTCTCGTCACGCGCAAGGCAGGACAGCGCCGCGTTCAGATAGCCGGGCCTGACGATGGTTCCGCTGCGCAGGATGGCGACATGCGGGGCGCGAATGCCCGTCAGGCCCAGGTTCAGGGCCGAGGCATAGCCATGGGCGACCGGCAGGCGGACCAGCCGGACACGCGGGGACCCGCTGCCGCCAAGGCCTGAAAGGACAAGATCGCTTTCGGCGTCGGTCGATCCGTCGTCGACGATGGTGATCTCGGCAAGGTCGGTGCCATCGGCAAGCAGGCTGCCAAGCGTCGCCTGCAAGGCCGCGCCTTCATTCTGGTTGACCACGACAACGGCAAGGCCGCCCGGTGGGCCGCCCTGCGGTTGCCGCTGGACCGGCGGGGTGACCTGCCATGCCTGCGGCGCCACCGGCCGTTGGACCGTCTTCAGGGGCCGGTCGATGGTCTGGCAGCGCTGCAATGCCTCTGCCAGCCCCGGAACGCTGCCGTCAAAGGTGATGCAGTTCACACCGTCCTGCCAGGCTGTCCCGGGGCCAAAGGCCGGATTACTGTGGTTCGCGACCACGACCGCACCAAGATCAGCCGCCTCGTAGGCGGCAAGGCAATAGGATTCAAAGGCAGTCGCAAAGACAACGATACTGCCCGCGATCATCCGGTCGCGGTCGGATTGGGACAGGGCGTCGGACGTGACGAACCGGTGGCGCAGCGGCGGCGGCACGGCATCCAGCACCGCCTGCGTATAGGCGTTTTTGTCGACGGTGCAGGCAAAATTCACTGTGCCGCCGAAGCCCGGATTGGCGGCCAGAAACTGCGCGGCACCGCGCACGAACACCTCTGGGCGCTTGATTTCCTGCAGCTTGCTGGAAAACACGATCCGCAGCGCCTGACCGGGCGGCACGGTTTCCGAAGCCGGGGCCCGGCTGTTCAGCGTCACGGGCGGATGCGCGACAAAAAGGCGCCGGTCCCAGCTGTCGCGTTCGATGCCGAAGACATGCCGCGTGACCTCGGCCACCGGGGCAAGGTGGCTGACGATCATGTCGCAGTCCTTCAGGCAGAGACGTTCCAGATCGAAGCGCACCAGATCCTGTTGCGACAAAAGCCGCGATTCATGCAGGACCAGGATCGCCTCGGTCGAATGCAGCCGCACGGCGATCGTGGTGTCGGACAGAAAACCGGACAAGCGCTTTTGCTGGATCGTGGCAAACCCCAGGCCGCTCCAGTCCGGGAATTCGACATAGTCGATCTTTTCCCGGGCGGCCAGATCCTGCAGCATGATCAAGAGCTTGACCGAATTGCCCATCCAGCCGCCCTGGCCGTTCAACGCCCAGGCCAGACCCGGTTCACAGCCCGAGAAATCGTAAGCCTCCAGTTGCCGAAGCCGCGCACCGGGAAAGACTTCACTGAACGCCGCCTGCGCAATCGTCCCGTTCGTCATGATCATGACGGTCCGCTGGCGTTCCTCCTCGGACATGGTCTTCAGGATGTTGTAGGACAGGCGCCCGATGCCGCCGCCGGTAAAGGGAAACAACTCGGTCGTGACGAAGACGATCAGGCCGCGGTCGCTCACAGGTCCAGAAATTCCTTGTAGCGTTCGATCGAGGTCCGATCCATCGCGGTTGTATAGTCCTTCACCAAGTCCGACCGTTCGCCCTGGGGGACGGCAAGTACAGCACCCAGCCGCTGGCTGACCGCAAAGGGGCTGATCGGGTCGTCGACCTCTACAAGCCTGACATAGTCATGATCCTCGCCATGGTCCAGGTTAAGCCTGCCGCGCAGGCACGGGGTGCCGACGCTTTCGCTTTCCAGCCCGACCATCGGATGGCATTCGACCAGCGACACATTCAGCGTGCAGCCGACGCGCGCCATAAGGCCGAAGGTCGCGGCCCGGTCGGCATAATGGGCCTGACGCAGTTTCGCCCCGTGGGGCGCGGGCAGCTTCAGGTCGGGGGCATAGTGCATGACGGACGACACGCCTGGCGAAAGGGCTGCGCCAAAGGCATTCACATGCAGGTTCTTGCGCCAGTTGTCGGCCCCGGGCAGGAACACGATGTCATCCCGCCGCACGACGCCCGCCACCGGCTGCCTGTGCCGTGGCGCGGGGTTCAGAAGCATCGGCCGGAAGGAACGCTTGCCTGCAATCGGATAGTCGCGCTGCATGAAATGGATGCGCCGTATCTTGCCCGCAGCCGCCAGATCGATCGCCGCCAGGGCCAGAGCCCGTTCGTCCCGGTCGATCCATTGTGCAACATTGCCATGATAGACCATATGAACCATGTCACCGGCCCCGGCCCGCGCCATCCGGTCGATCAGGGCTTCGGTTGCCTGACAAAGACCATGAAAGACGATCCGGGAAATCTCTTCCCGGGCGATCAGGCCCAGAACCTCGGCGGTTTCCGCCCGGGTCAGTTCGCCCGTGCCCGCGATGGCCAGCTTGCGCCCGGGCAAGGACCCGACGGCCGCCCGAATGCCCATCCAGCTTTGGCAGAAGATATGCAGGACGCAGGCAAAGGCCGGGTCGTCGTGGGCGTATTTCGTATCGGCATAACTGTCCAGCACCAGCCGTTTCTGGGTGCCGTCCGGCTTGCCCCGCAGAAAGGCCTTGCGCGGCAGCACCAGCGAAAAGGGCCAGGCGGGGCGCGCGGTCCGGGTCTGCGACGGCCCGCTTTCCGGCGACAAAGTTGATCGCAGGGCGCTGCGCAGAAGGGCAGTTTCCGCGTCGACCGCGGTGAAAGTGTCGTCGGGCATTCTGTCTGCTCGCGGGGCCTGCCAGTTCCAGCCACTAATAGGTCGGCCCCCATCCTTGGCAAGCAGAAATTGCCGTTGCCGTCCGCGCCCGGCGCGGGCTATCTGGTCACGATCCTTGCGGCTGCGACTGCAGCCCGGGACGCCTTACCCCTAGCCGGAGCGCCGCCTTGCCCTATGCCGTCGTGATCGCGCGCCAACGCTCTGGCACCACCGCTTTCGGCGAACTTCTGCACAAAGGCCTGGACCTGCGGTTTCACGGCGAAATTCTTGATCCGCGCGCGAACGGGCCTGCGATCAGCGCAAGCGAAGGCACCGCCACCTGGCCCCGGGTCGAGGCCTTTCTGCGCCAGTTGCACGAAGACAGCGCCTTTCACCTGATCGACACCAAGGTCAACTCGCTGTACGCCGTTGGCCAGCCCTTCCGCAGCCCGGTCCTGCCGCCGCCGCTGTTCGATCTTTTCCGGCAGCATCAGTCCAAAATCATCCGCCTGCACCGGCACCCTGCCGCGCAATGGATTTCCGGCCTTATCGCGACCCAGGCCGGCGTCTGGCACCAGCGCGGCACAAAACGGGTCGCGGTAGGGAAGGTCAGGGTCGATCCCGTGACGCTTGAGACATTCCTGCGGACCTCTGCTGCCGAAGATGCCTTGCTGGCCGGGTGGCTGGACGGGCTGGCGCCCCTTGATCTTCACTATGAACAAATCTTCGGTCAGGACGACTATTCGGCCACAGTGGAACAGGTCAGCGCGTTTGTCGGTTGCGCCCTACGGTCGGGCTGGCGGTCCGCACGGCCGGGCCTGCACAAGATCGCGAACCCGTCGCTGGCCAACAATATCGAAAATATCGACGAGGTCGGCCACCTTTTGCCGCTTGACGCAGAGGAAGGCGGTGCGGCGGCGCCCCTCATGCTCTCCGACTTTGACGCGCCGATGCGGCGGCGGATCGAAGGGTGTCAGGCAGCCTTGCGCGAATTCATCGGCGGTGGCGTTCTTCAGCCGCGCCTTTTTGCCGACAAGGTGGTTCTGGACTGGGAATGCGGTGACGGCGCTTTCGCCGCTGCATTCGGTCTTGCCGGTGCCCGGCGGATCATCGGCAGCGACCGGTGGCTGGATATCGGGCACCTGCCCGAGGCGCTGCGCACGGCCCCGCAGTACCGGTTCCGAAGGGCCGAGTTGGTCGAATTCGAACAAGAGATCATTGGTGCCGTCGATCTGGTCTTTGCCAATACCGTCACCGAGCATCTGCCGGACCTGCCGCGCGACTTTTCAGCCGTGCACCGCGTGCTGAAGCCGGGTGGCTATCTTATGCTCAATCATGACAATTACTACCAGCCCGTTGGCTCGCACGATCACGGCTTTCTCTATTATGATGGCAAGGGTGGGATCGCCCAGCAGGGTCCGGACTGCTGGAATTTGCCGGAGAAATGCGCAGCGTCCGACGCACACCGAAACGATGTCGCGTCGCGCCTGCCCTGGACCTGGGACGCAAGGAACGAGGCGGGGAAAGACCCTCTGAACTGCGAAGCCTGTCATTATTACAAGCGCTCTCAACCCTGGGCCCATCTGATCTGGCAGGGCGAGTTTGACCGGCTTTATCCGCAGGACAGCTTCTCGACGGGCCGCCCGGCATCGTCACTGAACAAGGTCACCATCTTTCAGCTGCGCCAGTTCCTGATCGAAGCCGGGTTCGAGATCGAACGGGAACATCGGGCGAGCGTCACCAACCAGCCGCCGGACGCCTTGCTGCAGGGGCGGACGGCCTTCACGCCGCCCGACTTGCAAACCAACATGTACCGCGTGCTGGCCCGGCGCAAAGGGTGACCGCAGGCTTCGGTCGGGCAAAGCCAGGGTCGCGCTGTCGTCAGACGAATGCGGCGAAGGGCCCGTTTGGCCGCCATATGGGCGGTGTGGGGGCATCTGGGGCGGCGGAAGCTGAGGCCAGCCTTTTTGCCCAAGGTCCGGCGTCACACGCGTTCAGATCATGCCCAGCACCCGCTGCAGGAACGCGATCTGGCGGGCAAAGGCGTCCTGCCCCGCTGCGGTCCCCATGTCGAACTGGTATTCATGGGCCAGGGGCGGGACGTAATCGTCAGGAAAGAACAGGCTGTCGACCGTGATCCCCAGTGCGGCGGCGCGGTCGGCTGTGGCCTGTGACTGGGGCGCCAGCGGGTCGGCATTGCCGACCGAGATGAAGAGGGGCGGGAAGGACCGGGTCAGGTTCGGCGGGATCGAGAAATCGGCCAACCTCGGGTCATCGGCGAAATCCCGGCGGCCAAGATAGGACCAGAGAACCGTGCGCAGGAACCCGCCAAAAGCGCCCTCCAGCGACAGATGGCTGCCATCCAGCCCGCCGCAGAAGAGAACCACGCCCTTCAGCGCGGGGGCGGGCAGGGCAGGGGGCAGGCCTGTGCGGGCGGCATAGGTGGGGTCGGTGATGGTCAGCGCCGTTTGGGCGGCAATCTGCGCCCCGGCGGAATCGCCCGCCAGCACGATCCTGTTCGCATCAACCCCCAGATCGGCGGCATGGGTCCGCAGATAGGCCAAGGCGGCATTGGTCTGGCTGACGGGCGCGGGGTAGGGGGTGCCGGGCGCCAGTTGATAGTCGATGGCGGCCACCGCAAAGCCTTCGGCCGCGATCAGGCGCAGGTAATTGGCCAGATAGTCCTTGGACCCCGAAATCCAGGCGCCGCCGTGAACCCAGACGACCAGAGGCACTGGCCCTGCGGCCTCGGGCGGCAGGTAAAGATCAAGCCTCGCCTCGGCCACATCCGGCAAATAGGGCAGGTCATGCTGTTCGCGCAGGCCCGGTGGCACCAGCGGCGCCAGTGCCGCATTGGCGGCAATCGCGTCGCGGTCAAAGGCCGCGCGGATCAGAAGGGCTGCGGGCCAGGGTGTCAGCCGGAAGGCGGCCCAGAGGCCGGCACCCGCCAGCAGCAGGATCACGCCAAGCGCGATCAGCAGACGGCCCAGGCGGTTCATGCGGGTAGCAGAAGGCAGTTTGTATCGCCGCCGCAACCCGGTCCGCAGGCGGCGATCTGCGCCTCCAGCTCGGCCGCGATGCGGGTCAGGCGGGCGATCTGGGTGCGGGTGCGGGCCAGCTGTTCCTGCGCCAGGGGCAGGGCCCCGGCGCAGGGGGCGGCATCCGGTCCGGCCCCGGCCAGCAGCCGGGCGATGTCGGCCAGCGAAAATCCCAGCGCCCGGCGGGTGCGGATGAAATCCAGCCGCGCCCGGTCGGCGGGGCGGAACCGCCGCTGGCCGCCCGGTCCGCGCGGGGCGGGTGGCATCAGGCCGATCTCTTCGTAATAGCGGATGGTGGCGACGGGGGTCGCGGTCTGGCGTGAGAGATCGCCGATGGTCATGGCGCACATGATCGTGATCCTTTTTCCGTGATCAGCCCTTGAAGCTCAAGTTACTTGAGCTGCCATCTTCGGGCAACAGGGCGGAAATGAGTCCGCCCAAGCTATGAAAGGAAAGGGTGAAAGATGAAGGGAAAAACCATCGGCCTGGCCACGGCGGGCGCCTGTGTTGCGGCCTGCGCGGGGGTATCCTTGTTTCCCGGCCTGCTGGCCGGGTTGGCGGTGGGCGAGGCGGGGCATCTGATGGGCGGCGAGGCGGCGGTTCTGCTGGCCGCCGCCGCGGCCCTGCTGGCCTTCTGGCTGGGACGGCGTAGCCGCGCGCGTGCCTGTTCCTGCGGCCCGGGGCAGGGTTGCAATGCGGGCGAAAGCTGCGATCTTCCGCCAAACTAGGGCAGGATGATGTTTGTGAGACTCCGTTTCCCCGTCCGGGCCGGCGCGCAGGCGGAATTTTCGAAAATTCCGCGCCAGAACCTTTGAAGGTTCTGGTCCGATTTCTTCGAAGAGAGCTCGTCGAAAGGCGGGTTTTGGGATGGATTTTTTGG
>CAZKJZ010000017.1:0-29292 GCA_964553145.1 uncultured Frigidibacter sp. | reverse complement strand
CCAGACCGGCGCGGGTGTTCTGTTCGGGCATGATTACTGACGCAGGGCGCATAGAGCCGCCCCGCCCGCCAAAGCCCGAGGCCATCGCCTCGGGCGCCGCGACCGCTGTATGAAGAACGCCCGAGCGGCGCAAGCCGCGAGGGCTGCCCCCGCCCCCCGGGCGGCGGGGGCATTCGCCCCCACCGGGGCGGGCGCACCCCTCGCCCAATCGTCCGGTTCTTCACTGGACCCTTTGGCCTACACTCGCGCTCCGGCCAACGGACCGGGTGACGTTCCACTGGAACGTCCCCTGATCGGTCCGGAAACAGAAGGCCGCCGTCACGCCTCGCGGAATGCCCCCTACCGCAGCGCGTCCATGGTCCGGACCAGTTCGGCGCTGATGCCCGGTTCGGACAGCGCGTGACCTGCCGCATGGATCAACCTCAGGTCGGCGCGGCGCCAGCCGTCGGCCAGTACCCAGGCCGACAGCGGCGGGCAGATCATGTCATAGCGGCCCTGAACGATGACCGCGGGAATATGGTCGATCCGCCCCCGGTCGCGCAGTATCTGGCCGTCACTCTCCAGAAAGCCGCGATTGATGAAATAGTGGTTCTCCAGCCTGGCAAAGGCGCGGGCATAGTCCAGGGGCGCCTCACCCGCCATCATCCCGTCATTCTCGATCGAGGCCAGGGCATTCTCCCACCCCGCCCAGGCGCGGGCAAACCGCACCTCGGTGGCAAAATCGCCGGAAAAGAGCCGCTTGTGATAGGCGCCGATCATGTCGCCCCGCTCGCCTTCCGGCACAAGCGCGGTGAAGTCGCGCCAGAGGTCGGGCCAGAAGGCACCGGCGCCGCCACCATAGAACCAGTCAAGCTCGCGCTGCATCATCAGGAAGACGCCGCGCAGGATCAGCTGGCTGACCGGGTCGGGGTGGGTCTGCGCATAAAGAAGCGCCAGCGTCGCGCCCCAGCTGCCGCCGAACACCGCCCAGCGGTCGATGCCCAGCGCCGTGCGGATACGTTCGATATCGGCGACCAGGTGCCAGGTGGTATTTGCCGCGACCGCCGCATTCGGCAAGGACCGGCCGCAACCGCGCTGGTCAAACAGCACGATCCGGTAATGGGCCGGATCGAAATAACGCCGCATCGCCGGGGACGACCCGCCCCCCGGCCCGCCATGCAAGACAACAACCGGCGCGCCCTGGGGATGGCCGCTTTGTTCGACATAGACCCTGTGCCCGTCGCCCATGTCGATCATCCGCTGATCGAACGGCTCGATCGGCGGATAAAGAAGGGCGCCTGCGCGCTTTTGCCCTGCGTTCCGGTCCATGAAAGGACTATATAGGGCTTTGACAGACCCTGCCACCCGCGAGGCCCCGATGACCGCTGCAAACACCGTCGACCCCGCCGAGGTGGCGAAATTCGAGGCGATGGCCGCCGAATGGTGGGACCCTGCCGGCAAGTTCAAGCCGCTGCATATGATGAATCCGGTGCGGCTGGACTATATCTGCAGCCAGATCGCCGCCGAATTCGGGCGCGACCTGTCGCAGCCCCGGCCCTTTGCCGGGCTGCGTCTTCTGGACATCGGTTGCGGTGGCGGGCTTCTGTCCGAGCCGATGGCGCGGCTGGGGGCAACGGTGGTCGGCGCGGATGCGGCCGAGGGCAATATCCCCGTCGCACGGCTTCATGCCGGTGAGGCGGGTCTGACCATCGACTATCGCCACACCACCGCCGAGGCGCTGGCGGCGGCGGGTGAGCGGTTCGACGTGGTGCTGGCGATGGAAATCGTCGAGCATGTGGCCGAACCCGCCGCCTTTGTCGCCACCTGCCATGACCTCTTGACCCCCGGCGGGCTGATGGTCATGTCCACGCTGAACCGCACGGCCAAAAGCTTCCTCGCCGCGATCATCGGTGCGGAATGGGTGATGCGCTGGCTGCCAAAGGGCACCCATGACTGGGCCAGGTTCATCACCCCGGACGAGTTGGCGGGGCTGATTTCGGGCGCGGGTCTTGCGGCCATTGACCGCAAGGGCTTTGTCTTCAATCCGATCAGCTGGCAATGGTCGCTGTCGGCCCGCGACCTGTCGGTGAACTATGTGACGGCAAGCCTGCGCGGGGCGAAGGCTTAGAGCGGGATACCGGTTGTGGGGATCAATTTCCCCGCCTGGGCCAGCGCGCGGGCGGAATTTTCGAAAATTCCGCGCCAGAGCCTTTGAAGGCTCTGGTCCGATTTCTTCAAAGAAATCGGTCCCCGGCCGCGGTTCAACCAAGTATCATCCAGCCCTAATCCTCGCCCAGCGCCTGGCGCAGGTCGCGCAGTACCGGCAGGGCCGTGCGGACCCGTTCGGTGCCGATATCGCGGACAAGATCGGTAATGACCGGCCCAAGGGCCGCAAGGGCCGCATTGCGCGCCGACCGGCCGGACGGGCTGATCGAGACGAACTTGCGCCGCGCATCGTCCCAGTCCGGGCGGATATGGACGTGGCCTGCCCATTCCAGCTTGGCCAAAGTGTTGGTCATGGCCCCTCGCGTGACATGAAAGGCGTCGGCCAGCTGTGCCGGGGTCCGTTCGCCGTTCAGATGCGCCAGATGGTTCAGGACCGAGAAATGCGACAGCTCCATCCCCTTGGGCAGGACACGCGACACCAGCCCGCGCGCCAGCTGGTCGACGGTGAACAGTTCGGCAAAAAGGGCGATGGCCAGGGTTTCCGCAGGTTCGCTCATCATGGCCCCCCGAACGGCAGATCGTGGGTCAGCGATGGTATGCGGGCGCGGGCCTCGGCCACCTGATCCAGATCGAGATCGACGATGGTCACGCCGGGGTCGCTGCCGCCATCGGCCAGAACCTGACCCCAGGGCGAAACGGCCAGCGAATGGCCATGGGTGCGGCGCGGGCGGCCATTGTGCGCAGCATGGCTGCCGCATTGGGCGGGGGCCAGCACAAAGGCGCCGTTTTCGATGGCGCGGGCGCAGAGGAGGCTTTCCCAATGGGCGGCCCCGGTCGTGTCGTTAAAGGCGGCGGGCACGGTCAGGATGGTTGCCCCCGCCTGCGCCAGACGGCGGAACAGATGCGGGAAGCGCAGGTCATAGCAGACAGACATGCCGATATGGGCAAAGCCTGCATCCGCGACCACCGCCCGGTCGCCGGGGCGATAGGCGGCGGATTCCTGATAGCGTTCGCTGTCGGACACGGTCACGTCGAACATATGGATCTTGTCATAGCGTGCGGCAATCGACGCGTCGGGCGCGATCAGGAAGGATCGGTTGGCAAACCGCCCGTCGCCGTCGCTGGTCAAAAGACCAAGCGAGCCGATCATGAGCCAGATCCCCGACGCCTGCGCCTGATCCCGCAGGGCGGACAGGGTTGGGTCGTCGCCCTCGTGCCGGTAGACACCGCGCTGGTGGGCGCGATCCGACGAGAGGGCATTGGTCATCTCGGGTGTCAGAACGAACCCCGCGCCCTGCGCGGCGGCCTGCCGCACGAGGTCCAGCGTCACCGGCAGGTTCTGCGCGGGATCGTCGGTGACCGACAGTTGCACAAGGCCCGCGCGCATGGTCAAGGGCCCGCCAGAGCTGCGTCAAGCCGGCCTGCATGGTCCAGCGCATGCAGGTCATCACAGCCGCCGATATGGCGTCCGCCGATGAAAATCTGCGGCACGGTGCGCCGCCCGCCTGCGCGCGCAGTCATGGCCTGGCGCAGGGCCGGGTCGGCAGAGACATCGGTTTCCTCGAACCCCACGCCCTTGCGGCGCAAAAGCGCCTTGGCCGCCGCGCAATAGGGGCAGGTCGGGGTCGTATAGATTTCAACGCGCTGCATGCTCGCCCCCAATGTCGCGACGACTATAGGGATTTAGGCGTCCTTCGCAACGCGCGCCAGTGCCGCAACCGACACGTCACTGGCCCCGGCCGTCAGACAGGCCTCGGCCGCCGCGGCAAAAGTTGCGCCCGAGGTCATGACATCGTCGATCAGCAGCACATGCCGCCCCGCCATCCGTCCGGCCCGGCGCGGATGGGCGCGGATCGCACCGGCGATATTGGCAAAGCGCTGGTCGCGGGTCTTGCCATCCTGATTGCCGGTGTCGCGCGGGCGGACCAGAAGGTCGGGGCAATGGTCCAGCCCCAGCTGACGCGCAACCGCCGCCGACAGAAGGGCGGACTGGTTATAGCGCCGGGTGAAGAGCCGTTTCCAGTGCAAGGGCACCGGCGCCAGAATCATCCCCGGCGTGACGATCGGCCGCGCCGCGCGGGCCAGCCAACCGGCCAGCGGGCGCACCAGATCCAGCCGGTCGGCATGTTTCAGCTGCAAGGTCAGGTCCCGCCCCTTGCCCGCATAAAGAAACGCCGCCCGGCCCCGCGCCCAGGGTCGGGCCAGCGCCAGGCAGTCGTCGCAATATTCTGCGCGGCCCTGATCCTCGCCCGGCAGGGGCAGGCCGCAGCGGTCGCAGACAAGGCCGCCGGTAAAGGCCATCGCCGGCCAGCAGGCGGCGCAAAGGCCAAAGTCGCTGGCGACAGGTTCGCCGCAGCCGACGCAGGCCGGGGGGAAAACCGCCCGTAGCGTGGCTTGCAATCCCGCCCGAACCGCATAAGTTCCGCCCACCATGGCTGACCTTCCCCGACTGACCGACCGCACCCGCCTGATCCGGAACCGCGCCCGTGCGGCGGCGATGGGGCCTGACCTGTTCCTGCACGCGCAAGCCGCGCGCGAGGTTCAGGAAAGGCTGGATATGGTTAACAGACGGTTTACTACCCCGGCCCTGATCACCGGTTTTCCGGGTTTTTGGGCCGATGTGGTGCCCGAGGCGCAGGTCATCGGCGATGAGGACATTCTGGCACTGCGGCCTGCGGCCCATGATCTGGTCATCCATGCCATGGGCCTGCACTGGTCAAATGACCCGGTGGGCCAGCTGATCCAATGCCGCCGCGCTCTGCAGCCCGACGGGCTGATGCTGGCGATCTTTCCCGGCGGCCAGACGCTGCACGAGTTGCGCGCCTGCCTGTCCGAGGCGGAAAGCCGTCTGACCGGCGGCCTGTCGCCCCGCGTTCTGCCGATGGGCGAGATCAGGGACCTTGGCGCCCTGCTGCAGCGGGCCGGCTTTGCCCTGCCGGTGGCCGACTGCCTGACCCTGCCTGCAAGCTACCGCGACATACGCCATCTGGCCCGCGACCTGCGCGCGATGGGCGAAGGCAATGCGCTGGCCGCGCGCGCGCGCCAACCCGGCAGGCGGGCGCTGTTCGATCTGGCACAGGCGATCTATGCGGCATCCTACCCGGCGGGCGGGGGCCGCATTGCCGCCACCTATGATCTGGTCACGCTGACCGGCTGGGCACCTGCACCCGACCAGCCGCAGCCCCTGCGCCCCGGATCGGCGGTCATGCGGCTGGCCGATGCGCTGAAAAGCCCGGTGTCGGATGATTGACGCCCGCCCCGAATGGCGTATCAGCAAGGGGCCAGCCCCGATCAGGACAAGCCGATGAGCCAGACACGCCCCATGCCCCATGCCCCGGCCGACCATCCCGGTCAGATGCCCGCACGGATCGGCATCCTGTTTGCCAATCTTGGCACGCCGGACGGCTATGATTACTGGTCGATGCGGCGCTATCTGTCGGAATTTCTGTCCGACAAGCGTGTCATCGACTATCCGGCCTGGAAATGGCAGCCGATCCTGCAACTGATCATCCTGTCCAAACGCCCCAAGGCCAAGGGCCGCGATTACCAGTCGATCTGGAATCACGACCGGAACGAAAGCCCGATGTTGACCATCACCCACCAGCAGGTCGACAAGCTGCGCGCGGCGGCAACGGGCCTGTGGGGCGACCGGGTCATGGTGGATTTCTGCATGCGCTACGGCAATCCCTCGACCGACAGCGTGGTCCGGCGCATGGTGGCGGCAGGCTGTGAAAAGATCCTGTTCTTCCCCCTCTACCCCCACTATGCGGGCGCGACATCGGCCACGGCGAACGACCAGTTCTTTCGCGCGCTGATGAAGGAAAAACGCCAGCCTGCCGCGCGGACGGTGGCTGAATATTTCGACCATCCTCTGTATATCGACGCGCTGGCCGGGACGGTTCAGCAGGCCTATGCGGGCCTTGACCACCAGCCCGACGTTCTGGTCGCCTCCTACCACGGGATGCCGAAACGCTATCTGATGGAGGGCGACCCCTATCATTGCCAGTGCCAGAAAACCACGCGATTGCTGCGTGAACGGCTGGGCTGGGACAAGGACGCCATCAACACGACCTTTCAGTCGGTCTTTGGCCCCGAGGAATGGCTGAAACCCTATACGGTCGAACATGTTGCCGCACTGGCGCGGGCCGGCAAGAAGAAGATCGCGGTGATTTCCCCGGCCTTTGCCGCCGACTGTATCGAGACGCTGGAGGAGATTCAGGGCGAGATTCGCGAGGCCTTCCTGCATGCGGGGGGCGAGGTCTTTACCTATATCCCCTGCCTGAACGATCAGGACGGCCATATCGCCGCGCTGATCGACGTGGTGCGCGCCAATCTGGCCGGTTGGGTCTGATTTTCAGCCCCAGAAGCCTATTCTGAAAACGAAAAAGGCGATGCGCAGTGCATCGCCTTTTCCGAATCTGAAATCAGATCAGATTAGTTGCTGGCCGCAGCGGCGACGAGCAGCAGAACCAGCAGCGGAACAACGATGCCGCCAGCCGACGACGAAGCGGCTTTGGTTTCGACCGGAGCCGGTTCCATAACCGGTTCAGCCATGCCACCGGCGAACACCGAAGTAGCGGTCAGCGAAAGAGCGGCAGCAAGCGCGATCTTTTTCATTGTCTATGTCTCCATCCGTGCCCCAGCACAGGATTCAAGTGAGGATAACTGGGGCAATTATCGTTACCTCGTGCTGTCGAGTAGCGCGATGGGGCGGATATTTGCAACTCGCCTTGTACCGGCGCGGCAAAAGGTTTCGGGTATATCGTCAAATAAGCAACACTTGCAGGCCGGGGCGGGGCCGCAATGGGGGCGCTGGCGAAGGGGATAAGACGGGTGCCCATGATCAGGGCAAACGATTCGCGGCCATCATCGCGTGGCCTTGTAATCCGCCAACCCGGACCTGACCGGGTCGGCGGACAGCAGGTCGGCCTATCAGTTGCTGGCAGCAGCAGCGACAAGCAAGAGGACGAGCAGCGGAACGACGATACCGCCAGCCGACGACGAAGCCTGTTTTGCAACGGGTTCTTCCGGCATCACCGGGTCAATACCACCGGCGAACACCGACGTAGCGGTCAGCGAAAGTGCCGCAGCAAGCACGATCTTATTCATTGTGAAATTCTCCATCCGCGCCCCATCCAAACAGAAACGGGATGACCGGGGCTTCGTCCTTCCCTTGGCATCAAGGTATGAACGATCGGCGGAAACTTGCCACATGTTTTTTTTCGCGCCCCGCCAGTCCGGGGTGCCATGTCAAATCAGCAACACCTGCGTGCCGACCTTGGCCAGTTCAAAGAGCTCCAGGATATGTTCGTTGTAAAGCCCGATGCAGCCGTTCGACGACCGGCGCCCGATCTTGCGGGTGTCTTGCGTGCCGTGGATGCGGTACGATGGCCAGCCAAGATAGAGGGCGCGGACGCCGAGGGGGTTCATCGGGTCACCGCCCGGCACAAACTCGGGCCAGTCCGGGAACCGTTCCGCCTCGCCTTTGGTGCGGCGCCATGGCGGGTTCACGACCTTCTGGATCACCTCGGTCCGGCCCCGGCGGGTCAGGTCCTCGCTTAAGGGGACGCTGGAGGGATAAAGTTTGTAGATCGTCTGCTCTTCGTTCCAGAAATGCAGCGCGCGCGAGGTGATGTCGACCAGGATCGCGCCGTTTTTCAGCGTCGGAAAATAGGGCTGCCATTGCAGCGCGCGGAAGCTGGAAATGTTGCGGCGGATGTTGTGCGACAGGTCGTTTTCGACCTCGGTCGAATTCTGGAACGCGGTCTGCGCCAAGGCCGGGGCCGCCAGCGCTGCTGCTGCCGCGCCAACAGCCGACCCCAGAAGGGTCCGGCGGGTAAGGGTTTTGTCACTGAGGGTGCTCATGCCTCTCGAACTCCGTCTCTCTTGGGGCCGCGGGGGATCATTGGCCCGAAATTTTGCCGCTTATGTGCCAAATCCCGCCGGGAAAGCAAGTCACAGGTCGGCGACCGGGCCCGAACCGGCGATTTGGCGTTTGAACAGCGGCAGGCAAGAGGCTAAAGACCCGCCTGCAAAACAGGGGAAGCCTGATGATGAAACGCACATTCGCGGCCGCCCTGTCCGGCCTTTTGGTCTTGGCGGCCTGCCAGTCGAACCTGCCGCAGCTGGGCGCGGACGGAAAACCGCTGCCGATTGCGGAAATGATCAAGCCGGGCGATGTCGGTCGCGTCACCTATTCGATGGTGGATTCGATCAATGCCCTGCGCGGCGCCGCCGGGCTGCAGCAACTGACGCTGAATTCGCAACTGACCGCCGCCGCCGCCACCCATTCGCGCGACATGGCGGTGCAGAACCGGCCCTGGCATTTCGGGTCCGACGGCTCGTCGCCGATCCTGCGGGTGCAGCGTACCGGCTATCCGGGCCAGATGCTGGGCGAAAATATCTCGGAGACGCTGGAGAACGAGGTCGAGACGCTGCGGGCCTGGATGGCCGTGCCCGACACGCGCGGCGTGATCATGGACCCGGTGGCGCGCGATGTCGGCTTTTCCTGGTATCAGGAACCGGGCGGCAAGCTGTGGTGGACGCTGGTCACCGGCGGCTGACCCCGGGGGCGGATAGGAAAGCAAAACGGGCGGCCCTGGCCGCCCTTTTTCATGGCTTGATAAAGATCGGCGTGCCGACCCGGACCATGGCATAGATATCCTCCATCTGCCGGTCCTTGACGGCGATGCAGCCCGCCGTCCAGTCGGTGCGCTTGCCGTGCCCGGCGTCGCCCTGCCCATGGATGAAGATATCACCGCCCGGTTTCTTGCCCAGCGCCGCTGCTTCGGCCCGATCCTGATCGTTCGGGTAGGAAATGCCCAGCGACAGATAATAGCGGCTGTTGGGGTTGCGGCGGCTGATGAAATACTGGCCCTCGGGCGTTTTCATGTCGCCTTCGAACTGCTTGTCGCCCACCGGATTGCCACCCAGCGCGATGTCATATTCTTCCAGAACCTGATTGCCGTGCAGCAGGAACATCCGGCGTTCCGCCTTGTGCACGACAACCGCCGTCACCGCCGGGCCGCTATAGGTGCGGAACTTCGACCCGCACGAGGTCAGTGCCAGCCCGATCGCCAGCAAAAGAAACAGTCTGAGAAAGCGCATGATCTGCCCGTTGTTATCTGCCGCCTGATACACGCCTGCCCGCCCCGGCGAAAGATGCGGCCTAACTTTTCTGGGTTGCCCAGTCAGCCCCCTGCATTTCGCGCAGGCGGCTGGCGGTGCGTTCGAACTCGAACGATCCGACGCCTTCCAGATAGAGCCGTTCGGGTTCGTCCGCCGCAGAACAGATCAGCCTGACCCGCGCCTCGTAAAGCGCGTCGATCAGGGTGACGAAGCGGCGGGCCTCGTTATAGTTGGTGGCCGACAGATGGGGAATATCCTCGACGATCAGCACCCGCACCGTCTGCGCAATGGCCAGATAGTCCGCAGGCCCCAGCGGCCTGCCGCACAGGTCCCAGAACCCGGCGCGAGCCACGCCCGACCGGTGATCGGGCAGGTCCACACTCCGGCCATTCACCGTCAGAACCAGCGGCCCATCCCCGCCGCCGCCAGTCAGTTCGCGCCAGATGCCATCGATGGCAGACCGGGATGCGGCGCTGTTGGGGGTGAAATAGACCTGCGCGCCCTGCAGCCGGTGCTGGCGATAGTCGGTTTCGCTTTCCAGCTCGCGCACCTCCATCCGCTGTTGCAGAAGGTCGATGAAGGGCAGGAACAAGGGGCGGTTCAGCCCGTTCTTGTACAGATCATCCGGCACGCGATTCGATGTGGTGACGATTGCAACCCCCCGGTCGAACAGCATCTGGAAAAGACGCCCGACGATCATCGCATCGGCGATATCGGTGATCTGCATCTCGTCAAAGGACAAAAGCCTGAGGCCCGCCGACAGGTCCTGCGCCACCGGGCGGATCGCATCGTCGACCCCGGTCTTGCGCGCGGCATGCAGGCCCGCCTGCACCTCTTGCATGAAGGCATGAAAATGGACGCGGCGCTTGCCCTCGATATCGGTATGGTCGTGAAAGAGGTCCATCAGCATCGACTTGCCGCGCCCGACCCCGCCCCACAGATAAAGCCCGCGCGGGGCGACCGGCGGCTTGCCAAAAAGCCCGCCCAGAAAGCCTTTCTTGCGATGCGCGGCCTCCTCCAGCTCGATCCTGATCCGGTCAAGCTCGGGCAGGACGGCCCGCTGCGCCGGATCGGGCCGCAGCTGGCCCGCTGCCGCCATCCGGTCGTAAAGATCTGTCAGGCTTTCGCGCGTGTCGGACATGGTCCGCAGATAGCCGCTTCGGCGCCACAAGTCACGCTGTGGCCTTGCAGCGGCCGGCGGAAAGACCGACATTGGCCGCACCAGCGGACCGGAGGCGAGGATGCTGACCCTGACGATTGCGGATATGAGCTGCGGCCATTGCAAGGCCGCTGTCGAACAGGCGATCGCGGCGGCCGATCCTGCCGCCCGGGCCGAGGTCGACCTGGCGGCAAAGACCGCCCGGATCGACAGTGCCGTGCCGCCCGCGCACATCCTGTCGGCGCTGCAAAAGGCGGGTTACCACGCCGATATTGCCGGTTAGGGACGCGCCGCGCTGAATTTCGCCCATAAGGTTGGCGAAAGGCGCGGCAATCCACTAAGTATGACCGCACCCGTCGCGGCAAGCGCCTGCCGCACCCCTGCACCATGTGAGTCCGCGTGCTGAAAAAACTTATGTCCCGTCTTGTGGGCACCCAGATCACCCGCCTTGTGGCCGAAAATTTGCGGGCGCAGGCCGGTCTTTATGTGCTGGCCGTTCTGGCGATGATCACCGTGGCCGTGACCACGTCGATGGTCGCCTGGATCATGCGCTATGTCATCGATTCGATGGCCGACCCCGCCAACCGTCATCAAGTCTTCATGACCGCCGGCGCGGTTGCGGTGATCTTCATGATCAAGGGGGTCGCCAGCTATGTTCAGGATGTCGCCCTGACCCATGCCGGTAACCGGATTGTGGCCACCCAGCAGCGGCGCATCTATGACAAGCTTCTGCGGCAAGGCGTGTCCTTTTTCCAGCTGAACGATTCCGCCAGCGTCATGAGCCGGGTCGGCCAGTCCGCGCAGTCGGCGCGGGCGATCATTCAGGTCGTGGTCACCTCGGTCATCCGTGACGTGCTGACCCTTCTCGGGCTCTTGGCTGTCATGTTCTATCAGCAGCCGACATTGTCGGCGATTTCGCTGGTGATCGGGCCGGTGGCCATGCTGGCAGTGCGGCGGATCATCGAAAAGGTCCGCAACATCACCCAGGTCGAGATGGAATCGCTGGGCGACATTACCCGCGTCTTGCAGGAAACCTCGATCGGTATTCAGGTGATCAAGACCTTTGCCCTGGAGGACCGCATGACCTCGCGCATGCATGATGCGGTCCGTCAGGTGGAAAAAAGGTCGAACGCGGTTTCACGGCTGGCGGCGATCATCAGCCCGTTGATGGACACGCTGTCGGGCCTGGTCATCGCCGCGGTCGTCTGCCTTTCGGCACTGAACCTGTTTGGCGAAACCGCGACGACAGCGGGGCAGCTGATGTCGTTCATCACCGCCCTTCTGATGGCCTATGAACCGGCCAAGCGGTTGACGCGGATGCGGATCCAGATCGAAGGATCGCTTGTCGGTGTGCAGATGCTGTTCGAATTGCTGGACCGCCCCGAAACCATGGTCGAGGCGCCGGATGCCGTTACCCTGCAAGCCGGGCCGGGGCAGGTGGAATTCCGTGATGTCAGTTTTTCCTATGCCAGCGGCGAACCGGTCCTGAAGGCGCTGAACCTGACATTCGAGGCAGGCAAGACCACCGCGCTGGTCGGGCCTTCGGGGGGCGGCAAGTCGACGATCCTTAACCTGGTGCTGCGGCTTTACGATCCTTTGTCGGGCAGTGTCACTGTGGACGGGGTCGATATGCGGCAAGCGACCTTCGCCTCGCTGCGCGACAAGATGTCGTTCGTCGGGCAGGGGACCTTTCTGTTTTCGGCCAGCATCCTGGAAAACATCCGCTTTGGCCGCCCAGGCGCCAGCGATGACGAGGTGGTCGAGGCCGCGCGTGCCGCCAATGCGCATGAATTCATCGAACGGCTGTCGGCGGGCTATGATACCCAGGTCGGTGAAAACGGCGCCTTCCTGTCGGGCGGACAGAAACAGCGGCTGGCCATCGCCCGCGCCATCCTGAAAAACAGCCCGATCCTGCTTTTGGACGAGGCAACGAGTGCCCTTGATTCGCGGTCCGAGGCGCTGGTGCAGGATGCAATCCACCGGCTGACGCAGGACCGCACCACCATCGTCATCGCCCACCGGCTGTCAACGGTGCTGGAGGCGGACCGCATCTGCGTCATCAACGGCGGCGAGCTGGTCGAACAGGGCACGCGGCAGGAACTTCTGGCCCACGAGGGGATGTTCCGCACGCTCTATGACCAGCAATTCCGCGCGGTCGGATAGGGCAATAACCGAAAAAGGGCCGCCCGGTTTCCCATGGCGGCCCCTAAATCCGTCGGCTCGGAAGCGATCAGCCCTGGCGGGCCTTGTAGCGCTTCTGCGTCTTGTTGATTACATAGACCCGGCCCTTGCGGCGCACGATCTGGCAATCGCGGTGACGCGTCTTGAGCGAGCGGAGCGAGTTCGCAACCTTCATCGTTCTCTCCTTCGCGGCGCGCTGCGCCTGCAAGTTGGCCCCCGAAAGGGCGGTGAATGGTGGGCGCGACAAGGATCGAACTTGTGACCCCTACGATGTCAACGTAGTGCTCTACCGCTGAGCTACGCGCCCGTCCGTCAACAATTCCGCCTGTCCTAAACAAATAGGACGCGGGCGGAACCGCGTCGGTCCCGGGGTCTATATAAAGACTCGTCTGGGCTTGCAAGAGGGTTTGGCAGCCGATCTTTTCGCGCTATGGTGGGGCCAAGGAACGGTGTCATGTCGCAGAGTGCCTATTCGCTTTACCTGCCGGTGCGGCGCACGACCAGCGCCATATTCGCCTCGCCTCACAGTGGGCGTGACTATCCGCCTGCCTTTCTGCATGCCTCGGTTCTGGACGAGCGGACCATCCGGTCGTCCGAAGATGCGTTTGTCGACCGGCTGCTGGAATCGGTGCCGCAGCTTGGGGCGCCGCTTTTGGCTGCCCGGGCGCCCCGCGCCTTTCTGGACCTGAACCGGGCGGCGGACGAACTGGACCCGGCGGTCATCGAAGGCGCGCGGACGGTCGCGCACAACCCCCGCGTCGCTTCGGGTCTGGGTGTCATTCCGCGCGTCGTGGCCGGCGGGCGGGCCATCTACAGCGGCAAGCTGACCCTGGGCGAGGCGCGGTCGCGGATCGGCCATTGGTGGCATCCCTACCACGAACGGCTGCGCGCACTTCTGGACGAATCGCGGGCCTTGTTCGGCGGTGCGGTTCTGTTCGATATCCACTCCATGCCGCACGAGGCGATGGATGGTCATTCCGGCCGCAGTTCGCGGCGGCCGGAAATCGTGGTCGGCGACCGCTATGGCGCCGCCGCCGCGGCCGACATGACGGCGGCGGTCGAGACGGCCTTTCGCGCGCGTGGCTTCCGGGTTGCCCGCAACGCCCCCTTTGCCGGTGCCTATATCGCCCAGGCCTATGGCCGGCCCGGCATCAACCAGCATGTCATCCAGATCGAGATGGACCGCGCGCTTTACATGAACGAGCGGACGGTCGAGCCCAGCGCCGATTTCATCGCCTTTCGCGCGACATTGGCGACGGTGCTTGCCGATCTGGCCGATCTGGGGCGCGCGCAGCCCCTGTCGGCGCTTGCCGCCGAATAGCCGGGCCTATCGCAACGCGCGGCCCTTGATGATCGCATCCTTGCCGAACCGGGCGCGAATCCGGTCTGCCGCCCGTTCGGCCCCCGCCCTGCGGCTGGCGCCGGGGTCCAGAAGGTCGCCGGTCAGGTCGGCGCTGCTGCCCGGCCGCAGGTCCGACAGGCCGACACCGATCAGCCGGAACGGACCGGGTTCGGTGACCGCCGCCATCAGCTCTGCCACCGCCCGGTAAAGCCGATCCGCGATCTGGGTCGCATCGCGCAGCTTGTGGCTGCGGGTCAACAGCGAAAAATCCGCGCGGCGCAGTTTCAGCGTCACGGTCAGGCCCGCCAGATCCTTGGCCTTGGCCCGGTCGGCCACCCGTTCCGACAGGCGCCACAGATGCCCGTCCAGAAGGTCGCGGTTACCCGTGTCGCGGTCAAAGGTGGTTTCAGCAGAAATCGTCTTCATCGGCTCATGCGGGCTGATGCGACGATTGTCCTCGCCCCGCGCCAGATGCCACAACCTGCCGCCCATAGACCCGAACTTGCGGTCCAGATCGGCGCGATCCCAGCGCAGAAGATCGTCAAAGGTGCGTATGCCCGCCCGGTCCAGCACCATCTGCATCGCCTCGCCCACGCCCCAGATCATGCGCACCGGCTTGCCCCGCAGAAAGGCCGCCGTATCGGCCCGCCCGATCACCGAAAAGCCGCGCGGCTTGTCCAGATCGGACGCGACCTTGGCCAGAAACTTGTTGTGCGACAGGCCGACCGACCCGGTCACGCCGATCTCTTCCTCCAACCGTTTCAGAAGCCGGGCCAGCAGTACGGCGGGCGGGGCATGGTGCAGGCGCGCAGTACCGGTCAGGTCCAGAAAGGCCTCGTCCAGCGACAGGGGTTCGATCTGGGGGGTCATCTCCTCCATCAGCGCGCGGATCTGCCGCGACACTTCGGCATAGTGACGCCCGCGTGGCTTGATCACCACCGCCTCGGGGCACAGTTTCAGCGCCTGAAACATCGGCATGGCCGACCGCACGCCCTTGATCCGCGCCAGATAGCAGCAGGTCGAGACAACGCCCCGATGCGCCCCCCCAACGATCACGGGCCGGTCGCGCAGCGAAGGGTCGTCCCGCTTCTCGACGCTTGCATAAAAGGCGTCGCAATCCATATGGGCGATCGACAGGTCGAAAAGCTCAGGGTGTGCCAGAATGCGCGGCGACCGGCAGGCCGGGCAACGCGGGCCGGTATCGAACGGCGTCAGGCAATCGCGGCAAAGGGACGGCATGGTGGCGGCAGGATACGCCCGCCCCCTAGCGCCAGTCCAGAACCACCTTGCCCGACAGGCCCGACTTCATCGCGGCAAATCCGTCGCGGAATTCGTCCACCCTGAACCTGTGGGTGATGACGCCGCGCACATCAAGCCCGTTGGTCAGCATGGCGATCATCTTGTACCAGGTCTCGAAAATCTCGCGTCCATAGACGCCCTTGATGGTGATTGCCTTGAAGACGATGCGGCTCCAGTCCACGGGGCTTTTGCCCGGCGGGATGCCCAGCATGGCGATACGCCCGCCCATGACCATCGCCTCGACCATCTGGTCCAGCGCCACCTGATTGCCGGACATTTCCATGCCCACGTCAAAACCCTGCTGCATCTTCAGCCGGGCCTGCACGTCCCTCAGGCTTTCGCGCGCCACGTTGACCGGCACCAGATCGGTGACCTTCGCCGCCAGATCCAGACGGGCCTGATTGACATCGGTGATGACGATATGGCGCGCGCCCACATGACGGGCAACGGCGGCGGCCATGATGCCGATCGGCCCGGCGCCGGTGATCAGCACATCCTCGCCCACCAGATCAAAGGACAAGGCGGTGTGAACGGCATTGCCCAAAGGGTCCAGAATCGCGCCGATCTCGTCGTCAATCTCGTCCGGCAGAGGAACAACGTTGAAGGCCGGCAGCCGCAGATATTCCGCAAAGGCGCCCGGTTCATTCACCCCGATCCCGCGCGTCTCGGGGTCAAGGTGGAACTTGCCCGACCGCGACTGGCGGCTGTGATGGCCGATCAGGTGGCCTTCGCCGGAACAGCGCTGACCGACCACCAGATCGGTGACATTGCGGCCCAGTTCCACGATCTCGCCAGCAAACTCATGGCCTGTGACCAGCGGCACCGGCACGGTGCGCTGCGCCCATTCGTCCCAGTTCCAGATATGAATGTCGGTGCCGCAGATGCCGGTCTTGTTGATGCGGATCAGCACGTCATCCGGCCCGATCTCGGGCACCGGGTGGCGTTCCATCCACAACCCTTCCTCGGGCTGCGCCTTGACCAGGGCCTTCATCTCGTTCGACATCAGATCGCCCCCACATCCTTGCCCGCCGCCCGGAAGGCGCCCAGCGCAAAGTCCAGATCGGCCCGCGTCAGCCGCGCGTTCATCTGGGTGCGGATGCGGGCCTGACCCTTTGGCACCACCGGAAAGAAGAAACCAGCCACATAGACCCCCCGGTCATAAAGCGCCGCCGCCATCCGCTGCGACAGGGCCGCATCGCCCAGCATCACCGGAATGATCGGATGTTCGCCGGGCAACAACGCGAACCCCGCATCCGCCAGCCCGGCCCGCCAATAGGCCGCATTGTCAAAAAGCTGGCGGCGCAGGTCATCGGCGCCCTCGACAATATCGATCGCTGCCAGACCTGCCGCCACCACCACAGGCGGCAGCGCGTTCGAGAACAGATAGGGCCGCGCCCGTTGGCGAAGAAGGTCAATGACCGGCTGCGGTCCGGCGATATAGCCGCCCAGCGCGCCGCCCAACGCCTTGCCCAGGGTGCCGGTCATGATCTCGGCCTTGATCCCCGCGTGGGCCGCCGTGCCACGCCCCTGTGGCCCCATGAACCCTGTTGCATGGCAGTCATCGACCATGACCATCGCACCATGGCGATCTGCCAGCGCCCGTATCTGGCCGAGTTTGGCCAGAGTGCCATCCATCGAAAAGACACCGTCCGTGGCAATCAGGATGAACCGCGCGCCATCGGCCCGCGCCTGCACCAGCTGCGCCTCCAGATCGGCCATGTCGGAATTGGCATAGCGATAGCGCCTGGCCTTGCACAGCCGGATGCCGTCGATGATCGACGCATGGTTCAGCGCGTCGGATATGACCGCATCGTCCGGCCCCAGAAGCGGCTCGAACAAACCGCCATTCGCATCGAAACAGGCCGCGAACAGGATCGAATCCTCGGCCCCCAGAAACCGGGCGATCCGCTCCTCCAGCTGGCGATGCAGATCCTGCGTACCGCAGATGAACCGGACAGACGCCATGCCATAGCCATGCCCCTCCATCGCCGCCCGTGCTGCCGCGACCAGCCGCGGGTCGTCGGCAAGGCCCAGATAATTGTTGGCGCAAAGGTTCAGCATATCCCGCCCGGCGACCCGCACATGGGCGCCTTGCGCCGAGGTGATCAGCCGTTCGCGTTTCAACAGCCCGTCCGCCTCGATCCCCGACAGGGTCTGGCGCAGATGTGTCAGGAACGCCGCACTATCCGTCATCAAGGACACTCCTCTTATATGATGGAATATTGGCAGATGCGCAAACTTGTGTCAACTTAACGGATATCATTCCTTGAAAGCGGAAATTCCTATTTTCTGTCCCGAAATATCCCGGGAGCGCGAGGGCAGAGCCCTCGCCCCTTCAACTGTTCTGCACGATCAGGATCGCCCGTGCCGCAACCGGCGCCGCGATGCTGTGGCTGCGGTCGGCAAAATAGCGGGCGGTGTCGCCTTGCCCCAGATCGCGCTCTTCCTCGCCTGACCGGACGTTGATCCGCCCTTCCAGAACCGTCAGATGTTCGCGGCATCCCGGGCTGTGGGGATCAGAAGACAGGATGCCACCGGCCGCAAAAGTCAGCTCATAGACTTCATGTTCGCCCGCTGCCTCCGCCGGGGACAGGATGCGGATGCGCACCCCTTGCCCGCGCCCGTTGATAGTGGGGGCGGCATCGGCCCTGATCACCTCGATCCCCGGGGCGGTCTTCCCCTCGATCAGCCCGGCGAAATCGACCTGCAAAGCCTGGGTCAGGTTCCACAGGGTGGCGACCGTCGGGCTGCTTTCGCCGCGTTCGATCTGGCTGACCATCGACCGGCTGACGCCCGACAATTTGGCCACGGCGTCAAGGCTGAGGCCCTTCGACTTGCGCGCGGCCTTCAGGGACGCGGCTAACCGGTCATGGATATCGGGGCGGCTGTTCATGGTGGCGCGACAGTGCGGGCAAATCGGCCAATGGTCAACCCGGCAGGTTGGCCGTGCCGTCCGGGTCGGCCGCCTCGGCCGCCAGCCAGTCGCGAAAGGCTTGCAAGGGCGGATACCAGGCCCCGACACGCGGCCAGACCAGATAATAGGACCCCTCGGCCGCCACCGCCCCGCCCCAGGCCGGAACCAGACGCCCCTCGGCCAGCTCGGCCCGCGCCAGAAGTTCGGGCAAAAGGGCGATGCCCAACCCGTGGATTGCCGCCTCGATCATCGTGCCGAACTGGTCGAACACCATGCCGCCCGCCGCCCGCCCGCTGGCACCCCGCAGGCGGAACCAGTCGGCCCAGGCGTCGGGCCGGGTTTCCAGTTGCAGAAGCGGCAGGGCCAAAAGGTCGGACGGGCCGCGCAGCGGATGGGCGGCGCGGAAGGCGGGCGAACAGGCGGCGATCAGCCGTTCATCAAAAAGCTTCAGATAGCCGGCACCCGACCAGCTTTCCCCCCCGAAATGGATCGCCGCATCAAACCCCTCCTCCTCGAAGTCAAAGGGGCGGGTGCGGGTGCCCAGATGGATGGTGACGCCGGGATGGGCCGCCAGAAACCGTGGCAGGCGCGGCGCCAGCCAGCGGGTGCCGAAACTGGGCAGGATTGCCAGCGACAGCGTGCCGCCGCCCATGTTCGACCGCAGACGCATCGCCCCCCGCGCGATCAGGTCCAGGGCCTTGGCCACATCGCGCGCATAGGCCAGCGCCGCATCGGTCGGCACCAGCCGCCGCCCCTCGCGCAGGAACAGGGCAACGCCCAGCTGCGCCTCCAGCGTCTGGATCAACCGACTGACGGCGCCCTGCGTCAGGTCCAGATCGCGCGCGGCGGCCAATGTCGACCCGGTCCGGCAGACCCCGTCAAAGGCCGCCAGCAGGCTGAGCGAGGGCAGATCGCGTCTGGGATGGGCCATCTATGTGTAACACTCATATATGATCGCCAGAATAGCGTTATTTATGCGCCAAACAATGGCCTATAAACATATCAACCGCAGGAGGCCCCGATGGCGCTGAAACCCAAGGATACCCCCGACCTGTCGCGCTTTGACTGGGAGGATCCGTTCCGCATGGCCGACCAGCTGACCGAGGACGAGCGGATGATGCGCGACGCGGCGCGCGCCTATGCGTCCGAACGGCTGATGCCGCGCGTCACCGCCGCCTATCGGGACGAGGTGACAGACCCTGCGATCTTTGCCGAAATGGGCCAGATGGGTCTTTTGGGTGTGACCATCCCCGAGGAATATGGCGGGCTGGGCGCCAGCTATGTGGCCTACGGGCTGGTGGCGCGGGAAGTCGAGCGGGTCGACAGCGGTTATCGCAGCATGATGTCGGTCCAATCCTCGCTGGTCATGTATCCGATCTATGCCTACGGGTCCGAGGATCAGCGGCGGAAATATCTGCCGAAACTCGCCACCGGCGAATGGATCGGCTGTTTCGGCCTGACCGAACCCGATGCCGGGTCGGACCCGGCGGGGATGAAGACCACGGCGAAAAAGACGGCGGGCGGCTATGTGCTGAACGGGTCCAAGATGTGGATTTCGAACGCGCCGATTGCCGATGTGTTCGTCGTCTGGGCCAAGTCCGAGGCGCATGGCGGTAAGATCCGCGGCTTTGTGTTGGACAAGGGGACGCGGGGCCTGTCGGCACCCAAGATCGGCGGCAAACTTTCGCTTCGCGCCTCGGTCACCGGCGAGATCGTGATGAAGGATGTCGAGGTGGGCGAGGACGCCCTTTTGCCGAATGTCGAGGGGCTGAAAGGCCCGTTCGGCTGCCTGAACCGCGCCCGCTATGGCATTGCCTGGGGCGTGATGGGCGCAGCCGAGGCCTGTTTTCACGCCGCCCGCCAATATGGACTGGACCGGAGGCAATTCGGCCGCCCCTTGGCACAGACCCAGCTTTACCAGCTGAAACTGGCCAACATGCTGACCGAAATCACCCTGGGCCTGCAGGCGGCCCTGCAGGTCGGCCGGTTGATGGATGCGGCCAATGCGGCGCCCGAGATGATTTCGGTGATCAAGCGCAACAATTGCGGCAAGGCGCTGGATGTGGCGCGCCATGCCCGCGACATGCATGGCGGCAACGGTATTCAGGAAGATTTCCAGGTGATGCGCCATATGGTGAACCTGGAAACCGTGAATACCTATGAAGGCACGCATGACGTTCACGCGCTGATCCTGGGCCGCGCCATCACCGGGCTTCAGGCCTTTTTCTGACGCCATGATCCTTGGAAGGATCATGGCAAATTTCATCGATGAAATTTGCGGGGAACTCCGGTCATGGACCGCGCCGACATCGTTCACGACAATTTCCTGCGTCGGGTCGCGGCCCACGACCTGCCTGCGGGTGCGCCGCCCCTGGGGCCCTTGTCGCCCGTGGCCGCAGTCGCGGCCTTTCGCGCGGGTTGCCTGAGCCGGGCCCTGGACCGGCAAAGTCGGGTGATGCAGCGGGCCGGGCAGGGGTTCTATACGATCGGCTCGTCGGGGCACGAGGGGCTGGCGGCGCTGGCGCTGGCCTTGCGCCCGACCGACATGGCCTTTCTGCATTACCGGGACGCAGCCTTTCAGATTGCCCGCGCCGGGCAGGTGGATGGCCAGTCGGTCCTGTGGGACATGCTTTTGTCCTTTGCCTCGTCGTCCGAAGACCCGATTTCGGGCGGGCGGCACAAGGTTCTGGGCTCAAAGGCGCTGAACATTCCGCCCCAGACCTCGACCATCGCCAGCCATCTGCCCAAGGCGGTCGGGGCTGCCTATGCCATCGGCGCCGCGCGCCGGCACCGGCCCGAACATCAGGAACTGCCCGACGATGCCATCGTCTGCTGTTCCTTTGGCGATGCCTCGGCCAACCATTCGACGGCGCAGGGCGCGTTCAATACCGCCGGCTGGACCTCCTATCAGTCGATCCCGCTGCCCCTTCTGTTCGTCTGTGAGGATAATGGCATCGGCATTTCCACCAAGACCCCGACCGGCTGGATCGCCGCCAGTTTCGAAAACCGCCCAGGTGTGCGCTATTTCCATTGCAATGGCCTCGACCTTTACGACACGTTCCGCGTGGCGTCCGAGGCCGCCGCCTATGTGCGGCTGCGGCGCAAACCCGCCTTTCTGCACATGCGCACCGTCCGCCTTTATGGCCATGCGGGCGCCGACGTGCCCACCACCTATCTGACCCGAGAGGAGGTCGAGGCCGAAGAGGCGCAGGACCCCCTGCTGCATTCCGTGCGGCTTCTGGATCAGGCCGGGGTCATGACCCCCGATCAGGCGCTGACGATCTACCACGAGACCAACGCCCGCGTCGCCCGTGTGGCCGGTCAGGCGGTGACACGCCCGCGCCTTGCGACAGCGGATCAGGTCATGGCCAGCCTGATCCCGCCCAAACGCCTCTGCAGGCCAACGAATGGCCCCACGGCCGAGGCGCGGGCGGCTGCCTTTGCCGCCGACCTTCGGGCCATGGACGAGCCGCAGCCCATGTCGAGGCTGATCAACTGGGCGCTGACCGATCTGATGCTGACCCATACCGAGATCGTCATGATGGGCGAGGATGTGGGCCGCAAGGGCGGTGTCTATGGCGTGACGCAGAAAATGCAGGCGCGGTTCGGTGCTGACCGGATGATCGACACCCTTCTGGATGAACAGTCGATCCTGGGTCTGGCCATCGGCATGGCGCAGAACGGCTTTGTGCCGATACCGGAAATCCAGTTCCTGGCCTATCTGCACAATGCCGAGGATCAGATCAGGGGCGAGGCGGCGACGCTGCCCTTTTTCTCGAACGGCCAATATACCAACCCGATGGTGCTGCGGATCGCCGGGCTGGGCTATCAAAAGGGCTTTGGCGGCCATTTCCACAATGACAATTCCGTCGCCGTCCTGCGCGACATCCCCGGCCTGATCCTGGCCTGCCCGTCGAACGGGGCGGATGCGGCTATGATGCTGCGCGAATGCGTGCGCCTGGCGCGCGAGGAGCAGCGGCTCGTGGTGTTTCTGGAACCGATCGCGCTTTACCCGATGCGCGACCTTTTGGCGGACAAGGACGGCGGCTGGATGTGCCGCTACCCCGATCCGTCCGAACGGATTCCGCTGGGTCAGGTGGGCGTACATGGCAGGGGCACCGACATCGCGATCGTCAGCTTTGCCAACGGCTATTACCTCTCGCGTCAGACCGAGGCGCGGTTGGCGGCCGAGGGCATCAAGGCCCGCGTGATCGACATGCGCTGGCTGTCGCCCCTGCCTGCAGATGGGCTGGTGCAGGCGGTGGCGGGGGCCGAACATATCCTGATCATCGACGAAACCCGTCAGTCGGGCGGCGTGGCCGAAGCGCTGATGGCACTTTTCGCCGAACGAACCGAAGTGCCGCTGGCTCGGGTCACTGCGGCAGACAGTTTCATTGCCACCGGCCCTGCCTATGCGGCGACCATGCCATCGGCAGACAGTGTCTATTCCGCCGCAAAAGCGCTGATCGGGGGTGGAAAGTGACCCGGAAAACCGCCGTTGTCATCTGCCCCGGCAGGGGCACCTATACCAGGACAGAGCTGGGCTATCTGCAGCGCCACTTCCCCGATGCCGCCCTGCTCGCTCGTCTTGATCAGGCCCGCGCTGCCGGGGGCCAGGAAACCTTGTCGGCGCTCGACGGCACTGCCAGTTATTCCGCCGCCCGTCACACAGGCGGCGACAATGCCAGCGCCCTGATCTATGCCGCAACCTATGGCGATTTCCTGTCGATCGACCGGGACAAGATCGACCTGGTCGCCGTCACCGGCAATTCCATGGGCTGGTATTCCGCGCTGGCCTGCGCCGGCGCCCTGACCCCCGAGGCCGGATTTCAGGTTGCCAATACCATGGGAACGCTGATGCAGCAGGCGCTGATCGGCGGCCAGACGCTCTATCCGTTCGTGGGGCAGGACTGGCGGAACGATCCGGCACGCAAGTGCGCGCTGATGGCGCTGGTGGCCGACATCGGCGCACGGCCCGGCCATGTGCTGACCCTGTCCATCGACCTTGGCGGCATGCTGGTTCTGGCCGGGAACGAGGCGGGGCTGATGGCATTCGAAGGCTCTGTTCCACCCGAACAGGGTCGATTTCCCATGCGGCTGCAGAACCACGCGGCCTTTCATTCTGCGCTTCAGGTGCCGGTCGCAGACCGCGGGCGTGCGATGCTGCCACCCGACTTGTTCGGCCAGCCAACCCTGCCGCTGATTGACGGACACGGCACGATCTGGTGGCCGGGCGCGACAGACCGGAACCGGCTTTGGGACTACACGCTGGGGGCGCAGGTGGTGCAGACTTATGACTTCACCGCCGCCATACGCACAGCCGCGCGCGAATTTGCGCCGGATCTTTTCATCATCACCGGCCCCGGCACCACGCTCGGGGGCGCTGTTGCCCAGTCGCTGATCCTGGCGAACTGGCGTAATATGGCGTCAAAAGCCGATTTCCAGTCGCTGCAACAGAGCGCACCGATCCTTGCCGCCATGGGCACGGGCGACCAGCGCGCCACCGTCACATAAGGAACGCGAGCCATGACCCATGACGATATCCTGAAGGCTGCAGGCCTGACCGCAGCCGACCTGACCGGCGGCACGCTGGCCGTCCGCTCGCCTATCGACGGGGCCGAAGTGGCGCGGGTGCACGAAACCGCCGCCGCCGATATGCCCGCCATCATCGCCCGGTCGCAGGCAGCGTTCAAAGCCTGGCGTGACGTGCCAGCCCCCCGCCGGGGAGAGCTGGTGCGTCTTTTGGGCGAGGAACTGCGCGCCGCCAAAGACGCGCTAGGCGCGCTGGTGACGCTCGAGGCCGGCAAGATCACCTCTGAAGGCCTTGGCGAAGTGCAGGAGATGATCGACATCTGCGACTTCGCCGTGGGTCTCTCGCGGCAGATTTATGGCCTGACCATCGCCTCTGAACGGCCCGGCCACCGGATGATGGAAAGCTGGCACCCGCTGGGGCCCTGCGCAATCATCACCGCCTTCAACTTCCCCGTGGCCGTCTGGGCCTGGAACGCGGCGCTGGCGCTGGTCTGCGGCGATCCGGTCATCTGGAAACCGTCGGAAAAGACCCCGCTGACCGCGATCGCCACCCAAAAGATCATGAACCGCGCCCTGAAACGGTTCGGCGCCGACGCGCCCGAGGGTCTGTGCCAGCTGGTCATCGGCGGCCCGGCCATCGGCGGGGCGCTGGTCGCGTCAAAGGATGTGCCCATCGTTTCGGCCACCGGCTCGACCCGCATGGGCGGGATCGTCGGGCCAAGGGTGACGGCGCGCTGGGGGCGGCCGATCCTGGAGCTGGGCGGCAATAATGCGATGATCGTGGCGCCGTCGGCCGACATGGATATGGCGGTGCGCGCCATCGTCTTTTCTGCCGTCGGCACGGCCGGTCAGCGCTGCACGTCGCTGCGCCGCCTGATCGCCCATCGCTCGATCAAGGACGAGCTGGTGGCAAAATTGGCCAAGGTCTATGCCAGCCTGCCAATCGGTGATCCGCGCGCCGCAGGCACGCTGGTCGGCCCGCTGATCGACGCCGCCGCCCGCGACCGGATGATGGCGCAACTGGACCGCGCCCGTGCCGAAGGTGGCCGTGTCCATGGTGGCACAAGGGTCGACCGGGCCGGGGCGGGCGCCTATGTCAGCCCCGCCATCGTCGAAATGCCTGCCCAGACCGACACGGTGCGCGAAGAAACCTTTGCCCCGATCCTTTATGTTCTGGCCTATGACACGCTGGACGAGGCGATCGCCCTGCAAAACGACGTGCCGCAGGGCCTGTCGTCCTGCATCTTTACCCTGAACATGCGCGAGGCGGGGGCCTTCCTGTCGGCCTCGGGTTCCGACTGCGGCATCGCCAATGTCAATATCGGGCCGTCGGGCGCCGAAATCGGCGGGGCATTCGGCGGTGAAAAGGAAACCGGCGGCGGACGCGAAAGCGGGTCGGATGCCTGGAAAGGCTACATGCGGCGCCAGACCAATACGGTGAACTATTCGGCCAGCCTGCCCCTGGCCCAGGGGGTCAAGTTCGACTTCTGACCCCCCTTCATCAGTTCACAAATATCCCGGAGGGGTGTGGGGAGGCAGCGCCTCCCCACCGGCAGGGTTCAGAAATCCAGATCGGCGTAATGGGGCGGGGGCAGAAAGCCCGGTATCTGGTCGGCCAGGATCGACCGGAACGAGGGGCGCGACTTGATCTTGGCATACCAGTCGCGGACATTCTGCGACCGGTTCCAGTCGACATCGGAAATATAGTCCAGCGACGACAGATGCGCCGCCGCCGTCAGGTCAGCCAGGGTCATCTGATCGCCCGCCAGCCAGCGGCGCTGATCCAGAAGCCAGCTCATATAGTCCAGATGATACTTGATCCGCCCGGCCCCCGACTTAACATTCTTTGAATCCGGATAGCCCTGACCCATGACCTTCTTGTTGACCCGCTCATAAAGAAGCTTCGAGGTCACCTCGGCATGGAACTTGTCGTCAAACCAGGCGCAGAGGCGGCGCACCTCGTACCGTCCATCGGCGTCGCGCGGCATCAGCCGCGGTTCGGGTGCCGTTTCTTCCAGAAATTCGCAGATTGCCTGGCTTTCCGACAGCGTGCGGTTGTCGATCTTCAGAACCGGCACCTTGCCCGCCGGGTTCCGGCGCAGGAAGTCAGCGCTTTGTTCCCAATAGCGTTCCTCGACCAGCTCGACCTCGATCTTTTTCTCAGCAAGGGTCAGGCGCACCTTGCGGCAAAAGGGGGAAAGAGGAACGTGATACAGGCGGGTCATGGGGCTTTGTTGTCAGGGAGGATCGCAACCTGATACCCCCGGGGGGCCGGGCAATCAATATTCGAAACAGGCTGCCCGGCCATCTGCGGCAATGGTTTCGGCGCCCGAGCGGATCTGCGCCGCCCGCCGCCGCATATAGCCGGTGTTCTTGGCGGGGTTCCGCCCCTTGGGGTCGGGCAGGATGGCGGCGATGCGCGCCGCCTGATCGGCGCTCAGGTCCGATGCCGGTACGCCGAAATAATGCTCTGCGGCGGCATCCACGCCAAAAAGGCCCGGGCCGGTTTCGGCGACGTTCAGATAGACTTCCAGAATACGCCTTTTGGTCCAGACCAGTTCGACGACCGGCGTCATTACGCTTTCCAGCGCCTTGCGCAGCCAGGACCGGCCCTGCCAGAGAAAGACATTCTTGGTCACCTGCTGCGATATGGTCGAGGCGCCCCGCCCCTCGCCCTCTTCCACGGCCTTGCGGATCGCCTTGACGTCAAAGCCCCAGTGATTGCAGAAATTCGCATCCTCGGCAGCGACAAAGCTGCGGGCGGCGGCGGGCGCCATGTCGCCGATCGCGACCCAGGTCCGCTCGACCCCGCCCTGCCGGAACCGCTCGGCCAGAATATAGGGGGTCAGGCGGGGGTTGATCAGCGTATAAAGAACAACGAGCAGCAAAAAGACGGCGGCGCCCACCAGCAGGGCACGCGCCAGAAACCGCAAGCTGCGCCGGGCAAGCGCGCCCCAGGTCGGCAGGTCATCGCCCGCCGCCGCTGTCGGCTTGTTCCGTGCCGTACGTTTCCGTGATTTTCCGCCCGCCTCGCCCATGGGACGACTAGATAGCCGCGCCCCCGCCGGGGTCAAGCCTTACCCGCCGGGCCTGGGCTGCCCCGTCCCAAATCCAGCCCCACGACGGCTTTCGGTCGCTCAGTCACCAAAGGATTTGGTGTCAAAACTGACCGTCAACCCAAGATAGCCATCGAAGTCCGTCGCGTCGTAATAGCGCAGGTCGACTTCTGTCCGGTCATTCAGTTGATAGGTCAGACCGGCGTCCCACTCATCTGCCCAGCGTCCGACCTCGTCATGCACCCGCCCGACCGTACCCGACAGGGCAAGGCCATCGGTCAGGTCATAGGCGGCACCGAGGCGCAGAGTGCTGAACTTCTGGCCGGGATCATAGACGACTTCTGCCGTCAGGCTTGCCGCCTCGGTCAGCGGCTTGTCGACGGACAGAATGAACTCGCCGCAGCAGTCGCCGCCATCGCCGGGGTAGAGATAGCGGACATAGGACAGGTCATAGCCCAGACCGGCCGCGCTTTTGCCGCGATAGCCAAAGGTCAGCTCGATTTCCCGCGCGACCTCGTCATGGGCGACCTTTCCCAGGAACCGGCCATAGAACCCGTTCCTTTCCGCTTCGACAAAGGCGCCAAGCTCTTGGGTTGCGCCGTTTTTGGGGAATTTCAGCTCCAGATCGGCGCCGGTCGAAAAGGTCATATCCTGCGCAAGGGCGCCTTGTGCCAAAGCCAATGCCAATGCCAGCCCCGCGGCAAGCGGGCTATGAAAGGTCATGTGTTTCTCCTGTGCTGTGGGATTGGTCAGGACTGTTTGGTGGCTGGCGCCACAACAGTCAGGGCCGGTTTGCGCTGGGCCGCCGCATCGGCGGTTTCGAACAGGCTTTCCAGAAAATAGGCCGACAGTTCCGCCCGCCCCGACAGGCCCGACTTGCGATAGATCGATTGCGCCTGCTGGCGAATCGTCGCCTCGGATGTCGCGCGGGCGCGGGCGATGTCCTTCAGGGATGCCCCCTTCAGCATCAGACCCGCGATGTCGATTTCAGCCGCTGTCAGGTTCCAGCGGCGGAACTGGTCCTCAATCGCCTGACCCAGGGCGGCAATCTCGGCGCTGCGCTCGGCCCGCCAGCTTTCGCCCAGTGCCGCAGACCGCGCCAGACTGTCGGCCAGCGACAGATGTTCCTCGCGCAGGTCGATCAGCTGATGGACGGTCCAGGCCACGACGCCCATCGATCCGACCGCGATGGATTTTTCCGCCAGGTCCAGCAGGATATCGGCCAGCGAAAGCGGCTCTGGGCTGCGCATAAGGTCGATGACCGACAGTCCGAAGGTCACCAGGGCGATGACCGTGATCAGCAAAATCAATCGTCTGTAGCGCATGGCATACCTGTCTGACAAATGACGCCTTTGCCCGACAAAAGACCCCAGACCTGCCCGCGGGGCAATCCGACAAATGCGATAGAGGGGCGATCCGTCGCCGGGCGGATTTCCGTTGCGGCAGGCCAGGCGCATCTTTGGCCCGTTCCCCCATCGATGAAAGGAGCTTCACGATGAACGATCTGCAAAAGATGATTGCCGCCATGCTGACGGTGGTTTGCGCCCCCGGCGCAGCCCTTGCCGCCGACGCGGTCTTGCCAGCTTTTGATCCCGCCGACTTTGCGGCCCCGATGGCCAACCCCTATGTGCCGCTGACGGTCGGGCAAAGCCACAGGTTTGGCGGCGCCCATGTCGACGCCGGCAAACAGATCGCCGAAGAATCGACATGGGTCGTCCAGGGGCCCGGCCCGGTCATATTGGGCGTTCCGACGGTTCTGGTGCTGGATGAGGCGTTCGAGAATGGTGCTCTGGTCGAACGGACGATGGACTATTACGCAACCGATCTGCACGGCAATCTGTGGTACTTCGGCGAGGATGTGACCAACTTCCGCTATGACGAGGCGGGCAAGCTGACCGGCACCGACAGCAAGTCGGCCTGGCGCGCCGGGGAAAACGGGGCAAAGCCCGGTATCTCTGTTCCGGGTGCGCCGACGGCCGGTCTGAAACAGTTCCAGGAATATGCCGAACAGGACAAGGCGATGGATTATTTCGAGGTGCTGGCCACCGACGAGACCGTTTCCGGCCCGTCCGGCAGTTATCAAAAGGTTCTGAAGACCTTTGAAGGCAGCGCCGCAGACCCCGACCTGCGCGAGTTCAAATATTACGCCCCGGGTGTCGGCCTGATCCGCGCCGACGAGGAATTGTCGCCCGCGCTCGACAACCCGGCGGTCGTTGTCGAAATGCTGCCCTGAGCGGCCAGATCGTGGGCGCGGGTGGCGCCCACGATCCTCTGGGTTATACCAAGAGCCCGCTCAACTGGCCGGCGCAACCTCAAAACAGGGGGTCTCGCGCCCCGGGCTTGACCCGGGGCCTCCCTCTCTGGCGGCGCATCCGATTGGGTCAGAGGCCCCGGGTCAAGCCCGGGGCGCCAGTTTTTATTCTGCCACGACGCAAAGGGTCAGTTGAGGGGCCGTTCTATCACTCGGCCGGGACCGCCTGCGCGCCCGCGGCCAGCGGATGCGGCAGATGGACCAGCATTTCCTTGGGGCAGACCT
>CAZKJZ010000016.1:11070-29675 GCA_964553145.1 uncultured Frigidibacter sp. | reverse complement strand
CCAGAACCGCTGCCCCAAGATCGAAGCCGCTCGTCTGTTGTAAATCCGATTGCGGTGCCCCTTGCGGGGCACCATTCCTGTTGTCTCGCGGCCCGTGCTGTCGCACGGCTCCGCGAGGGTCTGCCTTCGGCGAGGATATTTCAGGACAGAAAATGCACCGCCCCATTTTCTGTCGATAATTATCCCGGGGGAGGCGCGCATAGCGCGACGGGGGCAGAGCCCCCTAAAGCCAGTCGCCGCGACCCTGCCCGACGGCCTTTGTCACGTTGGCATAGCCGCCTTGGGCCAGCAGCCGGTCAAGGCCGCGGGCGATGTCGGTGGCCAGCGACAGGCCCTGATAGGCCAGCGCCGAATAAAGCTGCAGGGCAGAGGCCCCGGCGCGGATCTTCTGATAGGCGGTCTCGGCACTGTCGATGCCGCCAACGCCGATCAGCGGTAGCCGCCCGTCGGTCAGCGCCGACAGGCGCGCCAGAACACGGGTCGAGCGTTCGAAAAGGGGCGCGCCCGACAGGCCGCCCGCCTGATCGCGGAACCGGCTGGTCAGCCCGCCGCGCGCGAGGGTGGTGTTGGTGGCGATGATCGCGTCGAGCCCGCTCGACAGCGCCACATCGGCGACATCGGCCAGTTCGTCGTCGGTCAGGTCCGGTGCGACCTTCAGGAAGATGGGCAGGGGCCGCGCCAGTGCCGCCCGCGCCTCCATCACCCCGGCCAGAAGTCCGGCCAGCGCCGCCTTGCCCTGCAGATCGCGCAGACGCTCTGTGTTGGGGGACGAGACATTGACCGTGGCGAAATCGACAAAGGGGCCGCAGAGGGTCAGGACCCGGGCGAAATCCCCGGCGCGGTCGGTGCTGTCCTTGTTGGCGCCAAGGTTGAGGCCCACAGGAACCCGGTGCCGTCCGCGCGCCAGCCGGGCGGCGATCGCCCCGGCGCCTTGATTGTTAAAGCCGAAGCGGTTGATGACCGCCCGGTCCTCGGTCAGCCGGAAGAGCCGGGGCCGCGGGTTGCCGTCCTGTGGGCGCGGCGTGGCGGCGCCCACCTCGACAAAGCCGAAGCCGGCGCGGGTCAGGGGGCCGGTCACCTGGGCGTTCTTGTCATAGCCCGCCGCCAGACCCACGGGGTTCGGCAGGTCCAGCCCCGCCAGCCGGGTCGCCAGCCGGGGCGAGGTGACGGGGCCGGGCAGGGGCACCAGCCTCAGGGCCAGTGCCCGGATCGACAGGGTGTGCGCGCGTTCGGGATCGATCCGGTGCAGCGCCGCCAGCGCCGCCCGTTCCATCAGGGTTGTCATACCAGCCCCTCGGGAAAGATGTGGCCGCTGGCGCCCAAGGGCAGGGACTTGTCCCAGACCACGTCGTCAAGGCGAAGTGCGCGGTAAAGGTGCGGGAAAAGGGCGCCGCCCCGTGACACGTCCCAGCGCAGATCGGGCCCGAGCGCCGCCGTATCGCAGGCGACCAGCACCAGATCGCTTTCTTCGGCGAAATGGCGGGCGGCGGTTTCGGCCACCTGGGTCGGCGTCGAGAAATGGATAAACCCGTCGGCCAGATCGACCGGCGCCCCCCGCGTGTGCCCGTCGGCGCGGAACGCGTCCCATTCCTTGCGGCGAAAGATCTTGAGGATCAGCATGGCCGCCCTCTTGCCGCCGAACGGGGGCGGGGTCAATGGGGAAGGGCGCGCGTTCCCGAGAAGTCCCCCTACGCGCCCCGGCCCCGCGCCGGGGCCTCATTGTCCAACAGAGACCCCGGATCGGGTCCGGGGCGAGATTTCCTCATATGGTCGGCATTGCAGGAGTGCAGGCCACCTGACATGGCAGCCTGCGGTTGCAGCTTGCGCCCAGATTTCCCCTTGATGCAGGCGCGGGGCGCGGCGATGGTTGGGGGATGAGGGTAGACGAGATCAAAGGAAAGAGCCCATTGGAGGAGTGGCTGCAGGGCCGCTCGCAGTCGGATGCGTCTGCCATAGCGCAGCGGGCGGTGCTGCGCATATTGCCTGTGTTGCCTGGAAGTCTGTTGGATTCCCGGACCCCTCGGATAGACATTTTTTTGCTGCGCGGCCTGCTGACTATCGGAGTGGATCACCTTAGTCCGGGCGCCGACATCGGGCGCGCAGCCAAGGAAGCGTTCAACATCCCGCGAGATGTTGTGCAAGAATTGCGCGATTTCCCATGGCTCAAATATAATCGCATCTTAGATGCGGCCGCGTTTGCGGTGGAAACCGTCTCTGTGGCCCGTACTTACGATGCTGCGCTTTCGGCTGGCGAGGCCGCCATGTTTGCCGAATACGCGGTTATCGAAGTTCCGCTTTCTGGCGCAGGTCCGTATCTCTGGGAACAGATCCGCGACGACGCCCGAATGTTTGAGGCCGGGGATGACCCGCTTTCCGCCCCGCTCTGGTCCATTCCCCTGCCAGACTGGTTCCGGCAATTCGACAAAGAAATGCGTGGGGCATGGAACGCGCGCGGTCCCGTTGATTGGGACTTCTGGCTGCGCTGGTGGGATGGCGTTCTGTCCGGCCAGCAACTTGACTGGGCGCTGCAGGAAGCTGTCGCGCTGATCCCAAGCGAAGTCTGGGAGGCGGGTCCGTCGGCTGTTGCGGCGGCGATCCGCGAGATTGAAAAGGGGTTTCAGACCCAGCCCCCACCGCTTTCGATTGATGGTGCCTTGTCGCGTATGGCGCCCGCGCAGCCCGAGGCGCTTGACGCCTTCAGCACTGCCGTTTGGAGCCACCGGCAAGACCTGCCGCCGACCCTGGAAGCGGTTCTGGGATTCTGCCAACTGGAAATCGCCCGCCTGCAGGGCAAGAACTACCGCGATGACGAAGAGCGCGAGGAATGTCAGCGTCAGATCAGGGTGTTGATGACCCTTCATCAGGCTGTCAGTCAGCTGGTGGGATCGCTGAATTTGGACCACCCGATGAGCAGGGCCGAGGCAGAGCGGCCCGAAAAGTTGACGCGGCTGTTCAGGAAGTCGTTGACCGAATGGCCGCGCGAGAATGTCGATGACTTGGTCGATTCCACCTGTCGCGCGGCACTTGTCGGGTTGACGGCCATGGCTTTGCCGATGCTTGGGGCGTCGGTCACTATTGCCACAGGGGTGGGGGTCGTGCTGTTCGGTGGCAAGAAGGTCGCTGATGCGGTCAAGGCGGCCAAGGATATTTCGGGCTTGTAGTCGGTGTGTGCGCTTCATTCGCCACCGGTTCCGGCCTGATCCGCCTCTACCCTTGCGCACCCCCCGCCATCGGCGCTACTTCCCCCCCCATGATCACGCTTCCCCCCGTGCGCGGCACGCTGACCCCGAACCGGCCCCTGTCCGATCTGACCTGGCTTCGGGTCGGGGGGGCGGCGGATTGGCTGTTTCAACCCGCCGACGGGGATGACCTGTCGGCCTTTCTGGCCGCACTTGACCCGTCGGTCCCGGTCTTTCCGATGGGGGTCGGGTCGAACCTGATCGTGCGGGACGGGGGATTGCGCGCGGTGGTGATCCGGCTGGGGCGGGGTTTCAACGGGATCGAGGTTCAGGGCGATCTGGTCACGGCGGGGGCTGCGGCACTTGACGCGCATCTGGCGCGGCGGGCGGCCGAAGCGGGGGTGGACCTGACCTTTCTGCGCACCATTCCGGGGTCGGTCGGCGGGGCGGTGCGGATGAATGCGGGGTGCTATGGCAGCTATGTCGCCGACCATCTGGTCAGCGCCGAGGCCGTGTTGCGGGGCGGCGCCCGCGTTACCCTGACGCCAGCCGATCTGAACTTTCGCTATCGCCAGTCCGACCTGCCCGAGGGGGCGGTCCTGACCGGCGCCACCTTTCGCGGCGCCCTTGGGGACCCGGCAGCATTGGCGGCGCGGATGGACGAACAGGTGGCCAGGCGCGACGCCAGCCAGCCGACGCGCGACCGCTCGGCCGGTTCGACCTTTCGCAATCCGGCGGGCTTCAGTTCCACCGGGCGGGCGGATGATGTCCATGACCTCAAGGCCTGGAAGCTGATCGACGACGCGGGCATGCGCGGCGCGCGGCGGGGCGGCGCGCAGATGAGCGAGATGCATGCCAATTTCCTGATCAACACCGGGGGCGCAACTGCCGCCGATCTGGAAGGATTGGGCGAAGAGGTGCGAAAAAGGGTTTTCCAAACCAGCGGAATGACGTTAGAGTGGGAAATCATGCGCGTCGGCGAACCGGCGGCGGATAAATAAACAAAAGCAAAGACTAACCTTGGGGATAAATCCCCGGGCAACAGGGGCGAAAAGCCCCGGGAACAGGCAAGTGGCGGGCAAGTCGAGCAGACAGCCCCCCAAAGTGGCGGTACTGATGGGTGGCCTTTCCGCAGAGCGGGAGGTTTCTCTCAGCACGGGGCGTGGTTGCGCCCGGGCCCTGCGGGAGGCGGGATATGATGTGGTCGAGGTCGATGCGGGCCGCGACCTGTCGGCGCGTCTGCATGACATTGCCCCGGACGTCTGTTTCAACGCCCTGCATGGCCGCTGGGGCGAGGACGGCTGTGTGCAGGGCCTTTTGGAATGGCTGGCCATCCCCTACACCCATTCCGGCGTTCTGGCCTCGGCCCTGGCGATGGACAAGGCGCGGGCCAAGGATGTCTATCGCGCCCATGGCATTCCGGTGGTCGCCAGCCTGATCGCGCCCCTGGCCGAGGTGCAGGCAGGCCATCTGATGGCGCCGCCCTATGTTGTGAAGCCGAACAACGAAGGCTCGTCCGTCGGTGTCTATATCGTGCCCGAGGCGGCGAATGGCCCCCCGGTCCTGGCGCCCGACATGCCCGCGACGGTGATGGTCGAGGCCTATGTGCCGGGGCGCGAGCTGACCGTGTCGGTGCTGGGCGACCGGGCGCTCTGTGTGACCGAGATCGTGACCGACGGCTGGTATGATTATCACGCCAAATATGCGCCGGGCGGGTCACGCCATGTCTGCCCCGCAGAAATTCCCGCAGATATTGCAACGGCTTGCCGAGAATTTGCCCTTCGTGCCCATCGGGCCCTGGGCTGTCGCGGACTGTCACGGTCGGATTTTCGCTGGGACGACCGGCGGGGGTTGGATGGCCTGTTCATTCTGGAGACGAACACCCAGCCCGGCATGACGCCCACGTCCCTGTCGCCCGAACAGGCGGCGGCCGAGGGCATGTCCTTTGCCGATCTCTGCCGCTGGCTGGTCGAGGATGCGTCATGCAATCGGTAAGGATCGAGCCCCGCCTGACAGCATCCCGCCGCGACCCCGCCAGCCAGCGGGCCGAGCCGCAATTGACAGCCCGGCCTGCCGGGGCGGCCCCGGCGCCTGCGATGGTCGAGCCACCGCCGCGCCCGCTGTTTCAGCCCGATGCGCTGCCTGCGCCGGAAATCTACAGCGCCCCGGTCAGCGCGCCCGAGACGGATGTCGAGCCGCCCAGAGGCTGGCACTTCCGCAAGATCAAGCCCGCCGCCCGCGCGGCGGCGGTCGAGGCATTGCGGACCCGGTCGGCGACCGGCCCGGCGCGCGCCCCGCGCGGCGAGGCGCGGGACCCCGCGCCCTCGCGTCTGGCCTACCGGATCGAGCGGCTGTGGCTGACACCGGCCTTCCGGGTCTTCATGCGCATGGGCCTGCCGGTTCTGCTGGTCGTGGGCGGATTGACCCTGTGGTTTTCCAGCCAGGATCATCGCGCCGCCGTCACGACCAAGGTGGCCGACCTTCGCACGGCGGTCGAGAACCGGCCTGAATTCATGGTCAAGTTCCTGGCGATCGACGGCGCCTCGCAGCCGGTTGCCGATGCGGTGCGCAAGATGCTGCCGGTGCAACTGCCCGCCTCGTCCTTCCGGCTGGATCTGGACAGGTTCCGCAAGCTGATCGAAGCGGTGGATGCGGTAGAAAGCGCCTCGGTCAAGGTGGGGGCGGGGGGTGTTCTGAATGTCGCCGTCACCGAACGCAAGCCCGCCATCCTGTGGCGGACCGAAGCGTCGCTGGAGATGCTGGATGCAACCGGGCACCGGGTGGCGACGCTTCTGGACCGCACGGCGCGGCCTGACCTGCCGGTGATCGCCGGTGTCGGCGCCGAAGAGAATGTGCCCGAGGCTCTGGCGGTTCTGGGCGCTGCCGGTCCGGTCCTGCCGCATGTGCGCGGGCTGGTGCGCGTCGGCGACCGGCGCTGGGATCTGGTCCTGGACCGCGATCAGCGGGTGATGCTGCCCGAAACCGATCCGGTGCGCGCTGTCGAACAGGCGATTGCCATCGACGCCGCCGAAGACCTGTTCACCCGCGATGTCGCGACCCTTGATTTGCGCAATGCTGCGCGCCCGACCGTTCGCCTGACGGCCCATGCCGTCGCCGAGATGCAGAAACTGACCGAAGAAGTCACGAAAACAAAGGTGGCCGACCAATGACCGATCTTTATCAGATGCAACGTGCCATGCGGAACATGCGCCGCGCCGCCATGCAGCGCGGGGTCGTCGCCATTCTGGATGTCGGCACTGCCAAGGTGGCCTGTCTGGTCCTGCGGTTCGAGGCTGACGGTCAGGCGCGCGAGGATGGTCTGGGTTCGATGGCCGGTCAGTCGCAGTTCCGCGTGATCGGTGCGGCGACAACCCGGTCGCGCGGTGTCCGCTTTGGCGAGATCGACGCGATCCCTGAAACCGAACGCGCGATCCGCACCGCCATTCAGGCGGCGCAGAAGATGGCCAATGTCCGGGTGGATCATGTGATCGCCTGCCTGTCAGGCGCGCGGCCCCGCAGCTATGGTCTGGCGGGCGAAATCGCCCTGGCCTCGGGCCAGGTCGGCGAGGGCGATGTCGGCCGGGTTCTGGCCGCCTGCGACGTGCCCGACTTTGGCGAACACCGCGAGGTTCTGCATGCCCATCCGGTCAATTTCGCCATAGATCACCGCAGCGGCATGGCCGATCCGCGCGGCCATGTCGGCAACAAGCTGGCCGCCGACATGCATCTGGTGACGATCGACACGATGGCGGTGCAAAACCTTCTCTACTGCATCAAGCGCTGTGACGTGGAACTGGCGGGTCTCGCCTCGTCGGCCTATGTCTCTGGCATCGCAGCTTTGGTCGAGGATGAACAGGAACTGGGTTCGGCCTGCATCGACATGGGCGGCGGGTCGACCGGCATTTCGGTCTTCATCAAGAAACACATGATCTTCACCGACTCGGTGCGGCTTGGTGGCGATCATGTCACCAGCGACATTTCCAAGGGGCTTCAGGTTCCGGCGGCGGTGGCTGAACGGATCAAGACCATGCATGGCGGCGTCGTTGCGACGGGCATGGACGACCGCGAGATGATCGAGATCGGCGCCGATTGCGGCGATTGGGAAAAAGACCGCCGCACCGTCAGCCGGACCGAGCTGATCGGCATCATGCGCCCGCGTGTCGAAGAGATTCTGGAGGAGGTGCGCGGCCTTCTGGATGCGGCCGGTTTCGACCAGCTGCCCAGCCAGCAGATCGTCCTGACCGGTGGTGCAAGCCAGATCCCCGGACTGGACGGGCTTGCGGCCCGCATCCTGGGCCAGAACGTCCGCCTGGGCCGCCCCCTGCGGGTTCAGGGCCTGCCGCAGGCTGCCACCGGACCGGCTTTTTCGGCCACGGTCGGCCTGTCGCTGTTCGCGGCACATCCCCAGGATGAGTGGTGGGACTTCGAAATTCCTGCCGAGCGCTATCCGGCCCGCTCTTTGCGCCGCGCCGTAAAATGGTTCCGCGACAACTGGTAACCGCAATATCCTGATAGTTCGGCGAAATACCGCTTAGGAACGCGCGGCATCCCCCCATATTTTGTGGGGGTTCGCCGTTTTTCGCGTGACCTTGCCTGATTCTATCTCTAAAATCGGTTCAATTCGGGGGATGGCCGGCAGGCCCAAGGCAGACAGACAGGCGGATACCAATGGCATTGAATCTGACGATGAGTGACCGAGAGGAACTGAAGCCCAGAATCACGGTATTTGGCGTGGGTGGGGCGGGCGGCAATGCCGTCAACAACATGATCGCCAAGCATCTGGAGGGCGTGGAGTTCGTGGTGGCGAACACCGACGCACAGGCGCTGGCGCAGAACAATGCGACGGCCAAGATCCAGATCGGTGCCCGCGTCACCGAAGGCTTGGGCGCGGGTGCGCGCCCCTCGGTCGGTGCTGCCGCCGCCGAAGAAACGATCGAGGAAATCGTCGATCATCTGGCGGGCGCCCACATGTGCTTCATCACTGCCGGCATGGGTGGCGGCACCGGTACGGGCGCCGCCCCGATCATCGCGCAGGCCGCGCGCGAGCTGGGTGTGCTGACCGTCGGCGTCGTGACCAAACCCTTCCAGTTTGAGGGCGGCAAGCGTATGCGCCAGGCGAACGAAGGGATCGAGGCCCTGCAGAAGGTCGTCGATACGCTGATCATCATCCCCAACCAGAATCTGTTTCGCCTGGCCAACGAAAAGACCACCTTCACCGAAGCCTTCGCCATGGCCGATGACGTTCTTTATCAGGGCGTCAAGGGCGTGACCGACCTGATGGTGCGTCCTGGCCTGATCAACCTTGACTTCGCCGACGTGCGCGCGGTGATGGACGAGATGGGCAAGGCAATGATGGGCACGGGCGAGGCTGCGGGCGAAGACCGCGCCGTTCAGGCCGCCGAAAAGGCCATCGCCAACCCGCTTCTGGACGAAATCAGCCTGCGTGGCGCCAAGGGCGTGCTGATCAACATCACCGGCGGCCATGACCTGACCCTCTTTGAACTGGACGAAGCCGCCAATCGCATCCGCGAGGAAGTGGACCCCGACGCCAATATCATCGTCGGTTCGACCCTGGACGAGGCGATGGAAGGCCAGATGCGCGTGTCGGTCGTCGCGACCGGTATCGACGCCAATCAGGGCCAGGTGGAAACGCCGGTCGCCCGCCGCCGTCTGGCCGAGCCTCTGGCCCATCAGCCGCAGCCTGCGTCCGCGCCGGCCCCGGCCTACCAGCAGTATCAACCGGCACCGGTTGCCGCCGCCCAGCCCCAGCCGGTTGCCCCGGCGCCGCAGCCTGTCGCCGAAGCACCCGCCGAGCCGACCTTTTTCGACCATGAGCTGAACCGCGCCGTGGCCGAGGATGAGGTGCCGCCCCCGGCCTATCGCCCGCAACAGCCGCAGCCGCAACTGCAGGCCAACCGCGATTTCCATGTCGAGGATGATGCGGCCGAATTCGTGGCCCCGCGTCCCCGCGCACCTGGCACGCCCTCGCCCGAGGCGCTGGCGCGCCTGCAGGCCGCCGTCAGCCGTGCGCCCGGCCAGCGCGGCGCCGTGCCGGATGCCGCCCCGGCACCGCAGGCCGCCCCGGTGGCCGACCGCGCGCGCTTTGGCATCAACTCGCTGATCAACCGCATGACCGGCCATCCGGCCCCGGCGGCTGATCGCACCGCCCCGGCGATGCGCGCCCCGGCCCAGCCGCAGCCGCGCCTGCAGGCCGGCTACGAGGACGAGCCCGCCCCGGACGGCGAACAGGAGCGGATCGAAATCCCGGCCTTCCTGCGCCGCCAGGCCAACTGAACGCAGCGTTAACCTGATGGAAAGGCCGGGGATGTCCCCGGCCTTTTCCTTTTTAATCAAGGCACTACGGGTTGCTCACGCCCGACGTTACAAAATCGTCGCCATTGTTTCATTCCGTTACAAAGAGTGAATTGGCATTTTTGCTGCAGCGCAGTACCTCAAGGCTACGAAAGGCGCGGCTATGTCCCGCGCCCCGCGAATGAGGCTAGACGTGCAGACCACGATCCGTTCCGCAGCGACCTTTCAGGGTGTCGGTCTTCATACCGGCATGCCGGTCCGCATGGTTGTGCGCCCGGCCTCGGCCAATCATGGCATCTGGTTCCGCCGCACCGATGTGATCGGTCGCGATGCGATGGTCCCGGCGATCTGGGATGCAGTCACGCCCTCGCGTCTTTGCACGGTGATCGAAAACGCGGCGGGGATCAGCGTCTCGACCATCGAACATATCATGGCGGCGCTGTCGGGCTGCGGCATCCACAATGCTCTGGTCGAGATCAACGGGCCGGAAGTGCCGATCCTGGACGGGTCGGCGCAGCCGTTCGTCACAGCGATCCTTGGCCGTGGCCTGCGTCTGCTGGACGAGCCGGTGCGCTGCATCGAAGTCTTGAAACCGGTCGAGGTGCGCGAAGGCGAGGCAGTGGCGCGTCTGGAACCCGGCGCGGCGCTGGAGATCGACTTTTCCATCGACTTCACCGACGCGGCGATCGGCCATCAGCACAAGAGCCTGTCGATGGCCAATGGCGCCTTTGTCCGCGAACTCAGCGATTGCCGCACCTTCTGCCGTCAGGCCGATGTGGATGCGATGCACAAGGCCGGGCTGGCGCTGGGCGGCAATTATACGAATGCCGTTGTGGTCGAAGGCGACCGCGTCCTGTCGCCCGGCGGTTTTCGCCGCGGGGACGAGGCGGTGCGCCACAAGATGCTGGATGCTTTGGGCGATCTCGCGCTGGCCGGGGCGCCGCTTCTGGCCCGCTATACCGGCAACCGCGCTGGCCATGCGATGACCAACAAGCTGCTGCGCGCGCTTTTTGCCCGGCCCGATGCCTACCGGATCGTTGAATGCGACGAGACGCGCCGCCAGCGCCTGCCGGGTGCCGGTGTGCGGGCGGCGGATATTCCCGCCGTCGCCTGATCTTCAACTCAATTGCGGCGCCCCTGGCGGGGCGCCATTCCTTTTGTCTCGCGACCCCGTGCTGGCGCACGGTTCCGCTCGGGATTGCCTTCGGCGAGGATATTTGAACCACAATGAAGGGCCCATTTCATTGTGGTTCAAATATCCCGGGTGAGGCGCGCATCGCGCGCCGGGGGGCAGAGCCCCCTACCTTTTCCCCAGCAATGTCGCGACGCGGCGGATGGCCAGATCATAGCCCTGGACGCCCGCCCCGGCGATGACGGCATCGGCGCGGCCCGAGATATAGGAATGATGGCGAAAGGGTTCGCGGCGGTGGATGTTGGAAATATGCACCTCGACCACCGGCCCGTCGAAGGCTGAGAGCGCGTCAAGGATGGCGATGGATGTGTGGGTGAAGGCGCCCGGATTGATGACGATGGCGCTGGCCGCGGCGCGCGCCTCGTGTATCCAGTCGATCAGTTCATATTCGCGGTTCGACTGGCGACAGTCGGCGGCAAGGCCCAGCGCGCCCGCTGTGGCGGCGCAAAGCGCATGGACATCGGCCAGCGTCTCGGCCCCATAAATCTCGGGCTGGCGCTGGCTCAGCAGGTTCAGGTTCGGCCCGTTCAGGACAAGGATCGGTTTCATGCTATGGCCCGGTTGGTTTCCGCTGATCTTGGGCCATGGGGCAGCCAGCCGCAACAGCGGGCGGGCCGTGGCCTGCGCGGGCGGGCAGGCCTGTTGCACGGCTGCGCCGCTTCTTGCCCCAAAGCCGCCCTGCGGATAAAGGAGCGCGATGCCCGATGCCTTGCCCCTGACGCAGTCTGCCCGCCTGTCCGTCGCGCCCATGATGGATTGGACGGACCGTCATTGCCGGTTCTTTCACCGCCAGATCAGCCGCCATGCGCTGCTTTACACCGAGATGGTCACGGCACAGGCGATCTTGCACGGGCCGCGCGACCGGCTTCTGGCCTATGATGCGGCCGAACATCCGGTGGCGCTGCAGCTTGGCGGGGCTGACCCGGCGATGCTGGCCGAGGCCTGCCGGATCGCGGCGCCTTACGGCTATGACGAGATCAATCTGAATGTCGGCTGCCCGTCGGACCGGGTGAAGTCGGGCTGTTTCGGTGCGGTCCTGATGAAGACGCCCGCGCTGGTCGGCGACTGTCTGGCGGCGATGATTGCGGCATCGCCCGTCGAGGTGACGGTGAAATGCCGGATCGGGGTCGATGATCAGGACCCGGCGGCGGTTCTGCCCGGCTTTCTGGACCGGATCCGTACCGCAGGCGTGCGGCGGGTGACGATCCATGCGCGCAAGGCCTGGCTGCAGGGCCTCAGCCCCAAGGAAAACCGCGAGATCCCGCCGCTGGACTATCCGTTGGTGGTGGCGATGAAGCGGGCCTTCCCTGACCTGCATATCAGCATCAACGGCGGTATCGCGACGCTGGATCAGGCGCGGGCGCTTTTGGATCAGGGTTTGGACGGGGTGATGATCGGGCGCGTCGCCTATCACGACCCGATGGCGGTTCTGGCCGGGGCGGACGGGCTGATCAGCGGGCAGGATCGGGCGCACACCGAGCCTTTGCAGGTTCTGGACCGGATGCGCCCCTATATCGAACTCCATCTGGCCGGGGGCGGGCGGCTGCATCAGGTCACGCGGCATATGCTGGGCCTGTTTCATGGCCGCCCCGGCGCCCGCCACTGGCGCCGCATCCTGTCCGAGCGCGCCAATCTGGACGGCGCGGGGACCGAGGTGCTGGATCAGGCGCTGCAGGCGGCGATCCCGGCGTAGGCGGCAGGCCGTTTTCTTTCGCCCGGTCTTGGCTTAGAGCCTGTGGCAGAGGTACCCGATGCCCGACCCCGCCAGCCTGCCGATCCTGTTCGCCCTTCTTTTGATGATCGGCGCCTTTTCGGGCGTCATTGCCGGGCTGTTGGGCGTTGGCGGCGGGATCGTGCTGGTGCCGGCCTTTTTCCATACATTCGCGGCGCTGGGCTATGGGGCCGGGGGCGCGATGCGGGTGGCGATCGGCACGTCGCTGGCGACGATCATCGTGACGTCGGTCCGCTCGCTGATGGCCCATAACCGGCGGGGCGCGGTCGACTGGCCCACCTTGCGCGGCTGGGGGCCGGGGCTGGCGCTGGGTGCTGCGGTCGGGGCGGCGCTGGTCACGGTTCTGGGGGCGCGGCTGTTGCAGGCGGTCTTTGGCGGGCTGGCTTTGGTCATTTCCTATAGCCTGATCTTTGGCGCGGCCGAGGGGCGGCTGGGCCGTCGCCTGCCGGTCGGGCGGCTGCGGGCCGCCCTTTCCGGCGCGGTCGGTCTTTTGTCGGTCTTGATGGGGATCGGCGGGGGCAGTTTCGGCGTGCCCCTGATGGTTCTCTATGGCGCGCCCATTCACCGGGCCGTGGCCACAGCATCGGGCTGGGGTGTCGTCATCGCTGTGCCCTCGGTGGCGGTCCTGTTACTGACGCCGGTGACGGGCGCGCCACCCTGGACCGTCGGTGCCGTGAACCTGCCCGCCTTCGCCGCGATCATCGCCCTTTCGTGGTTCACGACGCCCCTCGGTGTGCGGCTGGCCCATGCGCTGAACCCGGTACCACTGCGCCGGGCATTCGCGGTCTTTCTGGCGCTGGTGGCGCTCAACATGCTGCGCAAGGCCGCAGGCCTTTGATCAATGCCGGACCTTGGTCAGGCGGCTGGCCAAAAGGTCGCCGGTTTCCGACAGGATCGGATAGGCGACCTGGGTAAAGGCGGTATTGACCTGTTTCAGTGCCCTCAGCGTTTCCTGATGGATGTTCGAGGTTTCGATCGTCTCGCTCCGCCCTTCGCGCAGCCGTTCCAGATGCGACCGTTGCAGCGCCTGTTCGATGTCGCGGACATGGTCCTTTTCGGCGACCAGCGCGCGGGCGGCATCGGGGTTCAGCGTCATCAGCACATTCAGCGCCGCCTGCGCATTGGCCAGAACCCGGTCGTGAAAATCGGCAATCTCGCGGCGGCCCCTGTCCGAGAAGCTCAGCCCCTCCTGATCCAGCCGCCGGGCCAGCGTCACCATGGCTTGCGAGATGACATTGCCCGCATTTTCCAGATTGACCGCCATTTCGGCCAGATCCAGTGCCTTGCGGCGGATGTGATCGTCGGCATCTGGGGACTGTAGTTTTGCCAGGTAAAGCTTTGTTTCAAGGTGGATTTTATCGACATCCTCTTCCTTGCGGCGGATCGCGTCGGCGGTGGGCGTGTCCCAACCGCCATAAAGACCCATGACCGACCGCAGCATAGCCTCGACCGCTTCGCCCATCTGCAGAATCTCGCGGGCGGCGCAGGCTAGGGCGCGGCCCGGCACGGCCAGCGCTGCGGGGTCCAGCGCGCTGACGCGGGCAAGGTCGGACGGACTGCGCGCGGGTGTGATCAGGCGGCTGGCCATGGCCATCAGCGGGCCGGTGAAGGGCAGGGCCAGCAGCAGCACGGTCAGATTGAACAAAAGATGCATATGGATGATCTGGCGGGCAGGGGTGCCGCCCAGCATCTCGACCGGCGGGCGGATCAGGATCAGCGCCAAGAGGGCCAGCGCCGCCCCGCCGCCCCGGATCGCCAGATTGGCCAGAATCACCCGCCGGGCCGCCACCTCGGCCCCCAGCGTCAGAACCAGCGCGATCAGCGCACCGCCAAGATTGGCGCCCAGAACCATGGCCATGCCCGCCGTGACCGGCAAGACATGCGATGCGGCAAGCGTGATGAAGAGCAGAACCGCCGCGACCGAGGATTGCACCGCCCAGGCAAAAAGCGCGCCAATGGCAAAGGCCGTCACCGGATCGCCGCCCAGATAGGTCAGGGCCGATGCCAGGCCGGGCGCATGGCGCAGGGGTTCGGTCGCATCGCGGATCATGGTCAGGGCGACAAAGATCAGCGCCAGCCCGATCAGCACGCGCCCCGCCATCCGCCATTCCCGCGCCGTCGATTTCTGAAAGATCGCGACACCCGTGGCCAACAGCAGGGGCACCAGCCAGTCGGCGCGGGTCAGAAGGATCCAGGCGACGATGGCCGATCCCAGATCACCGCCCAAAAGAACCGCCAGCCCTGCCGCACCGGCCAGCGTGCCCGCCGCCACGAAATTCGCGGTCAGGATCGCTACGGCGGTCGAGCTTTGCAGCAAAACCGCCGCCGCCGTGCCTGATCCGGCCGCCAGCAGCCGGTTCGATGCCCCCCGGCGCAGCCAGCCGCGCAATTGCACGGCCCAGCCGCGTTCGACCCCGGTGCGCACCAGCCGCACCGCCCAGATCAACAGAGCCGCCGCCCCCGCGATGCGCAGGACGAACAGAAGCGGGGAGGTTTCGGCCATTGAATGTATCCTTCGCGCCACCCGACTCGGGACGGTGGCTGTTACAAAACTGTCATAAAACCTTCACAAAATGACTTCGCCCACAAGAGCAGCCCTTCGGTTGACGTTTGCGACCTTTCCCGCTGAAGTGGGGCATGGCCTTTACCCTACGCCAGTTGCAGTTCTTTGTCGCAGCCGCAGGCGAAGCGTCCGTGTCGGGCGCGGCGCGGGTTCTGTCGATCTCGCAATCCTCGATCACCGAGGCGATCCAGTCCCTGGAAGAGGATCTGGGCGTCGCACTTTTTGAACGCAAGGCCCGCGGGTTGGAGCTGACGCACAAGGGATCGCTGTTTTTGAAGCACGCCAGCCGCATTCTGGCCGACGTGTCGACCGCGCGCATGGCCTTCCGGGCCGAGGCCGACGATACCGGCGGGCGCCTGTCGCTGGGCGTCACCTCGCTGGTGGCGGGCTATGTCCTGTCGGACATCCTGTCCCGCTTTCGCCGCGCCTATCCAAAGGTCGAGGTGACGGCGATCGAGGATAGCGCCGATTACCTGCAGCACCTGCTGATTGGTGGCGAACTGGATGTGGCGGTCGTCCTGACCTCGTCCATCCGCGACCGGGCGGCGATGCAGGTGGAGACGCTTCTGGTCTCGCCCTATCGGCTGTGGCTGCCCGCCGGGCACCGGCTGAACGATGCCGAGGCGGTGGGTCTGGACGATCTGGCGGGCGAGCCCCTGATCGTTCTGACCGTGGACGAGATCGAGGATGCGACCCGCCGCCTGATGGGGGCGCTGCGCGTCAAGCCCGACATCGCCTTTCGCACCCGCTCGGTCGAGGCGGTCCGGTCGCTGGTGGCGACGGGGGCGGGGGTGGCGCTGTTGCCGTCGCTCGTCTACCGGCCCTGGTCGCTGGAAGGCGACCGGATCGGCATCCGCGATGTGTCGGGCGACCTGCCGTCGGTGCAGGTCGGCCTGGTCTGGCGCAAGGGCGCGCCCCTGTCGCCGGTCGCCCGCAACTTCATCCGCGCGGCGCAGGGGGCGGTGCCGGAGCGGTGATGGTATCTGTTTTTCCGATATCTCCCATCTTTCCTTTGATATTGCGAAAGCTGACCCTTCGGCCCAGTCTGCCCCTGTGACGCGGGCCAACCGCGCAGGCCGCCTGCGTTCCACTCATAGGCGGCCCTTTCAGGGAGCGATCGCGATGAAACAGATACTGATGTCGACGACCATTCTGGCCTTTGTCATGACCAACACAGCCATGGCCCAGATGACGGCGGTCGGGGATGGCGAGGGGGAACTTTCGATCGTCGCCTGGCCCGGCTATATCGAGCGGGGCGAGACCGACAAGGCCTATGACTGGGTGACAAAGTTCGAAGCGGCCAGCGGCTGCAAGGTCAGCGTCAAGACCGCCAATACTTCGGACGAGATGGTGGCCCTGATGAACGAAGGCGGGTTCGATCTTGTCACCGCCTCGGGCGACGCCTCGCTGCGGCTGATTGCCGGCAAGCGGGTGCAGGCGGTGAACACCGACCTGATCCCGTCCTGGTCGAAGGTCGACGAACGGCTGCAGAACGGCGCCTGGTTCACGGTGGACGGGGCCCATTACGGCGTGCCCTATCAGTGGGGGCCGAACGTCCTGATGTACAATACCAAGGTCTTCCCCGAGCCGCCGAAAAGCTGGTCGGTGGTGTTCGAGGAACAGACCCTGCCCGATGGGCAGTCGAACAAGGGCCGGGTGCAGGCCTATGACGGGCCGATCTATATTGCCGATGCCGCGCTTTATCTTATGGCGCATAAGCCCGATCTGGGGATCAAGTCACCCTACGAACTGAACGAGGATCAATACAAGGCGGCGCTGGACCTTCTGCGGGGGCAGCGTGATCTGGTCGGGCGCTATTGGCATGACGCCATGATCCAGGTGGACGACTTCAAGAACGAAGGAATGGTCGCTTCAAGCTCCTGGGCCTATATGGCGAACCTGCTGATCGCGGACGGGCAGCCAATTGCCGCCATAATACCCGACGAGGGTGCGACCGGCTGGTCGGACACGACCATGCTTGCCGCCGATGCACAGCACCCGAACTGTGCCTACAAGTGGATGGAGCATAGTCTGGAACCAAAGGTTCAGGCAGACGTGGCATCCTGGTTCGGTTCGATACCGGTAATGGCCTCTGCCTGCGATGGGGCCAGCGAACTTCTGACGCCCGATCTGTGCAAGGCAAACGGCAGCGAGATGTTTGACAAGCTGCACTTCTGGCAGACGCCCGTGGCGAACTGTTCGCAGGGCGAGGGCGCCTGCGTGCCCTATTACCGCTGGGTCAGCGACTATATCGGCGTGATCGGCGGGCGCTAGGCCCATCCTGCCCCGGACAAGGCGTCCGGGGCCTTCTTCCTCACTGACCTGCCCCCGGCTTTTTGCCGGGGGATTTTGGATGGATCATGACCCCAGCCGTCGAATTTCGTGCCGTCTCGCGCCATTTCGGCCCTGTCCGCGCCGTCGATCAGGTTGACCTGACGATTGCCGAAGGCTCGTTCTTTGCCATGCTGGGGCCGTCGGGGTCGGGCAAGACCACCTGCCTGCGGCTGATTTCGGGGTTCGAGGCCCCGACAGCGGGCGAGATTCTGATCTTTGGCCAGCCGTCGGGGGATGTGCCCCCCAACCGGCGGGCCGTGAACACGGTCTTTCAGGATTACGCTTTGTTCCCGCATATGAGCGTGCGCGACAATGTCGCCTATGGGCTGATGGTGCGCGGGGTCGACCGACGTACGCGGCACGGGCGGGCGGACGAGCTTTTGGCCCTGGTCAAGCTGGACGGGTTCGGCGACCGCAAGCCCGCGCAATTGTCGGGCGGGCAGCGGCAGCGGGTGGCGCTGGCCCGCGCGCTGATCAACGAACCGCGGGTTCTTCTGTTGGACGAACCCTTGGGGGCATTGGACCTGAAACTGCGCGAGGCGATGCAGGACGAGTTGAAGAGCCTGCAGCAAAGGCTTGGAATCACGTTTGTTTTCGTGACCCACGATCAGGGAGAGGCCCTGTCGATGGCCGACCGTGTGGCCGTCTTTGCCGATGGCAAGGTGGCGCAGGTCGGCAGCCCCGCCGACATTTACGAACGCCCCGCCAGCCGGTTCGTCGCCGACTTCGTCGGCTCGTCCAACGTCCTGCCGCCCGCATTGACCTGCGCCTTTGGCGGGCCGGACTGCTGGGCAAGCTTGCGCCCCGAGGCGATCAGCCTGTCGGCCCCTGCGGGGGCGCGGGTGACGGGCCGGGTGACGGCCCTGCGCTATCTTGGCGCTGCAACCCGAGTGCAGCTGCTGGTTCACGGCGAAGAGATGGCGGCGCTGGTCCCCACCGGGGCTGATGTGCCTGACCCGGGGGCCGAGGTCGGGCTGACCTGGCAGCTGTCCGCCCTGCATCTGATGGAGCGGGCGTGATGGCGGCGGGTTCCCTGTCTGGCATTCGGGCAATCGCCCTTGACCCAAATCCCGCACGCCCCGGACTTGATCCGGGGCCTCGTGGCGGCAGAGGCCCCGGATCAAGTCCGGGGCGCGGGGGGAAAGCCTGATATGCCGTCGAAAAACAACACATTGGTGGCAACGTCTGTCCGGCGGGCTGATCCCGTCGCCGACCGGCTGACCGCACTTTTCTGGCGACGCCCGGCTATACTGACCGCGGCGCTGCTGGCCCCGCCGCTGGTCTGGCTGGCCG
>CAZKJZ010000016.1:0-10970 GCA_964553145.1 uncultured Frigidibacter sp. | reverse complement strand
CGCCCGGCTATACTGACCGCGGCGCTGCTGGCCCCGCCGCTGGTCTGGCTGGCCGTGGTCTATGTCGGCGCGCTGGCAGCCCTTTTGTGGCAAAGCTTCTATTCCATCGATCCGTTTTCGGGCGTCATCCTCCGCGACTTCACTCTGGCCACTTACGGCGAACTTCTTTTGCCGCAGAATTACGACATCATCCTGCGCACCGTGACCATGGCGGCGCTGGTGACGCTGGCCTCGGTCCTTCTGGCCTTTCCCATCGCCTATTACGCGGCCCGCCATGCGCGGGGGCGCTGGAAGGCCGCCTTTTATCTGGGTGTCATGCTGCCGCTCTGGTCCTCGTATCTGGTCAAGGTCTATGCCTGGAAGCTGATCCTGGCCAAGGAAGGGATCGTGACCTGGGCAGCCGACGGGGTCGGCGCCGGGAACCTGCTGAATGCGGTCCTCTCGCTGCCGGTGATTGGCGGCAATTCGCTGTCAACCTCATATCTTGGGACCTTCATCGTCTTTGTCTATGTCTGGCTGCCCTATATGATCCTGCCCATGCAGTCGGCATTCGAAAGGGTGCCGAAGTCGATGCTGGAGGCGTCGGGCGATCTGGGCGCCGGCGCCCTGCGCACCTTTTTCAGCGTCACGCTGCCCCTGGCCCTGCCGGGGATCATCGCCGGGTCGATCTTTACCTTTTCGCTGACCCTGGGCGATTACATCATCCCCCAGATCATCGGCAATTCCGCCAGCTTCATCGGCATGGCGGTCTACCAGTTGCAGGGCACTGCGGGGAATATCCCGCTGGCCGCCGCCTTTGCCGTGATTCCGATCCTGATCATGCTGGCCTATCTGGCGGTTGCCCGCCGTCTGGGGGCGTTCGATGCGCTCTGACCGTGCGCCCCTTGGCCTGACGCTGGCCGCCACCTTCGGGCTTTTGTTCCTGCATCTGCCGATCCTGCTGATCTTCCTTTACGCCTTCACGACCGAGGAAAAGAGCTATCAGTTCCCGCCACCGGGCCTGACCACCGAATGGTTCGCCGTCGCCTGGAACCGGGCGGATATCTGGCCACCCCTGATCCTGTCGCTGAAGGTCGCGGCGATTGCCACGGGGCTTGCGATCTTTCTGGGCACGCTTTGCGCCGCGGCAATGGCGCGGGCGCGGTTCTTCGGGCGGGATACGATGTCGCTGCTGGTTGTCCTGCCCATTGCGCTGCCCGGCATCATCACCGGCATGGCGCTGCGGTCGGCCTTTGCCCTGGCCGACATTCCCTTTTCGGTCTGGACCATCATTCTGGGCCACGCGACCTTCTGCATCGTCATCGTCTATAACAATGCCGTGGCCCGGTTCCGCCGTCTGGGCACGTCGATGACCGAGGCGTCGGCAGACCTGGGCGCAACCGCATTCCAGACCTTCCGCCATGTGGTGTTGCCGAACCTGGCCTCGGCCCTGCTGGCGGGCGGCATGCTGGCCTTTGCCCTGTCGTTTGACGAGGTGATCGTGACCACCCTTACCGCAGGCAGCGGCACCGGCGCCAAGACCCTGCCGATCTGGATGCTGGACGAGCTGGTGCGCCCCCGCCAGCGGCCCGTCACCAATGTCGTCGCCATCATCGTCTTTTGCGCGACCTTCCTGCCGATCCTTGCCGCTTATACCCTGACCTCTGGCGCCGACGAGACGGCGGGCGGGGGCAAATGAAAGGACCCATCATGACCCAGGCTTTCGACACGGACCTTCTGATCGGCGCGGCGCTGGAGCCGGGGCAGGAGCGGGGCGAAAAGGTGCTGAACCCCCGCACCGGCGGCCTGATCCTGGAGGTGCCCGAGGCATCGACCGATCAGGTCGACCGGGCGGTGGCGGCGGCGCGCGCGGCCTTTGCGGGCTGGTCGCGGACGACGCCCGCCGAACGGTCGGCGGCGCTCCACCGGATCGCCGACGCGGTCGAAGGCCAGGCAGACGGGTTCGCGGCGCTGGAGGCGCTGAACTGCGGCAAGCCGATCAACGCGGCACGGAATGACGAGATACCGGCGATTGTCGATTGTTTTCGCTTTTTCGCGGGGGCGGTCCGTGTGCAGCATGGCGCAGTCGCGGGCGAATATCTGGCGGGCCACACATCGATGATCCGCCGCGACCCGGTGGGGGTGGTCGCCTCGATTGCGCCCTGGAACTATCCGTTGATGATGATGGCCTGGAAACTGGCGCCCGCCATTGGTGCTGGCAACACGATCGTCTTCAAACCTTCGGAACAGACGCCGCTGACGGCGCTGAAGCTGGCGCAGCTGTTGGCGGGTATCCTGCCCGAAGGCGTGGTGAATATCCTGCCGGGGCGGGGCGAGACGGTGGGGAACTATCTGATCAACCATCCCGGCGTCGACATGATCAGCCTGACGGGCGATGTGGCGACCGGCAAGAAGATGCTGCAGGCAGCGTCGAAATCGGTCAAGCGCACCCATCTGGAACTGGGCGGCAAGGCGCCGGTCGTCGTCTTTGACGATGCCGATGTGGGGGCGGTGGTCGAGGGGCTGCGCGCCTTTGGCTATTACAATGCCGGGCAGGATTGCACGGCGGCCTGCCGGGTCTATGCGGGCGCCAAGGTCTATGACCGGTTGGTGGCGGACCTGTCCTCTGCCGTGTCCGGCATCCAACTGGGGCTGGCCGATGATACCGCAAATGACATCGGTCCGCTGATTTCACTGCGCCAGCGCGACCGGGTGGCCAGTTTCGTCGAACGGGCGCGCGAGTTGAAACATGTCGAGGTGACAACCGGCGGCGCGCTGATGGGCGAGGGGTTCTATTACCGCCCGACCGTGATCGCCGGGGCGCGCCAAGAAGACGAGATCGTCCGCCGCGAGGTCTTTGGCCCGGTCGTGTCGATCACGCCCTTTTCCGAGGTGGATGATGCCGTCGCCTGGGCCAATGACAGCGACTACGGGCTGGCCTCGTCGGTCTGGACCCGCGACGTGGGCCGGGCGATGGAGACGGCGGCGCGGCTGCGCTATGGCTGTACCTGGATCAACACCCATTTCATGCTGGTCAATGAAATGCCGCATGGCGGGCTGAAACAGTCCGGCTATGGCAAGGACCTGTCGGCCTATGCGCTGGAGGATTATTCGGTCGTCCGCCATGTGATGGTCAAGCACGGCTGAGAGGGTGACCAAGCGGAGACCCCGCGCGGTGCCCGCGCGGGGTCACGCCCATCTCTCGCCGCCCCGTCTGGCGCCGGGGCGGCTCGGGTGGCCTCCGGCGGGGATATTTGGGAACAGGTGAAGGATTAAAGGTACTTGCCCGCTTCCTTGCGGGCAAAGGGTTTCATCCTTGGCCCCTGTGCCTCAAGAAAGGCGCGGGCGCGCGGGGCGTCGTGTTTCGAGAGATCGCGCAGCCACCAGGCGATGGCTTTCTGGATGAACCATTCAGGATCGTCGGCCATGGCCGAGGCCCAGCCAAGGACGCGGTCGCGGATCGCCAGATCGGCGGGTTTGGGGAAATTCTGCTTGGTCCAGGGCAGGGTGATGACCAGAGCCGCGCGGCGGACCCAGAAACTGCCGTGATGGGTCCAGCCTTCGACCTGATCGATCCGGGCGGGGTCGGCCAGCAGGCGGCGATTACCTGCGTCGCAGGCATGATCGACGATCGCCCAGCCGTCAAACTGCGGCACCCAGGCGGCAATCAACTGCCAGACGGGTTCGTCGCCGCTGATCCGGGCCTTCGTCAGCAGTTTCGCCGCGCCGATGCGGGCTTCGTGGATATTCGTTTGCCACAGGCCATCGGCCAGTGCGATGCGGGCGCCGGTGGTCAACCCCTCGCGCCACCCCTTGGCCAGGTCGGTGATCACCGGGACCGGCACGCCAAGGTAGGGGCGGGGCACCTTGTGATAGGCGGCGGCGCCCGCCGCGCGGTCGGCATCGCCGGCCGCCCGAAGTTGGGCAAGGGCATCGTCCAGCATCATCGCGTCGGCCGCCCGTCCAGACTTTCGCCGTTCCGGTCCTGCCAATAGCGCTGCAGATCTTCGTCGGACTTGCCGTCCGCCCATTGCTGCAGCACCGGACGTTCGCCGGCGAAATCGTAGAAGGGCACGGCGTAGCCGCAAGAGGTCTGGACCAGATCGACAGACATATCAAAGATTTGCCGTGCGCCGCGATGGGCCGGGAAGTGGGCGGCAAGCGGCGCCCAGTCGGCGTCGTCACGGTGGACCGCGCTGGAGGTACCATAAAGACGCAGGATCACCGGGCGGGTGGTGAAGGAGCAGAACATCACCGTCATGCGCGGACTGTCCAGCAGGTGGGTGGCGGTTTCATTGCCTGATCCCGTCAGGTTCAGCCAGACGATCCGCCGGTCGCCCAGCACGCGGAATGTGTCCATCCCCTTGGGCGACAGGTTTACCTTTCCGTCACGCGCAGCGGTGGCGACAAAGAACATCTGCTGATCGGCGATGATGCGGCGATGATCTTCCTCGATCCGGTCAAACTGCTTGCCCATCACTCCACCGTTACGGATTTTGCCAGATTGCGCGGCTGGTCGACATCGGTGCCCTTGGCGCAGGCGGTGTGATAGGCCAGAAGCTGGGCGGGCACTGCATAAAGGATCGGGGCCAGCAGGTCTGGGGCCGGGGGCAGGGTCAGGACCCGCCAGGCGCCGTCACCGGCGGCATTCTGGCCACCCGCATCGGTGATCAGAAGAACCTTGCCGTGGCGTGCCATCACCTCTTGCATGTTCGACACGGTCTTGTCGAAAAGCCCGTCGCGCGGCGCCAGAACGATCACCGGCACCGTCTTGTCGATCAGGGCGATGGGCCCATGTTTCAATTCGCCCGATGCATAACCTTCGGCGTGGATATAGCTGATTTCCTTAAGCTTCAGTGCGCCTTCCAGCGCCAGAGGGAACATGGCGCCGCGCCCCAGGAACAGGACATCCTGCGCCTCGGCCAGTTCTTCGGAGAGGGCGGCGATCTCGCCTTCGCGCGACAGGGCCTGGTTCATCAGGCCGGGCAGGGTGGCAAGATCGGCAAGATGGGCGGCCAGGGCCGCGTCCGTCAGCCGCCCCCGGTCGCGTCCGGCCTTCAAGGCGAGGATGAGGAGGGTCAGAAGCTGGCAGGTGAAGGCCTTGGTCGAGGCCACCCCGACCTCGACACCCGCCAGGATCGGCAGGGCAACGTCGCTTTCGCGTGCGATCGAGGAGGTGGGCACATTGACCACGCTGACGATCTTGTCGACCTTGCCCTGCGCATAGCGAAGGGCTGCCAGCGTATCGGCGGTTTCGCCCGACTGGCTGACGAACAGGGCATAGGAACGCGCGGGCAGCGGCGGTTCGCGATAGCGGAATTCGCTGGCGATATCGACCTCGCACGGCAGGCCCGCGATCTGTTCGAACCAGTATTTCGCCGTCAGGCAGGCGTAAAAGGCGGTGCCGCAGGCGACAAGGGTCAGACGGTCAAGGGGGGCGAAGTCAAGGCTGGCGGGCAGGGTCAACCGCCCGTCGCGGACATAATGGGCCAGCGCATCGCCGATGACGGCGGGCTGCTGGGCGATTTCCTTGGCCATGAAATGCTTGTAGCCGCCCTTTTCGATGCGCGTCTGATCGACGTTGATCTTCTGCACCTCGCGGTTGGCGGGGCGGCCTTTGCGGTCGAAGATCTCGGCACCCGTGCGGGTGACAAAGGCGAAATCGCCTTCCTCGAGGTAACAGATCCGGTCGGTCATCGGCGCCAGCGCGATGGCGTCAGAGCCCACATACATCTCGCCCTCGCCATAGCCGATGGCGAGAGGCGAGCCCTTGCGGGCGGCGATCATCAGGTCATCGTCGCCGTCAAAGAGGAAGAGGAGCGCAAAGGCGCCTTCCAGTTCGGCCAGCGTTGCCCGCACCGCATCACGCGGGGGCAGGCCCTGATCCAGATGATGACGGGTCAGCATGACGACGGTTTCGGTATCCGTCTCGGTCTGGGGTGTCAGGCCCAGCGTCGCCAGCCGTTCGCGCAACTCGCGGAAATTCTCGATGATGCCGTTGTGGACGACGGCGACCTGGCCGGAACGGTGGGGGTGGGCGTTGCCTTCGGTTGCGGCGCCATGGGTGGCCCAGCGGGTATGGCCGATGCCGGATTTCCCGGCCAGCGGGTTGTGGACCAAAAGGTCCGAAAGGTTCACCAGCTTGCCGACCGCACGGCGGCGGTCCAGCTTTCCGGCGTTGACCGTGGCGATACCGGCACTGTCATAGCCGCGATATTCCAGCCGTTTCAGCGCCTCGACCAGCAGGGGCGCGACCTCATGGCTGCCCAGAACACCGACAATTCCGCACATTATTCGGCCTCTTTCTGGCGTCTTGCCTTGTCAGCCTTGAACTTTTCGAACAAACGGCGGGCAAGCCCCGGCTTGTTCACCTGCGCGGCCCGGCCCAGGGCCAACGCATCATCCGGCACATCCTGCGTGATCACCGACCCTGACGCGGTCATCGCGCGCGCGCCGACCGTGACCGGCGCCACCAGCATCGTATCCGACCCGATAAAGGCCCGGGCGCCGATGACCGTGCGGTGCTTGTTCACCCCGTCATAATTGCAGGTCACGGTCCCTGCGCCGATGTTGGTATGTTCGCCGACATGGGCGTCGCCCAGATAGGTCAGGTGGCCGACCTTGACGCCTTCGTCCAGGATCGCATTCTTGATTTCGACGAAATTGCCGACATGCACATCCTCGGCCAGTTCGGCGCCGGGGCGCAGGCGCGCGAACGGGCCGACCGAGGCGCCGCGCGAGATGTGGCAACCTTCCAGATGGCAGAAGCCCTTGACCTCGGCCTCTGATTCCACGGTGACGCCGGGGCCGAAGATCACGTTCGGGCCGATGATGCTGTCGCGGCCGATGACCGTGTCAAAGCCGAAAAAGACCGTCTCGGGCGCGGTCAGGGTGACGCCATCGGCCATCGCTCCGGCCCGGGCCCGGGCCTGAAAGGCGGCTTCGGCGGCGGCCAGGTCCTGCCGGGAATTGACGCCCAGCGTTTCCGCCTGATCGCAGGTCACGACCCGCGCGGTCAGGCCGCGCGCACGGGCGGCGCCGACAACGTCGGTCAGGTAATATTCGCCCGCCGCATTGTCGTTCTTCAGCCCCGCGACAAGGTCCGCCAGCAGGGTGGCATCGGCGCAGAGGACGCCCGAATTCATCAGGGTCAGCGCGCGGATATCGTCGCTGGCATCCTTATATTCGACGATCCGGTCCAGCGCGTCGCCGCCCGACAGGATCAGCCGCCCATAGCGCGTGGCCGGGTCCGAGTGAAAGCCAAGGACGGTCACATCGGCATCGGCCGCAAGCATCGTCGCCAGCGTTTCGGGCTGGATAAAGGGAGTGTCGCCGTAAAGGACCACGACCTTGCCCTGAAAGCTTGCAAGCGCGGGCAGGGCCTGCGCCACCGCATGGCCGGTGCCCTTCTGTTCGGCCTGCAGGACGACCTCGGCCCGCTCGTCCCAGTCCGTGACCACCTTGCGCACCGCATCGGCACCGTGACCGGCCACCACCACGGTCCGCTCTGGCTCCAGGCCCGCGCCCGCGCACAGGGCATGGATCACCAGCGGCGCCCCCGCGACCTTGTGCAGCACTTTCGGCAGGTCGGAATTCATCCGCGTGCCCTGACCGGCGGCAAGGATGACAAGTGCGACTGACATAAGGGGCCTTTCCTTCAACCTGCGCCCGTTTTACCGATGGACCCACGGGCCGCAAGCGAAATGGGTTCACAAAGCTTTTCGGCAGATTTCAGGATCATATCGGAAACGGCGGGCGGATGCGGACCATTATCTTTGATCTGGACGGAACATTGGCGGATACGTCCGCCGACCTGATCGCGGCGGCGAATGCAAGTTTCCGGTCGATGGGGGCGGGCGATCTGCTGGACCCGGCGGCCGATGCGCTGACCGCCTTTCAGGGCGGGCGGGCGATGCTGCGGCTGGGGTTCCGGCGGCTGGGGCAAGGAGACGAGGCGGCGGTTGACGCGCAGTATCCTGTGCTTCTGGCGGCCTATGAAGGGGCTATCGACCGCCACACAACCCTTTACCCCGGTGCCGTCTCTGCTGTCGAAATCCTGCGTGCCGCTGGCTTTGCCGTGGGCGTCTGCACCAACAAGCCCGAACGCCTGGCCGACCTGTTGCTGACCCGGCTGGGGGTGCGGCAGCTTTTCGCCTCGCTGGTCGGGGCCGATACATTGCCGGTCAGAAAGCCTGATCCCGCGCCCTACCTTCTGTCGGTGGAACGGGCGGGGGGCACCCTGGCGCGCTCGCTTCTGGTCGGCGATACCGAGACCGACCGCGACACCGCCCGCGCCGCCGGTGTGCCGTCGGTTCTGGTCACGTTCGGACCCGAGGGGCAGGGGGTGGCGCGCCTGTCGCCCGAGGCACTTCTGCACCATTTCGACGACCTGCCCGCGCTTGCCAACCGGCTTCTGGCCTGAGACAAGCGGGGCCGGAGGTTCCCATGACCAGTAAGAGTTCGCCAGTACCCGTCGACCAGAGGGTCGTTATCTTTGTCCTGATCACCGTCTTTCTGGATATGGTCGGCTTTGGCATCATCATGCCTGTGCTGCCCGCCCTGATCGGGTCGGTCGGTCAGGTGTCGCTGTCCGATGCGGCCCGGATCGGCGGCTGGATGGCTGCGGCCTATTCGCTGATGCAGTTCCTGTCCGGGCCGATCATGGGCAACCTGTCGGACCGTTATGGCCGCCGCCCCGTGCTCTTGATCGCGGTCTTCGGCCTTGGCGCCGACTTCCTGATCCAGGCTTTGGCGCCGACGATCGGCTGGCTTTTCGTTGGACGCATCCTGTCGGGCCTGTGTGGTGCGTCGTGGATCATCGCCAATGCGCTGATCGCCGACGTGACCCGCCCCGAGGACCGGGGCCGCGCCTTTGGCCTTATGGGCGCGGCTTTTGGCGTCGGCTTTGTCGTCGGTCCGGCCATCGGCGGGCTATTGGGCAGCTTTGGGCCGCGCGTGCCCTTCTATGCGGCGGCGCTGATTTCGCTGGCCAATTTCATTTTTGGCCTCTTTGTCCTGCGCGAAACGCTGGCACCCGAAAACCGCCGCCCGTTCAACTGGGGTCGCGCCAATCCGTTCGGCGCCTTTAAGGTCTTTCGCACCTATGGCGGCGTTCTGCCCATGTGCGCGGTTCTGTTCACCTTCTTCTTCTGCTCGTCGGTCTATCCGGCGATCTGGGCCTTTTGGGGCAAGGCCAAGTTCGGCTGGCCCGAGGCGACGGTCGGCATCACCCTGGCAATCTTCGGCACAGTTATGGCGGTCTTTCAGGGCGCCTTTTCCGGCAAGGTCGTCCAATGGTTCGGCGAATATCGCACGGTGCTGATCGGTCTGATTTCGGCTGCGATTGCCGCCACCGGATACGGGTTTGCGACCGGCCTTTCCGTCGTGGTGGTCCTGATGCTGGTCCATGGGCCAGAGGGGTTTGTGCATCCGATGCTGACGGCGCTGATGTCGCAGCGCGTGCCGGAAAATGCCCAGGGCGAGTTGCAGGGCGGTCTGTCGGCGGTGATGAATATCGCCATGCTGGCGGGCACGGTCTTTTTCGCGCAGGTCTTCGGCCATTTCCTGGCCGCCCCCTATGAAAGCCCGAATGTCGCCTTCTGGGTGGCGGGGGGCGGGCTGGCGCTGACGCTCGCCTTGTTCCTGTGGGTCGTCGGTCATGACGGGCAAAAGACCTGATGGAGCGGTTTGCGAAGCCCTTTACCCAGCAGGAACCGATCCCCGAGGCGGGGATAGAGGCGGCGCTGGCGGTTTTGCGGCACGGGCGCCTGCACCGCTACAACACGCTGGGCGACGAGCTGGCCGAGGTGGCGGCACTGGAGCAGGAATTCGCGGCCTATACCGGTGCCCGCTATTGCCTGGCCGTTGCCTCGGGCGGCTATGCGCTGGCTTGCGCGTTGCGCGCCATCGGCATCGGGCCGGGCGACCGGGTGCTGACCAACGGCTTCACCCTGGCGCCGGTGCCGGGTTCCATCGCCTCGGTCGGGGCGGTGCCGGTCTTTGTCGAGGTGACGGGCGATCTGACCATCGACCTTGATGATCTGGCGGCCAAGGCGGGGCAGGGCGCCCACGCGCTGATGCTGTCGCATATGCGCGGCCATCTGTGCGACATGGACCGGCTGATGGCCATCTGCACCGCGGCGGGCCTGCCGGTGATCGAGGATTGCGCCCATACGATGGGGGCGGCCTGGCGGGGCGTGCCGTCGGGCCGGCACGGGCTGATCGGCTGCTACTCCACCCAGACCTACAAGCATATGAATTCGGGCGAAGGCGGGCTGATCGTGTCCGATGACCCCGAGGTCATGGCGCGGGCGATCATGCTGTCGGGCAGCTACATGCTTTATACCCGCCACCGCGCCGCGCCGCCGCCCGAGGCGTTCGAGCGGGTGAAATATGTGACCCCCAATATCTCGGGCCGGATGGACAATCTGCGCGCGGCGATCCTGCGCCCGCAGTTGGCCGACCTGCCGCGCCAGATCGGGCGCTGGAACGCGCTTTACCGGACGGTCGAGGCGGGTCTGGTCGGAACCCCCGGCCTGTCGCTGCCGGTGCGGCCGGTGCAGGAATCGATCGTGGGATCATCCTTTCAGTTTCTGCTGCCGGGCTGGGGGGGCGATGCGGTCCGCACCCTGATCGCACGGGCGGGCGCGCGGGGGGTGGAGCTGAAGTGGTTTGGCGCCTCCGAGCCTGTGGCCTTTACCTCGCGCCATGACAGCTGGCGCTATGCCCCGCCGCAAAGCCTGCCCGCGACCGACCGCATCCTGTCGGGCCTGATCGACATGCGCTTGCCGCTGACGTTTGACCCCGCTGACGCGGCCCTGATTGCCCGGATCATCCGGTCCGAGGTGATGGTGGTGGCACAGGGCGGGGCCGAGGCGCCTGCCAGCGGGCGCGTCGCGGACTGAGTGCGGACCGGCCATTCCGCTACTGCCCAATCGGTTCGAACTGATTCCGCGCGCCAAAGCCCGAGGCCATCGCCTCGGGCGCCGCGA
>CAZKJZ010000015.1:8540-30133 GCA_964553145.1 uncultured Frigidibacter sp. | reverse complement strand
CAGACAAGGGCCGCCGGCTGGACCATGTCTGGGCCACGCCCGACATTTCCGGTGCCGCGCATGGCAGCCGCATCCTGCGCGCGGCGCGGGGTTGGGACCAGCCGTCAGACCATGTGCCGGTTCTGGCGGCGTTTGATCTGTAGCTGGCGCGACGGTCATACTTTTGCGGGGCTAGCAGCCGACGCGTTCGAGAAGTCTCAGCAATATGGATTGCTCCTCGGGGCTCAGGCGCCCGAAAATCTTATTCTGGGCTTCTGCCATCACAAGGCCAAGCTGGTTTACGGTGTCATGGCCCGCGGCAGTCAGTGCCACCAGGACCTTTCGACCGTGGCCTGGATCCTTGCCGCGCGTTACAAGTCCCCGGCGTTCAAGTGCCCGGACGGTATGTGTAACGTCGCCAGGGTCCAGCGCGGCTGCAATACCGAGTGCAGCCTGACTTAGTTGCCCTTTGGCGTTCAGTGCCGACAGGCAACGATATTCATATCCGTCGACCCCGGCCTGCGAAAGGTACCTGTGCAGCGTCTGATGAGATCGGGTCGACGCGGAACTCAGTATCCAGCTGGGGAGTGAAGTGAAGGGTGATGACATTCAGATTGCCTATCTTGGTATGGCCAATATAATATTGGCCACACCAATATTATAGGAGACTGCGGTGCCTTTTGCACGTTCCCTGCCCACAGTGATCGGGCCAACGGAAAACGCCCTGCGTGCGTTGCTGACCAAGATTCTGTCATCGACCTCGATCAAGACCTATCCGGCCTGGGTTATCCTCAATGCCGCGGGCAATTCGGACAGCGATGCACCTAGCGAAGGCTGGAGGCGCGCCGTCTCCGATGCCCTCAAGCTTGGACCCGATGGGGTTGAAGAGATACTCGCCCGTCTTCGCATCGCTGGCCTGGTTGACAGTGACGGCCTGTTGACCGCACAGGGCACCGCCGAACTGACAGCCGGGCGATCTGCGGTGTCAAAGGCGACATCAAGGCTGGTCGAAGGGATAGGAGAAGAGGAGCAAGCGACCGCATGCATGGTACTTGATCAGGTGCGTCGCAAGGCGGAAGAGCTGTTGGGTCTGTGATTTTGGCAGTCGGGCCGCCGATGAAGCTGGCTGTCCACACAATATGCCCTCTGTGCCAATAGGGTCGGGCGGCACAAACAGCGGGCAAGGACTGACGCCAGGATCGCACAGGGTGGCGATGTGGCGATCAATGCAGCATAATATCTCTGGGCCAAACTCAGTCCAGCGCGCGCGCCTCGTCGACCAGCATGATCGGTATTCCGTCGCGGATCGGGAAGGCCAGCCGGGCGGGGGGCGAGATCAGTTCCTGTCGCTCGGCATCATATTTCAGCGGCGACTGGGTCAGCGGGCAGACCAGCGCCTCCAGCATGCGGCGGTCAAAGGCGGCGGGGTCTTTCATTGCAGCTGTTCCTCTCCGTCAGAGCGCAGGGCGAAGTCCATCAGCACCTGCAGAATCTCGCGCCGCGCGGTCAGGGTCGGCGCCTCCAGCAGGGCCTGGCGGTCCTGCGGGTCCAGGGGGCAGAGCATCGACAGCGAATTGACCAGAATCTCGTCTTCGGCGTCTTTCAGCGTGTCCCAGTCGGCGGCCAGCTGGCGCCGGGTCAGATAGCGGTGCAGCGTCGACAGGAACCGGTCGCGGTCAAAAAGCTCGTCCTTTTCCGCCGGGCCAAGGTCGCGCTTGAACCCTTCCCAGCGGATCGCGGCGCGCAGATAGGGGGTGAAACCCGCCACCTCGTCACCCAGGTGAAAGCGGCTGATGCCGGTCAGCACGATCATATAGCGGTGATCCTCGGTTTCGGTAAAACCTGTGACGCGGCCCGCGCAGCCGACGGCGGACAGGCGGCGCTGGCCTTCGGGGGCCGGGCGGGGCTGGATCATGCCGATCAGCCGGTCGCGGCTTTTCAGCACATCATCCAGCATGGTCAGATAGCGCGGCTCGAATATATGCAAGGGCAGCCGGGCCCGCGGCAGCAAAAGAGCCCCCGGCAAGGGGAACAGCGCGATCACGTCCGGCAGGTCGGCGGGTTTCAGCAGCATCCGCGCCCTTTCAGGCAAAGATCATCGACGACAGTTTGCGGCGGCCTTTCAGAACCACGGGATCGGTGGGTTTCAGCGCATCGAAGATGGTGAACAGCTGGGCCTTGGCGGCGCCGTCGTTCCAGTCGCGATCCCGGCGGAAAAGGTCCAGCAGCTGGTCGACCGCCGCCTCGACCTGACCATCGGCATGAAGCGCCAATGCGAGGTCGAACCGGGCCTGAAGATTGGCGGGGTCGGCATCTACGGCGCGCTGCAGATCGGCCACCGGGCCTGCACTTTGGGCCTGGCGGGTCAGGTCCAGCTGGGCGCGCGCCGCCTCGACCTCTTGGGACTGGGCGATCTTGGCGGGTGCGGCGTTCAAAAGCGCCTCGGCCTGATCAAGATTGCCCAGCGCGATATGCGCGCGCGCCAGACCGCCATAGGCGGCGGCATTTTCAGGCTCTTCCCCCAGGATCGCGGCAAAGGTTTCGGCGGCATCGACCACGGCGCCTTCGGCCAGCATCTGTTCTGCGGCGGCGATCGCCTCGCCCAATCCTCCGTCACCGGCGAGTGCCGAGAGTTTGTCGATGAATTCCTTGATCTGCGACGCCGGAACCGCCCCCTGAAAGGCATCGACCGGGCGCCCCTGCCAAAAGGCATAGACCGTCGGGATCGACTGGATGCGCAACTGGCCAGCGATCATCTGGTTTTCGTCGACATTGATCTTGGCCATGCGCACCCGGCCCTTGGCGGCAGTGACCGCCGCCTCCAGCGCCGGGCCCAGCGTCTTGCAGGGGCCGCACCAGGGGGCCCAGAAGTCGACGATGACCGGCACCTCGCGGCTGGCCTCGATCACCTCGGCCATGAAGGTCGCTTCGGTCACGTCGCGGATCAGATCGCCCACGGGCGGGGCGGCGGGTTTTTGACCAAGTTCCAGCATCTTTGCCCCCGTTCAGTTTGCTGCGCCCTATATGATGCCGGGACCCGTCTCTGCCAAGGGGCTTTACCGCCCCTGCGGCGCACGGCAGATAGGGGCGGCAGGATATGGGGGGCAGAGATGCGCACACTTCTGACATTCGGCGACAGCAATACCCACGGCACCCGCCCGATCGAGGTGCGGGGTGAAATGCATCGCCATGGCCGGGGCGTTCGCTGGCCGACCGTAGCCCATGCCGCGCTGGGGGCCGACGGCTGGCATCTGGTCGAGGAAGGTCTGCCGGGCCGTACCACCCAGTTTCGCGACCCGGTGATGGGCAACCATATGGACGGGCGCGAGGGGCTGAAGATGGCGCTGGCCAGCCATGGGCCGGTCGATGTGCTGACGATCATGCTGGGCACCAACGACCTCAAGATGCGCTATGCCGCCGGGGCCGAGACCATCCGCAGCGGCATTGCCGCCCTTCTGGATCTGGCCGACACGCTGGAGATGCAGGCCCGCCATCCCGGGCTGCGCATCCTTTTGATCTGCCCGCCGCCGGTGATGGAGCAAGGGCCGCTCCGCGACGAATTCCGAGGCGGGCGCGGCAAGGGGCTGGCGCTGCCCGCGCTCTATCAGGCGCTGGCCACCGACCGCGGGCACGGGTTTCTGGATGCGGGCGAGATCATCGGCGTCAGCCCGGTCGACGGTGTCCATTTCGACGCCGATGCGCATCAGGAACTGGGGCAGGCGGTCGCCGGGGCGATCCGGGAGTTGGTGGCGGGGTAGTTCCAGCCACTCTCTTTTTCGGACCGATCAGGTGACCTGCCAGTGGCAGGTCGCCCGGTCCGTTGGCCGTAGGCGCAAGCCGCAGGCCAAGGGGTTCACCGCGCAGTCGGGCGATTGGGCGTGGACGGTGCCCGCCCCGGAGGGTGCGAAGCACCCGCCGCCCGGGGGGCGGGTGCTGTCCACGCGGCTTTCGCCACGTGGGCGGTGCTTCTCGGGCCGGTCGCGGCGCCCGGGTCACTGGCCCCGGGCTTTGGTATCGGTACAAAATCATGCTCGTCCATCAATTCGGACCGCATTCCAACCCCCACGGCGCGGTTTTGCCGAAGTCTGCGGCCGGTTATGGAATAACCGCCCCCGGCGCCCTAGATTGGGCGCATGATGATGACCAGACGCATTCTTATCCTTGTCGCCGCCATGGCCTGCCTGACCGGCCCCGCCATGGCCGAAAAACTGTCGCTGGCCGCGATCTCCGCCTATGTGAACGGGCTGACCACGGCCGAGACGCGCTTTACCCAGGTGAACCCCGATGGCAGCGGCTCGTCCGGGCGGCTGATCATCCGGCGCCCGGGGCGGATGCGGTTCGAATATGCCAAGCCGGACAGGACGGTGGTTCTGGCCTCGGGTGGGCAGGTGGCGATTTTCGATGCCAAGTCGAACCAGCCGCCGGAACAATATCCGCTGTCCAGGACGCCCCTGAACCTGATCCTGGGCAAGTCGGTTGACCTGACCCGGGCGCGGATGGTTGTCGGTCATGTCGAGGAAGGGGCGCTGACGATCGTCACCGCGCAGGACCCCGACCACCCGGACCTTGGCACGATCGCGCTGGGCTTTTCAGCCGACCCGATCGCGCTGCGGCAATGGGTGGTGACCGATCAGGCGGGGGGGCAGACGACCGTCCTGCTGGACCAGTTGCAGGAGGGTGGGGACTATCCGCCCTCGACCTTCTCGATCCAGTCCGAGATTGACGCGCGCATCCGGTAAGGGGCGCGCTCCTCAGACCTTGCCGCAGCCCGACAGTTGCGCCTGATACAGGTTGGCGCGGTCGGCGACCTGATCAGCGACGCGCAAGAGCCAGGACTTTTCCATATGGCTGCCGCGCGCATAGCCGCCCGGACCTTCGTGATAGGCCAGATAAAGCTGCGCGGCGTCGGTCTTGGCCAGACCAAGGCGGCTGGCGTTCTGGTCCATGTACCAGCCCAGAAAGTCGGTCGCATCGTCGATATCGGTGCGGCGGGCACCGAAATTGCCGGTCGCCTGCCGGTAATCATCCCAGGTGCCGTCGATGACCTGGCTGAAGCCCTTGGCCGAGGTGACGCGCCCCGCGGGAATGAAACCCAGGAAGAATTTCCGCTTGGTCTTGGCGTTGCCGACGAATTTCGATTCCTGATAGATCGTCGCCATCTGCACCGCGACCGGCACGCCCCAGCGACGTTCCGACCGCTGCATCGCCGACAGGTATGCGGGCCGCTGGTCGGTGATCGAACAGGCGTCGTCCAGGTCGTGCGGGGCCGTATAATGCCCGCCCCCGCAGGACACCAGCAAAAGCATGACCCCAAGGCGGAGCGTGTTGTTCATGACGATCTCGTTGACTGCTCTTATTTTTGTCGGCGACCATACGCAATTTTTGCGCGAAGGAAAATCACAATCCACAGGCATCTCGCAACCGGCGGGGGATTGCCGCGCGGATTATCGTTGACAAGGGTCACAGACTGTTTCCGCCTGAGTCGCGCAGAGCCGTGGACGCGCCCACCCGACAGGGTTACAAAAGGCTGGGGGCTATACGATGCTGAAAACGCACGCGAAATATTATTTGGGCCAGGTTCTGGTGCATCGCAAGCATGCCTTTCGGGGCGTGGTCTTTGATGTTGACGCCAAATTTGCCAATACCGACGAATGGTATGACTCCATTCCCGAAGACAGTCGGCCCGCCAAGAACCAGCCCTTTTACCACCTGTTGGCCGAAAACAGCGAAAGCTATTATGTCGCCTATGTGTCGGAGCAGAATCTGGTTCCGGACTATTCCGGCAAGCCTGTGCACCACCCCGATCTTCCCGACCTGTTCGGCGAATTCGAGGATGGCGCCTATCCGCTGCAATATCAGCTGAACTGACCTGCGGCTGTCTGGTGGGGAAGATGCCTCGGCGCCACGCTAAGGGTGGGGGCTGTTTGGCGCGGCGCCGAGGGCAGCATGACGCTACAGGCCGGAACCTGACGGCGCATCATGGCCGCGATGCGGGCGAATGGTGGCAAAATCAAGGCATTGGCAACCGGTTCGACGGAATCTGTTGCGCCGCCGTAAACCATGGGGCCCGTGCCGTTTCGGGGTCCGTGCCGTTTCCGCATGACGGGCCGGGGCGAAGATGCTAGGGCGGGGCATGACCAGCCTGCCGTCCCGCGAAGAGCTTTTGAAATGGATCGCCGATCACCCCGGCGACAGCGCCAAGCGCGATATCGCCCGGGCCTTCGGCATCAAGGGCGCCTTGAAGATCGAGCTGAAGCGGTTGCTGAAGGATCTGGAAAGCGACGGCCATCTGCAGAAACGCCGCCGCAGTTCCCGCGATGCGACGAAACTGCCGCCGGTGGCGGTCTTGGTGATGCTGGCGCCCGATGCGAGTGGCGACCAGTTCGTCCGGCCCGCCGAGGGAGAGGGCGATGATCCGCCGCCGCGCATCCTGTTCATCGCCAAGAAAGGCGATGTGGCGCTGGCCGAGGGCGACCGTTTTCTGGCCAAGCTGCAAGAGGTGCGGGCGGGCGACCATGACTATCAGGCCCGGCTGATCCGCAAGATCGGCACCAATGCCATTCGCGTCGTCGGCATCTTCCACAAGACCCAGGCAGGCGGGCGCATCCAGCCGGTCGACAAGGGATCGGACAAGGAATGGCTGGTCGCCGCCGCCGACACATCGGACGCGCGCGAGGGCGAGCTGGTCGAGGCAGAGCTGGTCGGCGCCCGGTCGCGTCTAGGCCTGCCCCGGGCGCGGGTGGTCGAACGGCTGGGCGATCCGTCGGCGCCGCGTGCGGTGTCGCTGATCGCCATTCACCAGCATGGCATCCCCGACCAGTTCCCCGATGCGGTGATCGCCGAGGCGGATGCGATGGCGCCCGCCGCACTGGGCGGGCGCGAGGATCTGCGTCATCTGCCGTTCCTGACCATCGACCCCGCCGATGCGCGCGACCGCGACGATGCGGTCCACGCCCATGCCGACGACGATCCGCAGAATCCGGGCGGCCATGTCGTCTGGGTCGCGATTGCCGATGTCGCCCATTACGTCACCCCCCAGTCGGCGCTGGACCGCGAGGCGCGCAAGCGCGGCAATTCCAGCTATTTCCCCGACCGGGTGGTGCCGATGCTGCCCGACCGTCTGTCGGGTGACCTGTGTTCGCTGCATGAACATGTCGACCGCGCGGTTCTGGCCGTCTCTATGGTGCTGAACGCGGATGGCGCGAAACTGTCGCACCGGTTCACACGCGCGCTGATCCGCTCGCAGGGTGCGCTGTCATATGAAGAGGTGCAGGCCGCCCGCGACGGCCAGCCGAACGACCGCACCGCGCCGCTGCTGGCGGATGTGATCACACCGCTTTATGCCGCCTATCTGGCCTCGCTCAAGGCCCGCGCCGCGCGCCAGCCGCTGGACCTTGACCTGCCCGAGCGGCGGATCGAGCTGTCGCCCTCGGGTCAGGTTCTGTCCGTTGCCTTCAAGGAACGGCTGGATGCGCACCGGCTGATCGAGGAATTCATGATCCTTGCCAATGTCGCGGCGGCCGAGGAGCTGATCCGCCTGCGCCGGCCGCTGTTGTTCCGCGTGCACGAAGAACCCAGCCCCGAAAAGATCGAGGCGCTGCGCGATGTGGCCGAGGCGTCGGGCTTTACCCTTGCCAAGGGACAGGTGCTGAAAACCGCGTCGCTGAACCGGCTGCTGTCGCAGTCGCAGGGCACCGAATTTGACGAGCTGATGAACCTGACCATGCTGCGGTCGATGACGCAGGCCTATTACAACCCGCAGAATTTCGGCCATTTCGGGCTGGCCTTGCGGAATTATGCGCATTTCACCTCGCCCATCCGGCGCTATTCCGACCTGATCGTGCACCGGGCGCTGATTTCCGGCCATGGCTGGGGGGGCGACGGCTTAAGTGCGGCGGATATCGAGATGCTGGACGAAACCGCCAAGCAGATTTCCGATACCGAACGGCGGTCGATGGCCGCCGAACGTGACACGACCGACCGCTATCTGGCCGCCTATCTGGCCGACCGGGTGGGGGCGGAATTCACCGGCCGGATCAGCGGCGTGGCCAAGTTCGGCCTGTTTGTGAAGCTGGATGAAACCGGCGCCGATGGCCTTATCCCGATCCGCACGCTGGGGCGCGAATTCTTTCACCATGATGCCGACAGCCAGACCCTGACCGGGGCGGACACCGGCACGCGGCTGGGCCTTGGCCAGCGCGTCACCGTGCGTCTGGCCGAGGCGCTGCCGGTCACCGGCGGCATCGCGCTGGAGTTGCTGGAGGTAGAGGGCGAGGCGCTGGCGGCGCCAAAGTCGCGCGGTGGCCGCTATCAGCCGCGCAAGCCAGGCGCGGCCAAGGCCAAGGCGGCCAAGCACGCGCGCAAGGTCGAACGGCGGCGGCGCGACGGCTGACCCGGCAAACCGCTGCCTGCGCCCATGCCCGCCCCTTCCCCCGGCCTGCCTGTCGCGCTAGGTTTGGGAAAAAGAGCAGCATCATGATGATCCGTTTCCTTGCCCTCACCCTGATCCCGTCCCTTGCCTGGGCCGCCCCCCAGGCCTTGCCGGAAAGACCCGCCGCCATGACGACCGGACCCGAACAGCTAATCCTTGCAGGCAGCGCCGCGGGATTTCAGGGCTGGATCGCGGGGTTCCGCGACCGTGCGCTGGCCCACGGCATCCGCGCCGATGTGTTCGACGCGGCCTTTCAGGGTGTCGCCTACGACCCCGAGGTGATCGACAAGGACCGCCATCAGGGCGAATTCGTCAAGCCGATCTGGGACTATCTGGACAAGGCCGTATCTGACGAACGGGTCGCCAACGGCCAGGCGGCACTGCGCCAGCACCGCCGCCTTCTGACCCGGATCGAAGAGACCTACGGCGTCGACAAGGAAGTGGTGGCGGCGGTCTGGGGGCTGGAAAGTTCCTTTGGCGTCAACCGGGGCAAGCTGCCGCTGGTCCAGTCACTGGCAACGCTGGCCTATGACGGGCGGCGCGGATCGTTCTTTGAAGGCCAGCTGATCGCGGCCCTGAAGATCATCCAGGCGGGCAATGTCGCCCCCCGCGACATGACCGGCAGCTGGGCCGGGGCCATGGGCCATACCCAGTTCATCCCGACCTCCTACCTCGCCTTTGCCGTCGATTTCACCGGTGACGGGCGGCGCGACATCTGGTCGGATGACCCGTCGGATGCACTGGCCTCGACCGCCGCCTATCTGGCTCATCACGGCTGGCGGCGCGGGCAGCCCTGGGGCGTCGAAGTGCAACTGCCTGCCGATTTCGACTTTGGCCTGTCGGGCGACCGGGTCAAGAAATCCGCTGCCGACTGGGCGGCGCTGGGCGTGCGCGACATGCAGGGTGGTGTGGTCGGTGATCATGGCGCCGCCTCGATCCTGCTCCCCGCCGGGGCGCGGGGCGCGGCCTTCATGATCTTTCCGAATTTCCGGGCGATCGAACATTATAATGCTGCCGACGCCTATGTGATTGCCGTCGGCCATCTGGCCGACCGGCTGCAGGGCGGCGCGCCGATCCAGGCTCAATGGCCGCGCGAGGATCGCGCCCTGACCCTGGACGAGCGGATCGAGCTGCAGGAACGGCTGACGACGGCGGGCTTTTCGACGGGCGGGGCGGACGGAAAGATCGGGCCCAACACCGTCGCGGCCCTCAAATCCTTTCAGCGGTCGGTCGGCATGCTGGCCGATGGCTATGCCAGCCTCTCGATCCTGCAACGGCTGCGCGGCTGAGGCATGAGGGGCTGCGCGCTGTCACAGGCAGCACACCTCCCTTCTTCTCTTGTCAAATATCCCCGCCGGAGGCACAGCGCCGCGCGATCCGCGCGGCGCCAATGTATGGAATGACGCCGAAGGCGTCGCCGCTGGATTGATCAGGCGGCGCGGGCGGCGCGGATTGCGGCCTCCAGCTTGCCCAGGGCTTCGGTGAAGACCTCGTCCTGAATGGTGATCGGCGCGAGGAAGCGGATCACATTGCCGTGGACGCCACAGGTCAGAAGGATCAGGCCACGGTTCAGCGCCTCGGTCCGGACCTTGCCTGCAAAATCCGCCGACGGTTTGCCGCCGACGTTGAACTCGACCGCGTTCATGAAGCCCGGGCCGCGGATATCGGCGATTTCAGGCACGTCGTCGCGCAGGCTTTCCAGGTGCTGCTTCAGCCGTGAACCGAGCTGATTGGCGCGGTCGCAAAGCCCCTCCTCCTCGATCACGTCCAGGACCGCATGGGCGGCGGCGATGCCCATGGGCGAGCCACCGTAGGTGCCGCCCAGACCGCCGGGACCGGGCGCGTCCATCACCTCGGCCCGGCCGACAACGGCAGCCAGCGGGAAGCCACCGGCCAGCGCCTTGGCCATGGTCATCAGATCGGGCTGCACGTCATGATGGTCCATCGCGAACATCTTGCCGGTGCGGGCGAAACCGGTCTGCACCTCGTCGGCGATCAACAGGATGCCATGTTCGTCGCAGATCGCCCGCAGTGCCTTGAAGAAGTCGCGCGGGGCTTCGTAAAAACCGCCTTCGCCCTGCACCGGTTCCAGGATGATCGCCGCGACGCGCTTGGGGTCGACATCGGCCTTGAAAAGATAGTTCAGCGTCTCCAGCGACTGCTCGACACTGACGCCATGCAGCGGCACCGGGAAGGGCACATGAAACACGTCGTTCGGCATGGCGCCGAAGCCGACCTTGTAGGGCACTACCTTGCCGGTCAGGGCCATGCCCATGAAGGTCCGGCCATGGAAGGCGCCGGAAAAGGCGATGACCGCCTGACGCCCGGTCGCGGCGCGGGCGATCTTGACCGCATTTTCCACCGCCTCGGCGCCGGTGGTCACGAAGATCGTCTTCTTCTCGCCCTTGATCGGGGCAATGGCGTTCAGCCGCTCGGCCAGCCGCACGTAGTTTTCGTATGGCACGACCTGATGGCAGGTGTGGGTGAAGTGATCGAGCTGGTCCTTGACCGCAGCAATGACCCTGGGGTGGCGATGGCCGGTGTTCACCACCGCGATGCCGCCGGCAAAGTCGATATAGCGGTTGCCGTCCTTGTCCCACAGTTCGGCATTTTCGGCGCGCTCGACAAAGACCTGGGTCAGGACGCCGACGCCGCGCGACATGGCGGCCTTGCGACGGGTTTCGATTTCGGCGTTGGTCATCTGATCCTCCGGCTGATGCGCGTCTGGCGTGCGTTCAATATTGCATATTCTCGACAAATAAATTTATCTTTCGCGAGACTGCGCCGCAAGCTAAATCGGGTGAGAGACCCGAGGAGGTGCAATGAGTTTCGATACCGGGGCCCGGCTGAAGGCCGAACGCGAGGCGCGGAAATTGTCGCAGCGGCAGCTGGCGGCGGTGGCGGGCGTGACGGCGGCGATGATCTCGATGATCGAGCAGAACCGCACCAGCCCGTCGATCTCGACGATGAAGAAGATAATGTCAGGGCTGAACATGTCGCTCAGCGCCTTTTTCGCCGAGGATCAGTCGGCGGAAAGCCAGTGGCATTTCACCCATGAGGAGTTCCGCGAGATTCTGCTGCCGGGCGCGGAACGCGACTCGCGGCTCCGGTTCCTTCGGGTCGGCAATCCGGCCGACAGCGCGCTTTTGATGCTTTATGAACAGTATCAGCCGGGGGCAGATACCGGGGCTGACCTTTACAGCCATGAAGGCGAAGAGGCGGGCGTGGTGGTTCAGGGCCAGATCGAGATCACCGTCGGCGCCGAAACAAGGGTGCTGAGGGCGGGCGAGGGCTATCATTTTCCCAGTCGCATTCCGCACCGGTTCCGCAACGCCGGAACCGAAGAGTGCGTGATTGTCAGCGCCGCAACCCCGCCCAGTTTCTGATCCCATGCGCTGCTTTCTGGCCATCGCCCTGCCCGATGATGTGGCCGGGCGGCTTCTATCCCTGCAGGTGGCGCTGCGGGCCGGGCAGCCGGTGCCGCGCGACAATCTGCATCTGACGCTGGCCTTTCTGGACGATCAGACGGACGAGGCCCTGCAGGAGCTGCACGAGGCGCTGGAGCGGTTGCGACTGCCGCCGGTGCCGATCAGCTTTGGCCCTATCGGCACATTCGGCGGCGATGGGGTGCGCAGCCTGCATGTTGAGGTGCCGCTGACCCCGGCGCTGGAGACGTTGGAGCGCAAGCTGCAAGGTGCGCTGCATCTGGCGGGTATCCGCCTGCCGCATCGCCGGTTTCGCCCGCATGTCACGCTGGCGCGGCAAAAACACACTTTGACGGCGGACGAGCTGACAGCATTGGCCCGCCGGATGGCAGCCCATGCCGCAACACCCCTGCCGGGGTTCGTGGCGCAGGGCTTTGGGCTTTACCGCTCGACCCTGCGGCCCGGCGGGGCGGTCCATGACCTGCTGGCGGATTATCCGCTGCGCGGCTGATCCGTTTCAGGCCCGGCCGGGCGGCGCGATGCCCAGCTTGGCAAAGCCGCGTGCCGCCAGCCGGGCATGCAGGGCCAGGGCGGCGGCGGCGAGGGAGGGGTCATGAGCGGCGGGGGGCTTGTCGGCGATCGTGCGCAGTTCCCCGGCCGGTGCGGCCGCGATCCCGATCCGGCGGGCGACGGCCTGCCAGATGGCCGGATCGGCGCTCAGCGCCTCGTAGGGCACGAAACAGACATTGTCGCGACCCTCTTCGGCCCGGTCAAGCGCGCCATAGGCGGCGATCCAGGCCCTCAGCCAATAGTCCAGCGTCTGGGGGTCCCCCTCGGGCCGTCCGTCGAACAGGAACGGGCGGTGGGTTGCGCCGAATTCATGATGGCCAAGCCAGGTCATATAGTCGCGCGTGAACGGATCGGCATTCAGGAACCGCTGGTGCTGTGCCAACAGGCTGGCGGCATGGGCCAGGGGGTCGCGCAGGGGCACCAGGAACTGCGACTGGGGCAGGGCATCGGCCAGGGTCGGCAGCCGCAGGATGTTGTTGTTGTTCTTGCTGACATAGCGGCCCGTGCCGGTTTTCAGCAGGACCAGCCGGATCAGGTCGCGGTAGCCCGCGATCATATCGCCATCCGGCGCATGGGGCGACAGACCGTCTTTGCCGATATAGGCATCGCCGTCGAAGATGCGCCAATAGACCTCGTCCAGCGCCTCGGGGCTGTGGGCGTCGACCTCGATCCCGTCGCCATGGGCGCGTTCGGCCTTTTGGCCGGGGTCGCGGGATTTCGATGACAGGCCCGCCCAGCTGTTGGGCGCCAGCACAAAGGGCATGTCGGCATAGGTCAGCGACCCGAACTGACCGGTCCGGTGAATCTCGCGCATCAGGATGGTGGTGCCCGCACGCGCCAGGCCAGTGACGAACACATGCCGCCCCTCGTCCGCGGGCGCCCGTTTCAGGAACCGGCCGCGTTCGATGTCATGAACCATCTCGGCCACCGGGCGAGAGCCCAGCGCCAGCCGGTGCAGCACCTTGTCGGTGCCCGAAAAATGCGACGACTGGCTTTCGGTTGCAGCACCGGCCTGCCCGCCCATCCGGCTGCGCACCGCCATATAACCGATCGAGGCGACGCAGAGGGCGCCGATGACCAAGGGCCGCATCAGAAATTCCAGCCAGCCCATCAGGCCACCGGAATAGATCAGACCCATGGCCAGCAGCGGCAGGACCGCAAGGCAGAGCAGAAGGAAGAACAGGACCGACGCCTTGCCCATCCGCAGGGCATAGGCGGGCAGCACCCGTTCCTTCCAATGGTCGGAAATGCGCGCGCTTTTCAGCACCCGCGACACGCGCGGCACCGTGTCCAGAACACGCTGTATCTGGCCCATCAGCGGCAGGCGCAGAAACGCTTCGCTTGCCAGAGCGGCGCCGATCAGAACCAGAAACCAGGCCAAGGGTCAGCCGACCTTGGTGTCAGACGGGGCTTTCTGCGGCTTTTTCTTGCCTTTGAGCATCCGCTTGATCGGGTACCAGATGACCGCGAAGATCGCGAGGAAGATCGAGCCGAGGACACCCAGAAGCGCCGCGATGGCGCCCGTGCCGGTTGCCGGGCCGATATAGGCAAGGGCTGCGCCGGGCGTGGCCAGCAGCAGGGCGGCGGCCATCAGGGTCAGCGAAGAATATGTTTTCATGATCCAACCATTTCTCTTTTCTTCAGTCTATCACACCGCTGGCCCCAAAAAACAGGCCAACGGCGCCGCTTCATGGTGCGGCACAACTTTTCGCGGTCACCGCCGTCAATATCTGATCCCCCAACGCCTGATCGACATAGCGCGCCCAGCCCAGCTGGTAGATCTTGCCGTTCGACGCGCGGTTGACCATTTCGGCCTGCAGGCTGCCATCCGGCCCGGCAACCATCAGCCGGGCATTGGTCGTATCCTCGATCAGCGCGCCGCCGTTCGGCAGCTGGGTAAAGCTGCCTGCGAACAGGGTCTGGATCTTTTCATCCGCCATAAGCCTGTCGAACAGCGTCGAAACCGCGCCGGTCGCGAAATCATAGGTCACGATACGTGAATGGTCTTCGACCTTGGCCATCTTGCCGCGATCCTCGGCATGGTTGTCATAGACCGCGATCCGGTGGTCATCCAGTATGTCCACGTCGTGCTGCGACAGCCACGGCCCTTCCATGTGCCAGATCAGCTGATTGGTCGAGGGGCGATAGAGCATGATCGACGAAATGTTGCGCAGGCTGAGGAACAGATCGCCGCGCTTCCAATAGGGACCGTCGGTCAGCACGGGCTGGATATCGTTCAGGTGGGTCGTGTCATAGACATAGGTGCCGTTCGAAAAGATCAGATGCTCCAGATGGTTTTCGATCAACAGCTCGGTGACCGACTTCTTGAACAGAAGCTTGCCGTCCGGGTCGACCTCGGCAATCGCATCCTCCAGGAAATCGTCCGGCACACCCTTGACCGAATGGGGCTCGATCACCGAAGGAACCCAGATATTGCCGTCAGCGTCCAGTTCGGTCGAATGGTGAAAGACATTGGCGTCATTTTTCCATGCCGGCTGGCCGCAGGCGTCGATCCGAAACAGCGGCGAAAAATGGTCCTTCAGGAACACGTCGCCGTTCGGCAGCACGATCGGATGGATGGCGCGAAACAGCGAGGCGTTCCAGATCGAATAATCCATGAAGGCCGAGGTCTGGGCGGCATCGCCCAGCAACCTGTTCGCATCGACCGGCCAGCTGTATTTGACCTGCCGGTCCTTCAGCGACACAAGTTCCAGCAGATTGCGCCTCTCGACCCCTTCATAGCGGCTGACCAGCACATAGCCGGGCAGGTCCGGCGCCGTGGCCTGGGCGGCGCTCCAGCCGCTGGGTTTGGCGTCGAACCGGGCGCTGTTCCAGATTTCCAGCCGGTCCTTGGGGTGGATCACATCCTTCAGCGTATCGGGAATTTGCGCGACGGCCAGGGCGGCGCCCGACAGTTTGCCGTATTTTTCCGCGCCTGCGCTGCCGTCCAGCACCAGATAGCCAAAGGCGATGCTGCCCAGTGCCATGACCAGCGCCAGCAGAATCATCACCCAGGCTTCGATCCGTGCGAATAGCAGTCGCGCCATATGTCTTGCCCCAAGCCGGTCGTGGTCAGAATCCGCTGCCATTCATGGGCCATTGCCGGGGCGCGGGAAAGGCCTGATTTCACGATTGCCCCGGCAATTTGACGCCACGGAAACAATGGCGGCGCCTTGCGCAAAATCATGGCGGTTGGCGCACAATCTTGCAGGCCGGGCCGAGGTGGGGCAAAGCTGGCATGTCCAAAGCGTCAGGCCCCCGATGACCAAGCCGATGATCTCCATCGCCTATTGCACCCAGTGCAACTGGCTTCTGCGGTCCGCCTGGATGGCGCAGGAGCTTCTGTCGACCTTTGGCACCGATCTGGGCGGGGTGACATTGCTGCCCGGTACCGGCGGGATATTCGAGATACGGCTGAATGGCGATCTGATCTGGGAACGCAAGCGCGACGGCGGCTTTCCCGACGTGAAGGCGCTGAAACAGCTGGTGCGCGACCGGGTCGATCCCGACCGCGACCTTGGCCATACCGACCGGGCGGGCAAGGCGCCATGAGCGGCACGCTGCTGATTCTGGGCCATGGCTATACCGCGGATGCCCTGTCCCGCCTTCTGCTGCCGCAGGGCTGGCGGGTGATCGGCACGACCCGCAGCGCAGAGAAGGCCCGGGCCCTGGCCGCGCGCGGGGTCGAGCCCGTGATCTGGCCGGGCGCCGATCTGGCCCCGGCGCTGGCTCGGGCGACGCATCTTCTGGCCGGGATCGGGCCGGATGCGGGGGGCGATCCGGTTCTGGGCGCGCACCGCGATCTGATTGCAGAGGCTGCCACCCACCTGCGCTGGGCGGGCTATCTGTCGACTACGGGCGTCTATGGCGACCACGGCGGCGGCTGGGTGGACGAAGATACGCCCCTGACCCCCACCACCCTGCGCGGCCGTTGGCGGGTCGCGGCGGAGCAGGATTGGCAGTCCGTGCCCGGCCTGCCGCTGCATATCTTCCGCCTGGCGGGCATCTATGGCCCCGGTCGCGGCCCCTTTGAAAAGGTCCGCAAGGGCACGGCGCAGCGGGTGATCCGGCCCGACCAGTTCATGAGCCGCGCCCATGTCGAAGATATCGCCGCTGTACTGGCGGCCTCGATCGCCCATCCCGCGCCGGGGGTGGTCTACAATGTTTGTGACGACGAACCCTCGCCGCCCGAGGATGTGCTTTTGCACGCTGCCCGCCTGCTGGGCCTGCCGCCGCCGCCTGCGGTCGATTATGAACGTGCTGACATGACGCCGATGGCCCGCAGTTTCTATGCGGAATCAAAGCGGGTCAGGAACGGGCGGATGAAGTCCATTCCCGGCATGCGGCTGGCCTATCCGACCTATCGCGAGGGGCTGGCGGCCCTGCTCGCCTCAGGCGAGCCGTAAGGCGGCGGCGCCAAGGGCGATCAGCAGGACAGCGATCAGCCGCCCGCGACCGACCCTTTCGCTCAGAAGAAGGGCCGAGATGGCCGTGGCAAACAGGATCGAGGTTTCGCGCAAGGCCGCGACCATCGCCACCGGCGCCAGCACCATAGCCCACAGCGCGACGCCGTAAGAGGTCAGCGTCCCCGCCCCACCGATCAGGCCGGGCAGGGCCAGGCCGCGCAATTGCGCCCAGAGCGTCGGCCCCCGCCGCCAAAGGGCCAGCGCCAGAACCGGCGGCGCGGTCAGTGCGCAGACCCACAGCGTATAGCCGACCGGCGCCCCCGACAGCCGCACGCCCGCGCCGTCGTTCAGCGTATAGGTCGCGATGACGCAGGTGTTGAGCAGGGCAAGCCCCAGCCCGGCACGGCTGTGTGCCGTCAGCGCCATCGACAGGATCCCGCCCGAGATCAGCCCGACCCCCAGCCAACCGTGCGGCCCCAGTCCTTCGTCAAAGACCAGCGCCGACAGGGCCGCGACGATCAGGGGGGCGCCGCCACGCATGACCGGATAGGCCAGGCTCATGTCCGCCCGCCCATAGGCGCCCGCGACCAGCGAGAAATAAAGCGTCTGGAGCAGCATTGAGGCGCCCAGATAGGGCCAGCTTGCCCGCGCGGGCTGGGCAACGAACGGCAGTGCGCAGGTGGCAATGGCCGCCGCCGCCAGACAGATCGCCACCGCCGCCGCGAACCGGTCGCCCGCGCCCTTGACCAGCGCGTTCCAGACCGCATGCAGCGCCGCCGCCGCCAGAACCAGAAGAAAGACAGACAGTGTCACGATGCCCCCCCCGCCTGCGCCAGTTAGCGGTGATGGCCAACGGGCGGCAAGTGGCCATATGCCCCACGCCAGGCACCTGCGCCCCCCCTCCCCACGAGGGGTAGGGGAGCCGCGGGTGGCCGACGTTGCCACGAGATCGCAGGTCATAGGCGGGTAGCCCTGCCCTTCGTCGGGCGGGGGAGGGGAGGTGCTTCATGCCCGAGGGTGGGGCATGGGGCAGCGTTTGGCCCCCCCTTGACGGATCGGCGCGCCATTCCCATGTGGATCGTTGCGGGCCGGGCCCCTCTGACGATGATCCCCATCGTGATGTCGGACCGCATCGTTCACGCGTGCGATCTTCGGCCCGGCATCGCTGCCCCATGACTATCCGCACGCCCGAAACCAGAGGATGGACATGGAGTTCCTGACGACCGCCTTTCTTGGCACGCCGGTTTGGATGTGGACTGGCTTTCTGACATTGGTCATCGCCCTTTTGGCCTTTGACCTTGGTCTTCTCAATCGCCGCGCGGGCGAAATCGGTGTGGGGCAAAGCCTGCGTCTGTCCGCGCTTTATATTGCGCTGGGCCTTGGCTTCGGCGGCCTGGTCTGGTGGCAGCTGGGCGCGACCTCGGCCGCCCTCTATCTGACCGCCTTCACCATCGAAAAGACGCTGGCGCTGGATAATATCTTTGTCATCGCTCTGGTCTTTTCGACGCTGGCAATCCCGCGCGCCTATCAGCACAGGGTGCTGTTCTGGGGCATTCTGGGTGTGATCCTGCTGCGCGGCCTGATGATCGGCGCCGGGGCGACGCTGGTCAGCCACTATCACTGGCTGCTGTATCTGTTCGCGGCCTTCCTGATCCTGACCGGGTTGAAGATGCTGGTGACGAAGGAAAAGGAACATCACCCCGGTGAAAGCCGCCTTCTGGCCTTTCTGCGCCACCGTCTGCGGGTGACCGAGGGGCTGCGCGGTACCGCCTTTGTCGTCCGCGAACCCGCATCGGCGGGCGGGCCGCGCCGCTTGTGGGTGACGCCCCTGTTTCTGGCGCTGGTGCTGATCGAGGCCGCCGATATCCTGTTCGCGGTCGATTCCGTTCCGGCGGTCTTTGCCATCACCACCGACCCGTTCATCGTCTACACATCGAACATCTTCGCCATTCTTGGCCTGCGCGCGCTTTACTTCGCGCTGGATGCGGTGCTGCACCGGTTCGCCTATCTGAAACCGGCCCTGTCGGTTCTGCTGGTCTTTATCGGCTCCAAGATCTTCATCGCCGACCTGATGGGGTGGGAAAAGTTCCCCGCCAGCCTGTCGCTGGGTGTCACACTGGCGATCCTGTCGGCGGGGATCGGCTGGTCCTTGTGGCGGACACGCGCGATCAAGGCCATGTGAGGCTTTGAAGCATTCGCTTGCCGGCCTATCATCCCGCCCCATATCGGGCGGGCTGATGACAGAGGGAGATTGGGATGAGCATTGAAAAGACCTATGGCAAGACGCCCGAGGCCGTTGCGGCCCTGACGCCCGAACAATATCGCGTCACCCAGACCGACGGGACAGAGCGCGCCTTTACCGGTGAATTCTGGGACCACAAGGAGCCGGGCCTTTACGTCGATGTCGTGTCCGGCGAGCCCTTGTTTTCGTCCGACGACAAGTTCGACAGCCATTGCGGCTGGCCGAGCTTTACCCAGCCGATCGTCGAGGCGCATGTGAATGAGTTGCGCGACATGACGCATGGCATGATCCGTACCGAGGTCCGGTCGAAATGGGGCGACAGCCATCTTGGCCATGTCTTTCCCGACGGGCCGCGCGACCGGGGTGGCTTGCGCTATTGCATCAACTCTGCCTCGCTGCGGTTCATCCCGCTGGACCGGCTTCAGGCTGAAGGCTACGGCGAATTTGCGGGCAAGATCACGGGGGGAAAATGATCATGGCGACGGAAACGGCGATTCTGGCAGGCGGCTGCTTTTGGGGGATGCAGGATCTGATCCGGCGGATGCCGGGCGTGATCTCGACCCGCGTCGGCTATACGGGTGGCGATGTGGCCAATGCCACCTATCGCAACCACGGCACCCATGCCGAAGGGATCGAGGTGGTCTTTGACCCGGCGAAACTGACCTATCGCCAGCTTCTGGAACTTTTCTTCCAGATCCATGACCCGACCACGCCCAACCGGCAGGGCAACGACCTTGGGCCGTCCTACCGGTCGGGCATCTACTATCTGTCAGACACCCAAAAGGCCGAGGCCGAGCGCACCATCGCCGATGTCAATGCCTCGGGCCTCTGGCCCGGCCGGGTGGTGACCGAGGTTGCGTCAGCGGGACCGTTCTGGCAGGCCGAGCCGGAGCATCAGGACTATCTGGAACGGTTCCCGAACGGCTATACCTGCCATTTTCCGCGCCCGAACTGGCGGTTGCCGCAGAGTGCGGCCTGAGGGATAGTCAGCGGACAGGGCTTGTCGGCTTGCCAAAGCCCGGGGCAAGTGACCCGGGCGCCGCGACCGGCCCAAGAAGAACCGTCCGCGTGGCGAAAGCCGCGTGGACTGCACCCGCCCCCCGGGCGGCGGGTGCTTTGCACCCACCGGGGCGGGTACAGTCCACGCCCAATCGCCCGGCTGCGCGGTGAACCCCTTGGCCTGCGCTTGCGCTTCGGCCAACGGACCGGGAAAGGGTCCACTGGACCCTTTCCTTTCGGCCCGAAGCAAAAGTCGCGAGTGTTATGCGTTGGCGGTTCGGCGTGTCAGGGCCAGGCCTAGCCGCCCGTGACCACGCCAACCTCCGCCTCGCCATGCAGGTTGACGGAGGGCGGGTTCGGGGCGCCATCGGCACCGCAGGCGGACAAAAGGGCCAGAAGGCCAAGGGCATAAAGGGCGCGAAAGGTCATTGCTGCGTCTCCGGGCGTTGAATGGTCACTTGAAAGCCCAGCGCCTTGACCACGCTGAGCAGGGTCGAGAGTTTGGGGTCGCCCGCCTCGGACAGGCTTTTGTACAGCGACTGGCGGGTCAGTGCGGTGTCGCGGGCCAGGGCGGTCATGCCGCGCGCGCGGGCGACGGTTGCAAGGGCCGTCTTGATGAATGTCTCATCACCGCTTTCGAACGCTTCGGCCAAAAGTTCGACCTGCGCCGCGGGCGAGGTCAGATATTCGGCCGCATCAAAGGGCAGGGTTTCCAGCGCCATCCTTATACCTCGCTTGCCAGGTCCCGGGCGCGGGCGATATCCCGGGTCTGGCTTTGTTTGTCACCACCGCAAAGCAGGATCACCAGAACCCCGCCGCGCTGAACGAAATAGACCCTGTAGCCGGGGCCATGGTCGATCCGAAGTTCGCCGATCCCGTCAAAGAACTTGGCGTCTCCGAACAACCCGGCCTGCAGGCGGACCAGACGCTGCGCTATCCTTTCTGCCGCGCGCCGGTCCCGCAATCCGCGCAGCCATTTCGAAAGACAGCCGTCTGCCGTATCTCGATCACGGCCAGAACATAGGCCTGTTTGTCAATTTGTCAACTATAGGAGACATCTTGACCGTTCCGATCATTGGCTCACCGTCACTCCTATGCCGCCCAGCGAGGTCGAGAGGGAAGGCAGAACCCTCACCCCGTCGGGCGTCACGCGCACATTGGCATGGGCGCGGGGCCAGGAACAGGCGGCCAGCAGCGCCAGCGCGGCCATGGGCCAAAGGCTGCGCAGGCTGAAATGTTTCATCCCAGCCGCGCCTTCCATTCGGCGATCCGGGCGCGGACCTGATCGGGCGCGGTGCCGCCAAAGCTTTGGCGGCTGGCGACGGAATTGTGAACGCCCAGCACCGAATAGACCTGTTGAGTGATCGCGGGATTGACCGACTGCATTTCGGCCAGCGTCAGATCGGGCAGGTCGCAGCCTTTCTTTTCGGCCATCGCAACCAGCGTGCCGGTGGCGTGATGGGCATCGCGGAACGGGAGGCCCGCCTCGCGCACCAGCCAGTCGGCCAGATCGGTCGCGGTCGAAAAGCCGCTCGCAGCCG
>CAZKJZ010000015.1:0-8440 GCA_964553145.1 uncultured Frigidibacter sp. | reverse complement strand
TCGCGCACCAGCCAGTCGGCCAGATCGGTCGCGGTCGAAAAGCCGCTCGCAGCCGCGCGTTCCAGATTGGGGCAGTTCGCGACCATATCGCCGACCATGCCGGTCATCGCCGCCAAAGCCAGCATCAGCGTATCGGCGGCGTCAAAGACCTGTTCCTTGTCCTCTTGCATATCTTTGGAATAGGCCAAGGGCAGCCCCTTCATCACCGTGAACAGGGCGACGGTTGCCCCCAGGATTCGCCCGATCTTGGCGCGGATCAGTTCGGCCGCATCGGGGTTCTTTTTCTGCGGCATGATCGACGAGCCGGTGGAAAACCGGTCCGACAAAGCGACAAAACGGAACTGTGCCGACGACCAGATCACCAACTCCTCGGCGAAGCGCGACAGATGGACCGCGCATATGGACGCGGCCGACAGATATTCCAGCGCGAAATCGCGGTCGCTGACCGCATCCAGCGAATTGGCCATCGGCCGGTCGAAGCCAAGGGCCGCTGCGGTCATGTGCCGGTCGATCGGAAAGCCGGTGCCGGCCAGTGCGGCGGCCCCCAGCGGGCATTCGTTCATCCGCACCCGCGCGTCGCGGAACCGGCCCATGTCGCGGGCGAACATTTCGACATAGGCCAGCATGTGATGGCCCCAGGTCACGGGCTGCGCGGTCTGCAGATGGGTAAAGCCCGGCATGACCCAGTCCGCCCCCGCCTCGGCCTGCGCCAACAGCGCGTGGATCAGTGCGGTCAGCGCGTGGGCGGCCTGGTCGCACTGGTCGCGCACCCACAGGCGGAAATCGGTCGCCACCTGATCGTTCCGTGACCGGGCCGTATGCAGGCGGCCCGCAGGCTCACCGATGATCTCTTTCAGCCGTGCCTCGACATTCATGTGAATGTCTTCCAGCGCGGTCTGAAAGGTGAACTTTCCGCCCTCGATCTCTGACAAGACCGTGAGCAGGCCTTCACGGATCGCCATTGCATCTTTATCAGTCAGGATGCCTGTGGCCGCCAGCATCGCGGCATGGGCGCGGCTGCCCTGGATGTCCTGGGCGTAAAGCCGCTGGTCGAACGAGATCGAGGCGTTGATCGCCTGCATGATCGCGTCCGGGCCGGCGGCAAAGCGCCCGCCCCACATCTGGTTCGAAGGTCCGCTCTTGGATGTTGTGCTGCGGTCGGTCATGCCCGGCCCTTTCGAGGTGAAAATGCGCTTGCGTCGCTTAGCCGTCCTCTACACGGCCCTTCTGATCGGTGCAAATGCGGCGATGGCCGAGGGGTCCTTGTCGCCGGACCTGTTGACCGGCGCGATGGCCAAGCTGGTGCCGACCAGTGATCCGCTGCCGGTACCGCCGACCATGCTGGTCAGCATGAACGATGCGCCCACCAGCATCGAGGAATGGGGCGGCAAGGTGCGGCTGGTGAATTTCTGGGCAACCTGGTGCGCGCCCTGCCGCAAGGAGCTGCCCGCGCTGGAGGCGCTGGAGGCGGAGCTGGGCGGCGGTGATTTCGACGTGATCACCATTGCCGCCGGGCCGAATCCGGTGCCCGCTATCAAGGACCTGTTCGCTGACCTTGGCATCACCCGCCTGCCGGTCCTGCGCGACCCCGACATGGGCTTTGCCCGCGAAATGGGGGTGGCGGGCCTGCCGGTCAGCATTCTTCTGGACCGCAACGGAACCGAGGTCGCGCGGCTGGTCGGCGATGCCGACTGGGCGTCGGACGAGGCCAAGGCAGTGATCCGCGCGCTGATTGCGCAGGGCGGCTGAGGCGCAGACGGGTCTTACCGAACCCGCGCCACCACATAATCGGCCAGATCGGACAGCATGTCGCGCAGATCGTGCGCGGGCAGGCGCATCAGCGCCTCTTTGGCGCGTGCGGCCCAGGCCAGCGCCTCTTGGCGGGTTTCCTCCAGCGTGCCGTGGCGCTGCATCAGGGCAATCGCCTGAGAAAGATCGCCGTCGCGCTGGTCGCCGGCCTCGATCACCCGTTGCCAGAAGGCGCGTTCCGTATCGCTGGCCCTGGCGACGGCCTTGATCACCGGCAGCGTCAGCTTGCGTTCGCGGAAATCATCGCCGGTATTCTTGCCGATCACCGCGCTGGACCCGCCATAGTCCAGAAGGTCATCGACCATCTGGAAGGCGATGCCCAAAGCGTCGCCATAGATATGCAGCGCCTGCACCTGATCCTCGGCCGCGCCGGCGATCACGCCGCCCACCTCGGTCGCGGCGGCGAAGAGGGCCGCGGTCTTGCCGCGCACCACTTGCAGATAGATGCCCGCATCCGTCGCCAGATCCTGCGCGGCGGTCAGTTGCAGCACCTCGCCTTCGGCAATGGTTGCCGAGGCATTGGCCAAGATGTCCAGGACCCGCAGCGACCCGGTTTCGACCATCAGCTGGAACGACCGGGCAAAGAGATAGTCGCCGACAAGGACCGAGGATTTGTTGTCCCACAGAAGGTTCGCCGTCGGTCGTCCCCGCCGCTGGCGGCTTTCGTCCACAACATCATCATGCAGAAGCGTGGCGGTGTGGATGAATTCGACCGTTGCGGCCAGATGCACATGGAACGGCCCGTCATAGCCGCACAGCCGCGCGGCAGCCAGCGTCAGCATCGGGCGCAGGCGCTTGCCGCCCGCCTCGACCAGATGGGCGGTCACTTCGGGGATGCGCGGCGCATGGTCCGACGCCATCCGGTCACGGATCAGCGCATTCACGCCGTCCATGTCCCCGGCCAGATAGTCGCTTAGCCGGTCATGGGGTTTCTGGGTGGCTTCGTCCAAGCTCATATTCGATCATTCCTGCCGTGACATTGCCGCCCCCAAGGGCGTAAGTCTTCACCATGAAAGAGCTTTTGCGCAGCACGAACCCGGCTGAAATCGCCTTTGCCACGGCCCTTCTGGATGCAGAGGGTATAGCGGTCTTTGAGCTGGACGTCCACATGAGCGCGCTGGAAGGGTCCTTGGGCATATTGCCGCGGCGCCTGATGGTCGCGGACCGGGATCATTTCATCGCCAGCGCGGTTCTGCGCGACAATGGCATCCGGCCAGTGCATGGATGAGGGGCTGACCAGCGACGGGTTTCTGGGCGGCCGGCTGACGGTCCTGCAGCCGCGTCTTGGCTATCGGGCGGCGACCGACCCGGTTCTTCTGGCCGCGGCGGTTCCGGCGCGGGCGGGTGACAGCGTGCTGGAACTTGGTTGCGGCGTCGGTGTGGCAAGCCTTTGCCTTTTGTCCCGCGTCCCCGGTCTGGCGGCGACGGGGGTCGAGTTGCAGCCGCTTTATGCCGATCTGGCCCGGCGGAATGCCCTGGCCAACGACCTGCCGCTGACGGTGATCACCGCCGACATGCGCGACGGGGCCTTGCGCGACCGGCGCTATGACCATGTGATGGCCAATCCCCCCTATTTCCGCGCCGGGGCCGGAACCGCCGCCCGCGACGCCGGGCGCGAGACAGCCTTTCGCGAGGATCTGCCGCTGCCCGACTGGATCGACATCGCCCTGCGCCGCACCCGCGACGGCGGCACGGTGACGCTGATCCATCTGGCCGAAAGGCTGGGCGACATTCTGCAGGCCCTGACCCCGCGCGCGGGTGCCGTCACCCTTTTGCCGGTCGCGCCGCGCGCGGGGCGGGCGGCAACGCGGGTCATCCTGCGCGCGAAAAAGGGCAGCCGCGCCCCCCTGACCCTGCTGGCGCCGCTGGTCCTGCATCAGGGCGCGGACCACCTGGCTGACGGCGACGATTACGCGGATGCCGCCCGCGCCGTGCTGCGTCAGGGGCAGGCGCTGGCGGACTTTGGCTGAAAGCGGACGGGACCGGCGCGGATACACCCATTGCGACAGTTCTAGCGCGTGACACGACTCAACGAATGTGCTGCAATCAATCCAGAGGTTCACAGCAGAGGAGTAGACGATGTCGATCAGTTCCCATGTGCAGGAGCTTCAGAGAAAGCACCAACATCTGTCCGAAGTCGTGGAAGCTGCGCTGCGCAGCCCCGGCACCGACGATCTGGCCATTGCTGACCTCAAAAAGCAGAAACTCCGGCTCAAGGAAGAGATCACGCGGCTGAGCCGTATCTGACCTTACCTTTTCGGGCGCGCGCGCTGGCCCAGGCGGCCAGGGCCGCGCCCCCTGTGATCAGCGCGGCCGCCAGCCCGATCCGGGCGGAAGGCTGGCTTAGTCCGGTTGCGATCAGTGCCAGTGTCGACAATAGTGGCGCGGCATAGGACAGGGTGCCCAACAGCTGGATGTCGCCCTTCTTCATTCCCAGATCCCAGAAAAAGAACGCGATGCCGACCGGGCCAAGGCCAAGGCCCAGAACGGCCAGCCAGCCCAGGGGGCCGGTCGGCCACAGCGTGTCTTCCAGCGCAAGGTGCGCCAGGGCCGACAGCAGGGCGCTGGCCAGGCAAAAGACGGTGACGGATTCGGTCGGCACGCTGCCCAGCCTGCGCGACAGGACCGAATAGCTGGCCCAAGTCAGGGCAAAGACAAAGGCCACAGCATAACCGCGATAGGCCAGGGCCCCCAGGGCGATATCCCCGCGCAGGACCATCAGCGCCGCACCGCAAAAGGCGACCAGTCCGCCCAGGATATGCAGGGGGCCCAACCGCTCGCCCGGCAGAAGCCCGGAAAAAAGTACGATCAGCAAGGGCCAAAGATAGGCGATCAGGCCGGTTTCGGCGGCGGGTGCCAGACGGAAGGCGGTGAAATAGAGAAAATGCGCGCCAAAAAGACCAAAAGTACCAAAGGCATAGACGCGCCATGGAATGGTTTTTAGCACCCCCGCCTGACCCCGCGCCAGGGTCCAGATCAGGCCCACGCTGCTGCCGATGGCAAAGCACATGGCGTTCAGCAACAGGGGCGGCACCGGCGCCGAACCGATGGTGAACAGCGCCAGAAGCGCCCAAAGCAGGATGGCGGCAAAGCCGGTCAGCGTGGCGCGGTTTCTGGACATGCTCCCTCTCCCCCCTCGGGATCCGCGCCCTTCCTGCCTTGGCTCTGGCAGGCCCGCAAGCAAAAAGGCCCGCCACAGGGCGGGCCTTTTCGGGAACCGCTGGCCGGATCAGACGACGAACTGGCCGCCGTTGGCCGAGATGGTCGAACCGGTGATGAACCCTGCCTCGTCCGACGCCAGGAACGCGACGATGCGGGCGATTTCCTCGGGCTCGCCCAGGCGGCCGACGGGGATCAGCGGGATGATCCGCTCGTTCAGGACCTTTTCGTCGATCGCCTTGACCATTTCGGTGGCGATATAGCCCGGGCAGATGGCGTTGACGGTGATTCCCGCCCGCGCCCCTTCCTGAGCCAGAGCCTTGGTAAAGCCGAGGTCCCCCGACTTGGCCGCCGAATAGTTGGCCTGGCCCGCCTGACCCTTTTGACCGTTGATCGACGAGATGCTGATCACTCGCCCGAATTTGCGGTCGCGCATGCCGGACCACAGCGGATGGGTCATGTTGAAAAGGCCCGACAGGTTGGTGTCGATGACCTCTTTCCACTGCTGGGGGGTCATCTTGTGGAACATGGCGTCGCGGGTGATCCCGGCATTGTTCACCAGAATCTCGACCGGGCCAAGGTCGGCTTCGACCTGTTTGATGCCGGCCGCGCAGGCATCATAGTCCGCGACCGACCATTTATAGGTCGGGATGCCGGTTTCCTTGGTAAAGGCGGCGGCGGCCTCGTCATTGCCGGCGTAGTTTGCCGCGACCTTATAGCCTGCAGCCTTGAGAGCGGTCGAAATAGACGCGCCAATGCCGCGCGACCCCCCGGTGACCAGTGCAACCCGTCCCATGTTCTCTCCCTTTATGCGGTGAAAAGCGTGTGTGGTGCCGGGCCCGCCGCCGATGCGGCGGCCCGGCGGATGGTCAGGCCCGTTCCAGGCACATGGCGACGCCCATGCCGCCGCCGATGCACAGGGTGGCAAGGCCCTTTTTAGCGCCCGAACGGTTCATTTCAAACAGAAGCGTGTTCAGGACGCGCGCACCCGAGGCGCCGATCGGATGGCCGATGGCGATCGCGCCGCCATTCACGTTCACCCGGGCGGTATCCCAGCCCATGTCCTTGTTCACGGCGCAGGCCTGGGCGGCGAAGGCCTCGTTCGCCTCGATCAGGTCCAGATCGGCGGCTTTCCAGCCCGCTTTCTCCAGCGCCTTGCGGCTGGCGAAGATCGGGCCGACGCCCATGATCGTCGGATCAAGGCCCGCCGTCGCATAGGAGGCGATCCGCGCCAGGGGCTTCAGCCCGCGCTTGGCGGCCTCGGCCTCGCTCATCACCAGAACCACAGCTGCGCCGTCATTCAGGCCCGAGGCATTGCCGGCCGTCACGCTGCCGTCCTTGGCAAAGGCGGGGCGCAGCTTGGCCATCGCGTCCAGCGTTGCGCCGTGGCGGATATATTCGTCGCTGTCGATGATCAGGTCACCCTTGCGCGACTTGACGGTAAAGGGGACGATCTCGTCCTTGAACTTCCCGGCTTTCTGGGCAGCTTCGGCCTTGTTCTGGCTGGCCACGGCGAAAGCGTCCTGCTCGTCACGGCTGATCTGCCATTTCGTGGCAACGTTTTCGGCGGTGGTGCCCATGTGATAGCCGTTGAACGCGTCCCACAGCCCGTCCTTGATCATCGAATCGACAAAGCTCAGATCGCCCATCTTCTGACCGGCGCGCAGATGCGCGACATGGGGCGACAGCGACATGCTTTCCTGCCCCCCGGCGGCGACGATGGCCGCATCGCCCAGTTGCACATGCTGCGCGGCCAGCGCCACGGCACGCAGGCCCGACCCGCAAACCTGGTTAAGGCTCCATGCTGCGCTTTCCTGCGGCAGGCCGGCCCGGATATGGGCCTGGCGGGCGGGGTTCTGGCCTTGCCCCGCGGTCAGGACCTGACCCAGGATGGTTTCGCTGACCTCGCCCTTGTCGATCCCGGCCCGGGCGACGACAGCCTCCAGCACCGCGGCGCCCAGATCATGGGCGGGGGTCGAGGCGAACGAACCGTTGAAGCTGCCGACCGCGGTGCGCGCGGCCGAGACGATAACGACGTTGGTCATGTGTGATCCTTTGCAAGGCGCCGACAATGTGGATCGTGCCAGTCTGGCACGTTCACTGTATGCAGCACCATACCGGACGACCATACGTCAAGGGGCAGAGGCCGGGCGAATGAATATTCCTTGGCCCGGCGGTTGCCTTTAGGCGGATTTCTTCTGCTTGGGCACCTGCCAGGGGGGGGTGACGGTCGGCGCACCGAAGTAATAGCCCTGCAGACAATGGACACCGAGCGCGGTCAGCATGGCCGCATCCCGGGCATTTTCGACCGATTCCGCCACGGCGAACATGTCGAATTGCCGGGCCAGGCCCAGAAGCGCCGCGACCATGCATTGATTGTCGGCGCTGTCGGCAATGCCGCGGATGAACTGGCCGTCGATCTTGATGAAGTCGAAATAGAACTGGCGCAGATAGCGAAAGCTGGTCAGGCCCGCGCCGAAATCGTCCAGCGCAAAGGCGATGCCCAGCACCTGCATTTCCTGCATGAAGACGCTGACGATGTCGGGCATGACCATGACCGATTCTTCCGACAGTTCCAGGATCAGCCGTTCGGCTGCCGTGCCCGTGCCGCGCAGGCCCCGCCGCAGGGTCCGCCGCCAGGGCGGATAGGCGATCGACCGCGCCGACATGTTGATCGCCAGCCGGATTGTCGGGTCGCGGGCCAGCGCCTGCAGACCCATTTCCAGTGACAGGCAGTCGATGATCCGGCCCATTTCCGTGGTTTCGACCGTGCCCATGAAATCGCGCGCCGGTATGACCCGGCCGCTTTCGTCCAAAACCCGGATCAGACCTTCGTAAAAGGCGGGCTTGCCGGTCCCCTGTGCGGGTACCACCGGCTGAAAGGCCAGCATCGCATCCTTGCGTTCCAGCGCGCTGCGGACCATGGCCATGGTTTCGCGGTCACGCTGGGTGACGGCGGCGTCCAGCGGGCTGGCCGTGTCCGGGTCGGGCGCATCGCGCAGCGGGCGGCCGGGTCTGGGCATCACATCCTCCGATTTTTCTGGCGACAGGATGGCGGTGGCAGGCTAAGAACAGGTAAACGGGAACGGAGCAAGAACATGCCGGAACGGTGCCCCTGGTGCGGGACAGAGCCGATCTATGTGGACTATCACGATCAGGAATGGGGCGTGCCGGAACGCGATGCCCGGGCCTTGTGGGAAAAACTGGTGCTGGACGGGTTTCAGGCGGGCTTAAGCTGGATCACCATCCTGAAAAAGCGCGACAATTTCCGCGCGGCCTTTCAGGGCTTTCACCCCGAGGTCATCGCAGAATGGGGCGAGGGCGAGGTGGCGCGGCTTTTGACCGACCCCGGCATCGTGCGGTCGCGTGCCAAGATCGAGGCGACGATCGGCAATGCCCGCGCCTATCTGGCGATCGAGGGCCGCGAGGGGTTCGACCAGTTCCTGTGGCGCTATGTGGATGGCCAGCCGAT
>CAZKJZ010000014.1:26943-30774 GCA_964553145.1 uncultured Frigidibacter sp. | reverse complement strand
GGCTGATGGCCTGGGCAGGCAGCCCGGCAGCGGCAACCGTCGCGCTGGCGCCGGTGTCGGCGGTCCTATTGGGCCAGACACCGACCGCACTGCGCCCCGCGACCGGTGGCGCCACCGAACCCGAGCCGCCCCCCCCCGAAACGGAGCCGGCGCCCTGAGACGCCGGACCGCTGTACGCGCTTTCATTGTGGCCAAAATATCCCGGGGGTGCGGGGGCAGCGCCCCCGCCTAAACCCTCAGCGCCCGGCCGAGGCGCGGGGCAGGGCGGCGGCTTCGCGGGCCAGCGCCTCGATCCGGCCCCAGTCGCCCGCAGCGACGGCATCGGCGGGCACCACCCAGCTGCCGCCACAGCACAGGATATTCTTCAGCGACAGATAGTCGCCGACATTCTTCATCGAAATCCCGCCCGTCGGGCAGAATTTGACCTGCGGGATCGGCCCGCCGAGGTTCTTGATTGCCGCCGCCCCGCCCGAGCTTTCGGCAGGGAAGAATTTCTGGACCGTATAGCCCTTTTCCAGAAGGCCCATCACCTCGGTCGCGGTCACGGCGCCGGGCAAGAGCGGCAGGCCCTCGTCCTCGCAGGCTTTCAGCAGCCGGTCGGTGGCGCCGGGCGAGACGCCGAACCGGGCCCCGGCCTTTTTTGCCGCCTTCACATCGGCGGGGGTCAGCAAGGTACCCGCGCCCACGACGCCGCCCTCGACATCCGCCATGGCGCGGATTGCGTCCAGGGCTGCCGCAGTGCGCAGCGTGACTTCCAGCGCGGGCAGACCGCCCTTGATCAAAGCGGTGGCCAGGCCCGCAGCCTGGGCCGCATCATCGACCACGATCACCGGGACGATGGGGGCAAGGGCGCAGATCTCGCGGGCTAGCTGCGACTGTTCGGCGGGGGTCATGGGTTGGTCCTTTCAGCGTGGCAGGGGCAGGGCGGATGCCTCCGGCGGGGATATTTGGAAAGAGAAGACAGGGCTTTCCAGATGTCCCGCCGGGGCGGGGATCAGACGACGACGGCGGCGCCGGTTTCGGCGGAACCGACCGACTGGCGGAAGGCTTCGAACATCTCGCGACCGATACCATGGCGGTTGCCCGACAGGTCGGGATCGGCGGCGGGACGGATCAGAAGGTCGGGGACCAGGGCCTCCAGCGTGCCGGTCCGGGCGTCAAGCCTGATCCGGTCGCCGTCGCGGACGCGGGCCAAGGGGCCACCGGCCGCTGCCTCGGGGCTGACATGGATCGCGGCGGGCACCTTGCCCGAGGCGCCGGACATGCGCCCGTCGGTGACCAGCGCCACCTTCAGCCCGCGATCCTGCAGAACGGCCAGCGTCGGGGTCAGCGAATGCAGTTCCGGCATGCCGTTGGCGCGCGGCCCCTGGAAACGGACGACAACGATCACATCCTCGGTGAACTCGCCGCGCTTGAAGGCGGCCTTGACCTCGTCCTGGCTGTGAAAGACCCGGGCCGGGGCCTCGATGACATGGCGCTCGGGGGCGACGGCCGACACTTTGATCACGCCGCGACCCAGATTGCCTGACAGTTGCTTCAGCCCGCCGATCGGCTGGAACGGGTCGCTGGCCGGGCGCAGGATCTTGTCATTGTGGCTCTGGCTTGGACCATCCTCCCAGACCAGCGCGCCGTCGCGCAGCTTTGGCTCCTGAGAATAGCGCGCCAGCCCGTCACCCGCGACGGTCGAGACATCGTCATGCAGAAGGCCCGCCGACAGCAGCTCGCCGATCATATAGGCTAGGCCGCCTGCGGCGTGGAAATGGTTCACGTCTGCCAGCCCGTTCGGATAGACCTTGGCCATCAGCGGCACGGCGTCGGACAAGGCGGCGAAATCGTCCAGATCCAGATGGATGCCCGCCGCCCGCGCCATGGCGGGCATGTGCAGCACAAGGTTGGTCGATCCGCCGGTGGCCATCAGCCCGACAAGCCCGTTCACAAACGCCTTTTCATCCAGAATATGGCCGACCGGGCGGTAGTCATTGCCAAGGGCGGTGATGGCGGCGGCCCGTTCGATCCCCGCAACGGTCAGCGCCTCGCGCAGGGGGGTGTTGGGGTTGACGAAGCTGGCGCCCGGCAGATGCAGGCCCATGAATTCCATCAGCATCTGGTTGGTGTTGGCAGTGCCGTAAAAGGTGCAGGTACCCACCCCGTGATAGCTGGCCATTTCGGCGGCCATCAGCGCGTCGCGCCCGACCTCGCCGGTGGCGAACTGCTGGCGGACCTTGGACTTTTCGTCATTGGGCAGGCCCGAGGTCATCGGCCCCGACGGGATGAAGACCGACGGGATATGGCCAAAGGTCGCGGCGGCCATGACAAGGCCCGGCACGATCTTGTCGCAGATGCCCAGAAAGATCGCGGCATCAAAGACATTGTGCGACAGCGACACGCCCGCCGACAGAGCGATGACATCGCGGGAAAACAGCGACAGTTCCATTCCCGGCTGGCCCTGGGTGACGCCGTCGCACATGGCCGGAACCCCGCCCGCGACCTGCGCCGTGGCGCCCGCCCCCCGCGCCACCCGGCGGATCAGGTCGGGATAGGTTTCATAGGGCTGGTGGGCTGACAGCATGTCGTTATAGGCGGTGACGATGCCGATGTTCGGGCCGCGCGCCTCGGCCAGTGCCGCCTTGTCGCCACCCATCGCCGCATAGGCATGGGCCTGATTGCCGCACGACAGATGCGCGCGCGCCGGTCCTGCCTCGGCCGCCCGGGCGACCCTGTCCAGATAGGTCGCGCGGCTGTCGCGGGAACGGGCGCGGATACGGTCGGTGACTTGGGCGATCGTGGGATGAAGCGGCATTCGATCCTCGGCTGTCTGGGCTGCGGCCCCTGTTTATCATGATCCGTTAGCGCTAACAATATCAGCGCCCGATGAATATCTATTCACGCATACTGCCGTCAGCCCAGGCTGGATACAAGCGCCGCGAGTGCTGCCGCCGGATCGTCCTGATCCCAGATTTCGGCACCGATGGCAAAGAAATCGGTGACCGGGGCCAGGTCGGCGATCAGGGCTTGCGTCAGCGCGCCTTCGGCAATGACCGGCACTTCGACCATCTCGGACCACCAGGCGAACAGTTCATGCGGGGCGGTGCCGCCGCTTCCAAGCGCCGTCGCCCCGGCCGGGCCAAAGGCCACATAGTCGGCACCGGCCTCGCCCGCGATCATCCCCGCATCGCGCGAGGTTCCGCACCAGGCGCCGACGATCGCATCCGGCCCCAGCGCCTTGCGCGCCGCGCGCACCGACCGGGCACTGTCCAGAAGATGGACGCCGTCCAGCCCGTGGCGTTCGGCCAAGGCGATATGGGTGTCGATCACCACCGCCACGTCACGGGCATGGGCGACCTCGCGCACCGCATCGGCGATGCGACCCAGGTCGAACTCGTCCGACCCGGCCAGCGCCAGGCGCACGCAGGCGACCGGCACGCGGTCCAGAACGGTGGCAAGGCGCGGGGGGAAGTCGACAGGGTCGACCACGGGCGGGGTCACAAGGCAGATTTGCGGGCGGTCGTCACTGGTCGTCATGGTCTCATCCTGTCGTTTCCCCGCGCCATATCCCAGTTTACGGCAGTTGGCTACTTGGGCGGCAGGCTGGCACAAAAGTCTTTTGCCGCCGCCATGAACCGCTGGCGCAGTCCGTCATCGGCGGCACTGTCGGGCGACAGGCGCACCCAGCCTTCCATCCGCCGTCCGCCCGCACCCCGCAGAGAAGATTGCCGCGCCACAGCCAGGCAATGCCGCCGAACATCGGCTGCATCCGCAGCTGACCCATCCCGTCAAGATCGCCCTCGACCAACGCCTCCAGCCCCGCGTCCCGTGCCATGGCCCTTGCCA
>CAZKJZ010000014.1:16677-26843 GCA_964553145.1 uncultured Frigidibacter sp. | reverse complement strand
AGATCGCCCTCGACCAACGCCTCCAGCCCCGCGTCCCGTGCCATGGCCCTTGCCACCCTTGCCAGCCTGCCTGTCCGCAGCGTATCAGGCGCCGACCTTCGGGAACAGAACCATGACCTTGCCGCAGCCAGTCTTCGTGCTTGTCCGCCCGCAGATGGGCGAGAATATCGGCGCCGCCGCCCGCGCCATGCTGAATTTCGGCCTGACGCGGATGCGGCTGGTCGACCCGCGCGACGGCTGGCCCAATCCGCGCGCCGTGGCCATGGCCTCGGGTGCGGCGGGGCGGGTCCTGGACCATGCGGGCGTCCATCCCGACCTGCCCGCCGCCATCGGCGACTGCGCCTTTGTCTTTGCCACGACGGCGCGCGGGCGCGAGCTGACCAAGCCGGTGATGACCCCCGAACGGGCGATGGACCATGCCCGCGCCCTTTGTGCCAAAGGTCAGCAGGTGGCGATCCTGTTCGGCCCCGAACGCGCGGGGCTGGAAAACGAGGATGTGGCCCGCGCCAATGCCATCATCTCGGTCCCGGTCAATCCCGATTTCGCCTCGCTGAACCTTGGGCAGGCGGTCCTGCTCTGCGCCTATGAATGGATGCGCCAGTCAACGGACATGGCCCCCGAGGTGGTCGAGATGGCCCGCACCGACTGGGCCACCAAGGTCGAGATCGAGCGGCTGGGCGATCACTTCGAGGAACGGCTGGAGGCTGCCGGTTTCTTCTTTCCGCCGACCAAGGCGGCGGGGATGAAGCTGAACCTGCGCAACCTCTGGGGCCGGATGCCCCTGACGCGCGCCGATGTGCAGACCTTCCACGGCATGCTGCGCCAGATCGCCTATAGGCTGGGTAAGGAGTAGGGGGGTCCGTTTCGGACCGGCTCGTCAACCATCGCCCCGTCCCGGCCTCGCGCCGGGACCTCTCGCCGCACAGGCGCGGCGTCGCTTGAAGGGGCAAAGGCCCCGGCTCAAGGCCGGGGCGGGGTTGCTTTGAAGCGTGCCCCCCTCACACCATCCGGTCGATGATCAGCGTCAGAAAGAGGCCGATGATCGCAAACAGGATCGCATGAACGGCGGCGTACTGGGCCAGATCGAACCCCCGCCCCCCGCGGCGACGGGCGCGCAGCAGGCCGGTGATCAGACCCGCAACCAGGCAAAAGATGACGATCATGGCAGGGTCTCTTCTTTCTGTCCGCTTCGCGCCGCAAGGGTGGCGATCATGTCAAGGTGCCGGGCAATGTCCCGGTCAGAGCCCATGCCATATCGCGCCCACCCCAGACTGTCGAGCCGAAGGGCACGGGCCTTGTCGGTCTGGCCAGCGCGTTCCAGCGCCTCGGCCCGGATCATCATCAGCCCGGCGGCCAGCGCCGCGTTCTGGTCGGCCATCGCGACGGGCAGCGCCTCGCTCGCCACCGCCTCGGCCCGGGGCCAGTCACCATCGGCCAGCGCAAAGGCCGCCAGCTGCATCCGCGCATGGGCCAGATAGAGGGGCAGGCCCCGCGCCATAAAGATCGCGGCGGCCTCTTCAAAGGCCGCGCGGGCAGTGGCGGCATCGGCGCGGCCCGCAAGGCGACCGAGGGTCAGAAGCGCAAAGCCGGTGCGGTGATCCTGCCAGCCCCGCGCCATGGCCAAAGCTTCGGCTGCTGCCGAACGGCGGGCACCGTCAGACCCGCGCGGGCCAAGAGCGCGGGCGATGGCCGCGCCAAAGGCACGCGGTGTCGGCGGCAGGGCCGCGCCGGGCCGGTCGCCGCCCGGATTCAGGCGTGACAGGATGGCGGGTAACAGCGCCGCGACCTGGGCCTGATCCATGCCGGGCTGCAGTTCGGGCGCATAGGTCGCGCGCAGCATCAGCATGTCAAAGCCGGTCAGGGTCGTATGGATATTGTCGTCGTTAAAGACCGAATCGGACAGACGGTAGAGGTCGTTCAGCGGCCCCAGCGCCTGCGCCAGCTCCTCATGCAGGCAATCGCGTATGTCCTGCGGTGATGTGTCCGAGGGGATGAAAATCGCCACGCGGTCGCGGTTCAGATAACCCGTCCAGTCCAGATCGGCGCGGCGGGCATGGGTATAGTCCGCCCAGGACGAAACGCGAGGCGCCACGAAACAGGCGGCATCGGGCGCGCGGGCCTGCATCCGGGCGCGGGGCAGGAATTCGATGGTGATCGCAGCCCCGCGTCCGCCAGCCAGATCCAGCGCCAGCCCCGCCTCGGCCCGCAGGCGGCTGGCAAGGGCGGCCAGATCATGGGGCGCGGTCGGTGGCACCGCGCCGGTCAGACGCAGGGTCAGGGGGCCGGTAAAGCGCGAAAACCCCTCCATCGGCTCGCCGCTTTCCAGCCGGAACGAAAGGTCAAGGAAGTCCTGCGCCATGTCCGCGTTGGCGCGGGCCGGGGGCGGGGCGGTTTGCGCCCCGAACAGATGCGTCGGCCCGGGGGGCAGCGTGCGCGACGGGGCCGCGGGCGGCGCGTCAGGGGTGACGCAGGCGCCAAGGGTGGCGGTCAGCAGTACGGCGGCAAGGGTGCGAAGGCTGGTCATGGCTCGGTGCCCCCCTGCAACAGGGAAGCGAGGATCGCGGGTACATCGGGCGCGCAGCCGATCGGGTCCAGAAGGGCGCCGGTGAACCCGGCCTGCTGCAAGGCCTCCGGCACATCCGTCACCACATGGCCCCACCGCGCGACAAAAAGCGGCAAGCAGATCGCCCGCGTTCCTGCGCCCCGCGCCGCATCGGCCAGAAACGGCGCTTCCTCGATAAATCCCATGGTGACGCTGGCAAAATCGGTGATCAGGCGGGCCAGGTCGGCTGTTGCAAGGGCCGAGGCGCGGCTGCGGCCTGACCCGTGGGCCGCCAGCACCAGCCGCGTGTCGGCGGGCGCCCAGCCCCGCGCCTCTGCCGCGAAGCGCGCCAGCCGGGCGGCAAGGGGCGCGATGGCGGGGGCAAGGCCGAAGGCGAGCCGGATCGTCAGGTCCGCCGCCCCGGCCTCTGCCAGACGGCGCGGCAGTTCGCTGCGGGTGAACCAGCCGTCCGACATGAAGAACGGCAGAACCACAGGCCGTTCCAGCCCCGACAGAGCCGCCGCCAGCGCGCCCGGTTCGGCAAGCGTGGCGCTGGCGATCCGCCAGCCGGGCACAAGGGCGCGGACCTGATCCGCCAGCCGCGCCAGATCCTTGCCCGCAGGCCCGGGGTCCGAGGGCTGGCCATGGGCAACGATCAGCGCATCAGCCATGGCGGGCCACCTGAACGGCGCGGGCCAGCGTGCAGAATTGTTCCAGCGTCAGCTGTTCGGCCCGCTGGGTCGGGTCGATCCCGGCACCGGTCAGGATCGCCTCGATCCCCGGCGCCAGGGGTTTCAGCGCCGCGCGCAGCATCTTGCGGCGCTGGTTGAAGCCATGGGCGACCACCTCGGACAGGATCTTCGCGTCGGCGGGAAAGCGGGGGCCGGGCAGGGCGGTCAGATGGACGACCGCCGAATGGATCTTGGGCGGCGGGGTAAAGGCCTCGGGCGGCAGGGTCATGACGATCTTCGCCTCGGCCCGCCACTGGGCCAGAAGGGCCAGCCGCCCATAGGCGCCGGTGCCCGGGCGGGCGACGATCCGTTCGGCCACCTCTTTTTGGAACATCAGCGTCAGGCTTTGCCAGAAGGGCGGCCAGATGGGCGGGGTCAGCCAGCGGATCAGAAGTTCGGTGCCGACATTATAGGGCAGGTTCGCCACTACCCGGATCGGCGGCGTCAGATGGGCCAAAGGGTCGATGGCCAGCGCGTCACCGGGCAGGGTGGTCAGGCGCCCGGGGTAATGGGCGGCGATCTCGGCCAGCGCGGGCAGGCAGCGACCGTCCTTTTCGATCGCCAGCACATGGCGGGCGCCTTCGGCCAAAAGGCCACGGGTCAGTCCGCCGGGACCGGGGCCGACCTCGATCACATCGCATTGTGTCAGGTCGCCCGCCTGCCGGGCGATGCGGGCGGTCAGGTTCAGGTCCAGAAGGAAATTCTGGCCAAGGCTTTTCCTGGCCGCCAGCCCGTGGGCAGCGATCACCTCGCGCAGCGGGGGGAGGCCGTCGAGGGATGCCATCAGGCCCCCCGCGCGGTGACGGGCGTAAGGGGGCGCTGCCCCCGCCGCCTGACGGCGGCTCCCCCGGGATACTTGAAAAGAGAAGAAAGGCTCATTGCAGGGTCCGGCGCTTGTCGGCCATGGCGCGGGCCATGCGCAGGGCGGCGATCAGGCTGGTCGGGTCGGCCAGGCCCTTGCCGGCAATGTCGAAGGCGGTGCCATGGTCGGGCGAGGTGCGGATGAAGGGCAGGCCAAGGGTGACATTGACGCCACCGGCGAAATCCAGCGTCTTGATCGGGATCAGCGCCTGATCGTGATACATGCAGACCGCGACATCATAGCGGGCGCGGGCCGCCGGTTGGAACATCGTGTCGGCGGGCAGGGGGCCAAGGATCGTCAGCCCCTCGGCCCGCAGCGCGTCAAGGGTGGGCGCGATCAGCTCGATCTCCTCGCGCCCCATGGCGCCGCCTTCGCCTGCGTGGGGATTGAGGCCCGCGACGGCGATGCGGGGTGCGGTCAGGCCGAAGTCGCGGATCAGCCCGGCATGGGTGATGCGCAGCGTATCGGCCAGAAGATCGGCGGTCAGAAGCTGCGGCACTAGCGCCAGCGCATCGTGAATGGTCACCGGCACGGTGCGCAGCATGTCCGAGGCCAGCATCATCACCACGCGCGGCACACCCGCCAGATGGGCCAGGAATTCCGTATGGCCGGGAAAGGCAAAGCCCGCGCCGTCCTTCAGCGCCTTTTTGGCGATGGGGGCCGTACAAAGCGCGGCAGCGGCGCCGGTCTGAACCAGCGCCACGGCACGTTCGATCACCTCGATCACGCCCCGCGCATTGGCCGGGTCGGGTTGGCCGGGACGGGCGGGGGCGGCGAAGGCATGGGGAAGGACGGGAAGGATTTGCGACGGCAGGTCAAGGGCTGCGGCGGGGTCGCTGACGGCCTGCCAGTCGGTGCCCGGCGGCAGGTGGCGGGGATCGCCGATCCAGACGAAGGGCAGGATGTCACCAAGCGCCCGGCGCGCCCGCGCCGCCAGTTCCGGCCCGACCCCCGAGGGCTCGCCCGAGGTCAGGATCACCGGCGCCTTTGGCCGTCCGGTCCGGGCGGCACTCATGGGTGGCGGATGATCGCGTCGGCCCTTAACTGCGACAGATAGGCATCGGCCATCCGCGCCAGGCGGCGGTTGATGATCTCTTCGCGGACCAGATCGCGGTTCGGGCCATTGCCAAAACCCACGCCCTTGATGGTCGAGGGGATGCCCGGTTCGGCGGGGCTGACACCGATATCGGGCGCGACATTGCCCGCCGCCAGCGTGGCGGTGCGGCTGCAGAGCATCACGACCGCGCCGCCGCCCGGCGCCAGTGCCATTTCGTTGGGATCGAGCCCGTCCAAAGTGGCCAGCACCGCGCCCGGAACCTGTCCGCGCAGGGCGCGGTGGCGTTCGAGCTGGCTGGCGGGCAGGCCGCGCGCCACGCGGTAAAGGTCATCGCACGTGTCTGCCGCGCCGCGCAGGCGGGTCAGCTCGGCTGCAGGGTCGGTGCCCTGCGCCAGATGGAAGATCGCGTAATCATGCGCGACCGACCCGGGCGCGAGTTTGGTATCGCCCTCCTGAAAGCCGCGCAGCTGATAGATGCCGACACCGTTTTCCATCGGAATCGGTTCGGTGATCTGGCCCTGACCGATCTTGCCCAGTGCCTGACGCACTTGCGGCGGCAGGTTCGACAGGGGGATCCAGTCGACCTTGCCGCCCTGATCGCGCGAGGTGGCGATGGATGACTTGCGGGCCAGCGCGGCAAAGGCGGCTTCGGACTGGACATCTTCCAGGATCTTCGCGGCCTTGGCGGCCACGGCGCCGTAATTGCCCGGACCGGCGGGCAGGATGATTTCCGAAATCAGCACCCGTGGCCCGGCGCCCCGGCCATAGTCGGCCGAAAGCTCGCGGTCAACCTCGGCCTCGCTGACCGAATTGCCGGGGGCGAATTTGGCCCGGATCAGGTTGCGCCAGGCCAGCCCGGCCTCGACAAAGTCGCGGAAGGTCTCGGGCTCGACCCCACCCTGACCGATGGCCTTGAGAAAGGTTTCGACATCCAGATTGGCGCGCGAGGCGAATTCCGCCATGCCGGCCTCTATCTCCTGGTCCGACAGTTTGATCCCGGCATTGCGCGCCGCCGCCATGCGGATACGGTCGTCGATCAGGCCCTTTTCCGCCTCGGCCGGAATGTCGCCGGGAAATTTCAGCAGGGTCAGAAAGAGTTCGCGCTGCTCCAGCTCATACTGGGTGATGGCGGCCTGCCCGACGGTGATCACCGGGGCAAAGCGCGTGTCGGCGGCCCAAAGCGCGGGGGCAAGGCCCAAGGTCACCAAGCCAGCGGCAAGGGCCGGGAAAAGCGGGGAATGGCGCGTCATTGCGGGTCCGTCTTCTGCTCGTTCTTGTCCATGGCCAGTCTCAGTAGCTGCAGCTCTTGCGGTAGCTTCGGCCATCGGAACCGGTTCCGACGCCCGACAGCGAGACCGACAGGCTGATTTCCGTGGTCGGCTTCACACTAGTCGAGGACGTGAACCGACGCGAGAGGGAAAGATCGACCGCCGCGCATTCGCTGCGGTATTCGACGCCGACCCCGGCGCGCGCCGCCCGGTCGGCGGTAAAGTCATAGCGGCCCATCGCCGTGCCGCGCCAGCCGTCGCCGATCTGCCAGCCCGCGTCAAAGGCCAGCTCGTTGGTGGGAACCAGACGCCCTGCGACCGGGTCGGCGGTCAGCCAGACATAGCTTGCGCCCAGATCATAGCGATTGCGGTTCATGTCCAGCCGCAGCTCATTCTTGGAAAAATCGAACTGGTCGTCAAAAAGCGCGCGGTTGGTGACGTAAAGCCCGTCATCCGTCGCCAGTTGCAGGGCCAAAAGCCAGTCAGACCGGGTTCCCGCCAAGCTGGTGCCGGTCGAAAATTGCGCCAGATTTTCGCTGCGCAGCACCCGGCCCGCAGCGATTGTATAGCGCCAGCCATCGGGGTCAAAGCGGCTCCATTTCACGCCCAGATTGGCGCGCAGGCCGCTTTCATAAAGATCGGCGCCCGGCGCCCGGCTGAAACTGAAAAGGTTGCCCTCGTCAAATTCGACCAGCGCGCTGTCTTCGTTCGGGACCGGATCGGCGGACGGGTCGCTCCACACCAGTTGCGCCACGGGTTCCAGCACCTGCGCCGAATGACCGCCCGCCGCAGGCTTGACCCAGGGCCAGGCCAGATCGACGGCAAAGGCCGGGGTCAGGCGGGTGACGGTGCCGGGATAGGCCAGATCCTCGGCAATCGAATAGAAATGCGCGTCAAGGGCCGCGCTGAAGCCCAGCACCATGCCATTGGCCAGGATCGACTGCCGGTGCCAGTCGACGCCGATCGAGGCGCGGGCCACATCGCGACCATCGGTCACGCCATCGCCATTGGCGTCGATGGCGGTGGTCGAACGGCGGTTCAGCCCGTGATAATCCAGCCGCAGCGCGGCCTGCCCGCCCAGCACCTCGGGCGTCATCCGGTGGATATAGGTCAGATCGCCGACCAGCGTCGGCAGCACCTGATTGTCATCGCCCGTGCGCAGCGAATCGTAGTTCAGGATGCGTCCGTCGAAATATTGGTCGCGCCTTGTGCGGGTGACCCAGACGCCGCTTGACAGCCTGTCCTTGTCGCTGATCCCGTAATCCAGAAGATAGGCCTCGTCCGACACGGTCTCGATCTGGAAGCCCAGGCTATAATCGTCCGGCAGGGCGAATGTGCCGGTGCCGAACAGATAGCCGCGCTCTTGCCCCGGTTGCAGCTTGTCGCGGCCCAAGGCACCGTTGAACTCGATCCGTCCGGTGCGGAAGGCCTGCCGGTAGCGCAGCATCAGCATGCCCTGACCGCCTTCAGAGAGATAGGGCGTCACGGTCAGGTCACGGCTGTCGTCGATGGCGATGAAATAGGGCAGCCGGACCCCCAGCCCCAGTGTCGACGAGGATCGGAACGAGGGCATGAGGACGCCGGTCGCGCGTTTCAGGCTGGGGTCGGGCATCCTGAGGCGCGGGATATAGAGAAGCGGCACGCCGCCGACCCGGAACTGGGCGCCTTGAAAGTAGAGCTGGTGTTCCTTCTGGTCATGCAGCACCCGGCGGGCGCGGATTTCCCACAAGGGCACCGGATGGGCCGGGCAGACCTGACAGGACGAGGCGACGACCCGGTCGAGCGTGGTATAGCGGCCGCTGGCCCGGCGCAGCTCGTCCGCGGCCAGTTGCAGCTGGTCCTGCATCACCATGCGCGCGCTTTTCAGGATACCGTCCGACATGTCGCGCGACAGGTCTGCGGACGAGGCGAGGATGACCGTGCCCCCTTCATCGGTCATGGTGATCGGCCCGTCGATCACCAGCCGGTCGGTCGCGCGGTCATAGGTCAGGCGCGCCGCTTTCAGATGGGTTCCTTTAAAGAAAATCTCGACCGCGCCCTCGGCGGTCAGGGTCGTGTCGGCATTGATGAAAAGCCGGTCGGCAACCAGCGTCGCCTGATCGTCCTGCGCAAGGACCGGCGGGGTGGCCATAAGCCACAGTAGGGCGACAAGGGCGGCAAGGCGGCGCATCAGCCGTCCTCCAGATGCAACAAAAGACTGGTGGCCAGCAGAATGGCCGCGACGGGCGGGCTCCATGCCGCCAGAAGAACCGGGATCTGCCCGCTTTCGCCCAGCACTTGCGCGAAATTGCGGACAAAGAAAAGGGCGATCCCCGACACCAGTGCCATAAGGACGAAAAGGCCGGTGCGGCCAAAGCGGACGTGGCGCATGGTAAAGCCCGCGCCAATCAGCACCATCGCTGCCAGAAACAGGGGCAGCGCCAGTTCCATCTGCAGCCAGACGGCATAGGCCCGTGCCGAAAAGCCCGCCCGCTCCAGCGCCGCGATCTGTTCGGGCAGGTCCCAGACCGGCACGGTCTGGGGCGCGCCCAGACTGTCGCGGATCCGGTCGGGGGTCAGATCAGTGTCCAGCCGCAGGTCCGCCTGCCGCAGGGCGGCGGCCTCGGGGTTGGTGTCGGTGGTGAAATGCCAGTCCTTGGCATCCTTGGCCAGCCAGGCGCCATCCTTTAGCGTGGCCGTCGTGGCCTCGATCCGCCGCAGGGGGCCGCCTGTCGCGCCGAATTGCATGAAACTGGCGCCGGTGATGCTGCCGCCATCCGGGGCCATCGCGTCGGCGTGGATCACCCATTGCCCCTGGGCATCGCCCTGACGTATCCACAACCCTTCCGCCCCGAACGAGGCGGTGCTGTCCGCGCCATCTTCGGCCGCCGCACTCAGCGCCTGATAGCGTTTGGTCGTGGCGGCGACGAACGGATTGGCCACCGCAACGGCCAACAGACCGCAGGCAAAGGCGGTGACCACCGGCGCCGCCAGCGTGCGCAGCGCCGAACGTCCCGCAGCCCGCGCCGCCACCAGTTCCGAACTGCGCGCCAGCCGCAGGAAAAGCGTGATCGAGGTCAGGACCATGCAGAGCGGAAGCACCTGATACAGCGTGCCCGGCGTCTTCAGCCCCGCCAGCCCCGCGGCCCGCCCCAGGGCGCCCGGCGCGTCGCCGACCTTGCGGATTTCCTCGATCATGTCGATCAGATAGAGGATGACGAAAAAGCCCGCCGCAATGGCCAGAAAGGTCATCAGGAACCGGCGGGCGAAATAGAGCGACAGGGTCATGCCACAGCCCCCGCCAGGCGTGGCAGGCGGCGCACCCGCCCGACCCAGCCCAAAAGCGCCAGCCCCAGCCCCAACCCGGCCAGTCCCGGCAGGTATAGGGCCGCCACCGCGCCCCGCGCCGCCGCCTGCCCGGCGATGTTCGACAAAAGGAACAGAAGAACGAACAGGCCCACGGCCAGCGCCGTCTGCGGCCATTGACCCAGACGGCTGTAGCCCCCCGTCATCATCGCGGCAAAGGCCAGAAGTGACGCGGCGATGGCGATCAGCGGCTTGGCGAACCGGTCATGCGCCTCGGCCCGCGCGGCGCTCAGCGCAATGCCTGCGGCCTGCAATGCGGCCCGGTCTGCCGCCAGAAGTTCAGGCGTCGGACGTTCCTCGACCGTCGGCACATGCGGGCCGCGCCGGGCGATCAGCGCGCCGATATCATAGGTGAAATTCT
>CAZKJZ010000014.1:3452-16577 GCA_964553145.1 uncultured Frigidibacter sp. | reverse complement strand
GGCACATGCGGGCCGCGCCGGGCGATCAGCGCGCCGATATCATAGGTGAAATTCTGAAACCGCGTCACCGACAGCTGGCGGTCCGACCGGTGCAGGCTTTGCGCCATCCCGTCCAGCATCACCAGCTTCGGCACATCGCCGCTTTTGACCAGATAGGCGCGCTCGGCAGTATAGGTGGTGACCGTCCCCCCTTGCCGGGCGTCCGACAGGAACAGGTCGCGCAATTCCCCCGCCAGGCTGATATCGCGCATGTAAAGCGTGACGCCCTCGGTCGGATGCAGGAACGTGCCTTCGTTCAGGAACTTGGACGAGGCATTGCGCGAAATCTCTTCGTTCCAGCCGTTCAGCCGGGCGCGGCTGGCGGGCACCAGCACATGGGTCAGGATCGACAAAAGCCCCGCGACAATCAGCCCGAAGTAGAGAACCGGCCGCGCCAGCCGAAAGGGGGAAAAGCCCGTGGCCTGCATGACCACCAGCTCGCTCTCGCCCGCCATACGGGTCACGGTATAGACGACGGCAACAAAGGCCGCGACCGGCACCATCAGCCGTACGACATTCGGCAGGCTCAGCGCCGACATTTCCAGAAACACCCAGACCGACTGGCCATCGGCGATCAGCCGGTCAAAAAGCCGCACCGCGCTGTTGACCCAATAGATCGACACCAGCACAAGCGCGAAAAAGCCGAAGAACATCATCAGCTGCGACAGCATGTATCTGTCGAATCTGGACATCTAGGACTTGGCCCCCGCCTGTTTCACTCCGCAATCCCTAGCGCAAACCGGCGGGGGATGAAAACTCTAATCTGGCCAGCGCGGGCCTGCATCGCTAGGGTCCGGGCAAAACCCTGCCGGAGTCCTGCAATGCCCCTGACCAGCCTTCCCGAAGTCCGCCCCGCCGATGCAGAAGCTGCCCTTGCCGCGCCCGGGCGCCTGGTGCTGATCCTGCCTGCGGACAAGGGGCTGCCCGGTATCGCCCGGCGCATCGACCGGGCGACAAAAGGTGCGGTCGGGCGGGCGCTGGCCAGCCCCGCCTGGGCAAAGCTGCGCGAGGGCGATGCGATGGACCTGGCCTTTCCCGCGGGTCTGGCAGCCGATGCGCTGCAGCTGGTGAAACTGGCCCCGCGTGCGGGTGCCGACCTGGCCCGCCGGGCCGGTGCCGCCATCGGCAAGAGTTTGGGCAAGGCCGGGGCGACGGTCCTGGCCGCAGGCCATCCCCAGGTGGCCGAGATCGCCCAGGGCCTGACGCTGCGCGCCTATGATTTCGGCGGCTACAAGACCGGCGAGCCCACGGAACGCGGCCCGGTCACCCTGATGGTCAGCCGCCCTGATCAGGTGGCGCCGCAGGTCGCACAGGCGCTGGCGGTGGCGCGGGGCGTGGCCCTGACCCGCGACCTGATCAACGAACCGGCCAACGTCCTGACCACCAGCGCCTTTGCCTCCCGGCTGGAAGGTTTGCGCGATCTGGGCCTGACGGTCGAGGTGCTGGATGAGGCGGCACTGGAGGCCATGGGCATGCGCGCGCTTCTGGGCGTGGGTCAGGGGTCGGAAAGCCCCTCCAAGGTGGTGGTGATGGAATGGAAGGGGGGCGATGAGGGTGCGGCCCCCTTTGCGCTGGTCGGCAAGGGCGTCTGTTTCGATACCGGCGGCATATCGCTGAAACCGGCCGAGGGCATGCAGGACATGACCATGGACATGGGCGGTGCGGGTGTTGTCGCGGGGGTGATGATGGCGCTCGCGCTGACCGGCGCGCGCACGAATGTCGTGGGGCTGGTCGGGCTGGTCGAAAACATGCCCGACGGTCGCGCCCAGCGGCCGGGCGACGTGGTCCGTTCGATGAAGGGCGACACGATCGAGATCATCAATACCGATGCCGAAGGGCGGCTGGTGCTGGCCGATGTGCTTTGGTACGCGCAGGAACGGTTCCGCCCGCGCGGCATGATCAACCTGGCCACCCTGACCGGCGCCGTCGTCGTGGCGCTGGGGCACGAGAATGCCGGGGTCTTTTCCAACAATGACCCCCTGTGCGCCGCGCTGATCAAAGCGGCGGGGGCCGAGGGCGAAGGCGCCTGGCGCCTGCCGCTGGCCCCGGCCTATGACGCGATCCTGAAAAGCCATATCGCCGACATGCGCAATTCCTGTGGCCGCCCCGCAGGCTCGATCACGGCGGCGCAGTTCCTGAAACGCTTTGTGCGCGATGACACGCCCTGGTGCCATATCGATATCGCAGGCGTCGCCGTCACCCCGACCGAAGGCACGCTGCACCCGGCCAAGGGCGCCTCGGGCTGGGGCGTCAGGACGCTGGTGCGGCTGATGGGCGATCTGGCGGGCAATGCGGCGGGCGGCTGATGGGATCGGTCTATTTCTATCACCTGACCCGTTCGGGCGCCGAGGCGACGCTGGCGACCTTGTCGCAGCGCGCGCTGGGGCAGGGCTGGCACGTGGCGATCCGCGCCTGCGATGCCGCGCGGCTGAGCCATCTGGATCAGGCCCTGTGGCTGGCGGGCGGGGACGACAGTTTCCTGCCCCACGGCCTGGCCGCAGGCGGCCCCCAGGATGCGCTGCAACCGATCCTGCTGACCCTTGACCCGGCGCCAGACCGCGCCTGCCTGATGCTGGTCGACGGGGCAAAAGTGACGGCGGACGAGGTGCGCACCGCCGAACGGGTCTGCGTCCTTTTCGACGGCGGGTCCGACGCTGCCGTCAGTTCGGCCCGCCAGCAATGGAAAAGCCTCACGGCCGCCGGCTTGGCCGCCCGCTACTGGAGCGAGGAGGGCGGCAGCTGGACGATGAAGGCCGAAAGCGGCGGCGGTTAATTCAATTGCGGCGCCCCTGTCGGGGCGCCATTCCTTTCCTCTCGCGGCCCGCGCTCACGCGCGGTTCCGCGAGGGTGTGCCTTCGGCGAGGATATTTGGTCCACAATGAATATACGGCTTTCATTGTGGTCCAAATATCCCGGGGAGGCGCCGCAGGCGCCGGGGCAGAGCCCCCTTGCTCCCACGCCCTCAGCCGCGCCGCCGTCCGCCGCGTTCGCGCCGTTCGCCGCCCGCAGGGCCGTCGGTGCCGTCCGAGGCCGAGGAAAAGGCGCCAAGCCGGGCGGCGATATCCTCAAGTGACGGGCGGGCGCCGCGCGGATGGCTTTCAAGGGCGGCACGCATGGAATGCAGATGCTCCGGCATGGTGCCGCAGCAGCCGCCGATGATTGTCGCACCGGCATCGCGGGCAAGAACGGCATAGTCGCCCATCAGCGCGGGCGTGCCGTCATAATGGATATGGCCGTCGTGATATTTCGGGATGCCGGCATTGCCCTTGGCGATCACCGGCAGTTCCGGTCCTGCCGCGACAAAACCCATCACCGTCCGCATCAGATCCGACGCGCCGACGCCGCAATTGGCGCCAAAGGCCAGCGGCTGGTGCGCCAGCTTGCCCACCAGCGCCACCATCTGCGCCGAGGTCACCCCCATCATCGTCCGGCCCGCCGTGTCAAAGCTCATCGTACCGCACCAGGGCATTCCCGCCCGGGCGCAGGCCTCGGCCGCCGCGCGGAATTCGTCGGCGGCCGAAATCGTCTCGACCCACAGCACATCCGCGCCGCCGGCCTTCAGCCCCTCGGCCTGTTCGTGAAAGATCTCGACAGCGTCCGTATAGGTCAGCGACCCCATCGGTTCCATGATCTCGCCGGTCGGGCCCATCGAGCCTGCGACGACGACCGGGCGGCCCGCCTTGTCGGCGACACCGCGGCCGATCTCGGCGCCGATCCGGTTCAGCTCGGCCACCCGGCCCTGGGCATTGTGGAGTTTCAGCCGCGCCGCATTGCCGCCGAACGTGTTGGTCAGAAAGAGGTCCGACCCGGCGGCGACGGCATTGGCATAAAGCGCGCGGATGTTTTCGGGCCGGTCCGTATTCCACATCTCGGGTGCTTCCCCGGCCTCCAGCCCCATGTTGAAGAGGTTGGTGCCGGTGGCGCCGTCGGCCAGGATCCAGTCGCGTTCGGCAAGAAGGCGTGAGAGGGCATTGGTCATCAGGGTCCGGTCCTTTGGCAGCGGGTCCGGGGCTGGCCCGGTTGGGTTACCTCTGCCATGTGGGCGCAAAAACCGCAAATTCAACTTCGCAGGGCGGATCATGAATTCCGCTGATGTCGCCGGTCGGGGGCCGGGGCAGGGGACCGGGCCAGCGGATGCCGCGGGCGATCTCGGCGGCGGCCAGGGCCAGCGCCGGGCGGGACCGGGCGGCGATGTAAAGCGGCGTCTCGCGACCTGCAAAGCCTGCCTTGAACTGACGCAGGCCGGTGCCGGGCGCCAGCCGGGCGGCCAGACGCGCTGCACGGCCGCTGAGGCCAAGGCCGTGCAAGGGGGCTGCGGCCAGCGACAGGCGGGGCAGGCCGATGCGGGCGGCGTCATGGATTGCGGTCAGGATCAGAAGATGGATCGTGCCATCGGGTGCAGCACCTGTCTGGCGGATCAGGTCCAGGGTCCATTCCCGCGCACCCGCATGCAGGCTGATGAAGGCCACAGGCTGGCCGTCACACTCGGCCAGAAAGAGCCTTTGGCTGGCCAGATGGGCGGGGTCGAACCGGCCCATCGAGAGGCCGCGTTCGCCGCCGTGCTGCCCGGCCCAGGCTTTGTTGATCGCTGCCAGATCGGCGATCGGCAGGTCGGCGCCGGGCGCACAGGCGCGCACCGTCACCCCGGCCGTTTCCGCATGGCGCAGCTTGCGGCGCAGCGTGGCGCGGGCCGGGCCGTCGGTATGGAACCCGGCCGGGTGCAGCCAGAATTCGCTGGCATAGGGATGCACGACCCAGCCCGCGCGGCGGGCCATGGCGGCGGCGCGCGGTTCGATCTTGTAAAGAGCGGGCAAGCGCCCCGTCCGGTCCGCCTCCTCTGCCAGCACGGGCAGCAGGGCGGGCAGGGCGCGGGGGCCCGCTGTCGGATCAAAAAGCCCGGCCAACACCTGTCCGGCAGGGGAGGTCAGCCAAAAGCCGGGCTGGCCCTGCGCGCGCAGCGGCCGGGTTCCCGCCTGCCGGATCAGCGCGCTTTCGGCGCGGTGGGCGCTGGCGATCTCGCTGTCACTGACCGCCTGCGCCGGGCTTGCCCCGCGGGGGTTGACCCGTGGCATGAGCCGCCCGGCGATGACCATGACCCCGGCCAGCACGGCGGGCAGGGCGAAATAGGCGGCGCGGTAACACAGAAGTGCTCCGGCAAAGGCCTCCGGCTGAAAGCCGGGGCAAAGGGCGGCCAGCGTCAGTTCGAAGGGCCCGATGCCGCCCGGCGTGCCCGCGATCAGCCCCGCGCCCAGCGCCAGAAGATAGGCGGGCAGGAAGGCGGTGACCGAAAGGGCCGCGCCGTCCGGCAGAAAGACATAAAGCGCCAGCGCCGCAGAGCCCGTGTCGATGGCCGTGCACAGAAGAAAGCGCCCCTGCAACAGGACCGGCGGCAGGGCGACCCGATGGCCGCGAAGATGCAGGGCAGGCAGGGCCAGCCCGGCAAGGATCAGCGCAAGGCAGAGCGTCAGAACCCCGATCGCGGCGCTGTGCAGCAGGGGCGCAAAGGGCGCGGTGGCGGGCATCAGGATCAGGACCGCCAGAGCCGCGATCAGCGCCCAGGCCCAAAGAAAGCTGACCGTGACCGCCAATGTGACCCGGGCCGCGCGGGCTGCCGAAAGTTCCGGCAGCAGCGACCAGCGTGTCAGGCTGCCGGTCACCAGCCCGAATCCGCTCATCTGGCTGATGGCGATGGCCGCCATGCCCGATCGCGCGGCGCGGGCCGGGGCGACGCCGGTGTCGAGATAGAGGTGAATGAGTGCATCATAGCGGCCAAGGGCGGCAAATCCGCAGGCGGTGGCGCACAGGGCTGCGGCCCATTCCATCGGATGCGCCGCGCGGGCCGCCTGCCAGACCAGCACCCAGTCCAAAGCCATCAGCCGGTCGCGCGCCGACCACAAGAGCCAGGCGGTGATCAGAAGCGGCAGCGACAGCCGCGCCAGCCCGCGCGCCGCCCGTGCGGCCCGCGCCGGACTGATCTGCCCCCTCCGCCCGTCCATCGCCCGTGCCATGCAATTCCCCTGCCATGAACCACCGGAATGGCGCGGCAGAGGTTGAAGCGGGCTTAACGTCCCTGTCCAAGCGAGGAGGAAATCGGGGAAATTTGAATGAAAACGGCCCCGAAGGGCCGTCCGCTTTCACGCCTGTCAGCGTTGATCAGAGTTCCGACATGATCTGGCGCTTGGCCTCGATCATCAGCGCGCCCATCTTGGCGCGGATCGTCGCCTCGTCGGACAGGGCGCCAAGGTCGGTCGAGAGTTTGCGAAACACATCCGCGTCGCCCGCCTCGGCAATGTCGATGGCGACGACATCCCTGGCATAGGCGTCGGCGGCAGCGCCGGTCTTGCCCAGGATTTCGGCGGCCCAAAGGCCGACCAGCTTGTTGCGCCGCGCCTCGGCCTTGAACTGCAGTTCCTCGTCATGGGCGAACTTGTTTTCAAAGGCATGTTCGCGTTCGTCGAATGTGGTCATGGCGATCCCTCGTGCTGGGCGTGGCAATTACAGACCATATGCATGTCCAGACCGCCTGCCGCAAGTCCCCGATGCGTCAGGCGCGGCGGTTATAGCGGGTTGCGGTCAGCCGGGCCGATACGGCGCAGGCCTTGGTGTCGACATATCCGGCATCCCGAAAGGCCGCGCGGATATCGGCGTCTGGCGGCGCGGCCGCCTTGCCCTTGGCATGGATGGCCCACACAGGCTTGGCGGGATGCGCATCGGCCAGCGCAAGGGCTGCGGCAAGGTCCGGTGGCGACAGGATCAGCGCCAGCAGCAGTGCGGCGGCCGACGGGTCAGCGGCCTCGGCCCCGGCCAGTGCTGCGGCCAGATCTGCATCCTCGACCCGGCCCATGACCCATCCGGGCCTGTCGGGACCAAGCCCCAGCTTGGCACCGAGGTCTGGCGGTGGCTTGGCCAGAGCCTTGTCCCAGGCCGCGGCCTCGACGGGGCCAAGGTCCAGCTCATAGGTTCCGCCGCCGGTGTCCAGCCGAAGGGTGCCGCCGTCGACCGACCAGCCGGTCAGAGAGGCGCGGGGCAGGCGGGCGCGGATCGGGCCGCGCAGGATCACCTCGGCCGCTTCCAGAAGTGCCTTGCCCTCGGCGGCCTCGCCACCATGCCGGATGCTGCAGACTGCCTCGCGCCCCATGGTCCTGCCGCCGATGGTTACTCTGCGGCTATCTTGATCACCGGCTCCATGGTTGCAAGCTCTTCATCGGACAGATGGCACTTGATCTGGTGGCCCTCGGCCAGCTGGCGCATCGGCGGCACCTCGCGCTCGCAGAGCCCGCCCGGCACTTTCGACTTCCAGCGGCAGCGGGTCTGGAACGGGCAGCCCGGCGGCGGGTTCATGGCCGAAGGGATTTCACCGTCCAGCACGATGCGCTTTTTCTGCACATGGGTATCGGCGATCGGGACAGCGGAAAGAAGCGCTTCGGTATAGGGGTGATAGGGCGGCGAGAAGACCTGATCGGTGGTGCCAAGTTCGACCACATGGCCCAGATACATGACCATGACCCGGTCCGACAGATAGCGGACGATCGACAGGTCATGGCTGATGAACAGAAGCGTCGTCTTGTTCTTGCGCTGGATCTCCATCAAGAGGTCAGTGACGGCGGCCTGCACCGACACGTCAAGCGCCGACACCGGTTCATCCGCCACCACGACCTTGGCCCCGCCGGCAAAGGCGCGGGCGATGCCGACCCGCTGTTTCTGGCCGCCCGACAGCTGGCGCGGCATCCGGTCGGCAAAGGCGCGCGGCAGCTTGACCAGATCGAGCAGTTCCAGCATCCGCGCGGCACGGGCGCTGTCATTCTGGCCTTCGCCAAAGATTTCCAGCGCCCGGATAATCTGGCGCCCGACCGTCATCGACGGGTTCAGCGTGTCGAACGGGTTCTGGAACACCATCTGCACGCCCGACACCGTGTCGGCGGTGCGCTGCTGGATCGGCGTATTCTGGATATCGCGGTCATAGAGCATGATCTTGCCGCCGGACGCCGTTTCCAGCCCCATCAGCACTTTGGCAAAGGTCGACTTGCCGCAGCCCGATTCCCCGACGATGGCCAGGGTCTCGCCCTCATGCGCCTCGAACGACAGGGTTTCGTTGGCCTTGACCACCTTCTTGGCACCGCCGCCGAAAAGGCCGGTCGATATTTCATAATATTTCCGGACATTGTCCATCTTCAGGACGACCTTGCCGATCGGGGCCTTTTCGATCTGGGCCTTGACCGGGGGTTTGGCCGCCCAGTCAATCTCGGCCACCCGCATGCAGCGGGTATCGTGACGGTCATGGCCATTCACGGCGAACATCGGCACATCGGCCTTGTTGCAGACCCCGTCGACGAAATAATTGCAGCGCGGCCCGAAGTTGCAGCCCTGAGGCCGTTCGTGGGGCAGGGGGAAGTTGCCGGGGATCGAGATCAGGGGACGCGCATTCTTGTCCGCGCCCGGCAGCGGGATCGAGCGGAAGAGAGCCTGCGTATAGGGATGCTGCATCCGGTCGAACACATCGGCGATGGCGCCGGTTTCGACCGCCTCGCCCGAATACATCACGCAAAGCCGGTCGCAGACATCCATGACCAGGCCAAGGTTGTGGCTGATGAACAGCATGGATGTGCCGTATTTCTCGCCCAGGTCCTTGACCAGATCGACGACCGCCGCCTCGACCGTCACGTCCAGCGCGGTGGTCGGCTCGTCGAGGATCAGAAGCGCGGGCTTCGACATCAGCGCCATGGCGATGACGATGCGCTGCTGCTGGCCGCCCGACAGCTGGTGGGGATAGGAATTCAACATCCGTGCCGGGTCGGGCAGGCGCACGTCGGTCACGACCTCCAAAGCGCGCTTGTGCGCCTCTTCGGCGCTGATCCCTTCGTGGATCATCGGCACTTCCATCAGCTGCCTGCCGATCTTCATCGCCGGATTAAGGCTGGCCATCGGTTCCTGATAGATCATCGCGATCTCGCGGCCCCGGATCTGGCGCAGGTCCTCGTCGCCCATCGTAACCAGATCGCGGCCCTTGAAGCGGATCGAGCCGCCGGTGATGCGACCGTTGCGGCCAAGGTCGCGCATGACCGCCAGCGCAACGGTCGACTTGCCGCAGCCGCTTTCGCCGACAAGGCCCATCGCCTCGCCGGCCATGACCGTGCAGGAAAAGTCCATGACGGCGGGGATTTCCCTCAGCCGGGTGAAGAAGGAGATCGAGAGATTGTCGATCTGAAGGATCGGTTGCGACGGGTCCCAGGATGTGTTGGTCATCTCATGCCTCGGTTCTGGTGGGCGAGGCCGGGGGCGCTGCCCCCGGACCCCCGGGATATTTAGGAAGAGAAGAAGGGGGAAAGGATCATCTTTAGTCCTTCAGGCTTTCTTCGCGCAACCCGTCGGCCAGAAGGTTGAGGCCAAGGACCAGGCTCAGGAGAGCGATGGCCGGGACGAAGGCCGGGTGGGGGGCGATGGTCAGAAGTTTCCGGCCCGCATTGATGGTCGAGCCCCAGTCCGGGCTTTCGGGATCAAGGCCAAGGCCGAAGAAGCCGAGCGTGCCGAGGAGGATGGTGGTGTAGCCGATCCTCAGGCAGAAATCGACGATCAGGGGCCCGCGGGCGTTGGGCAGGATTTCCCACAGCATGATGTACCAGGGCCGTTCGCCGCGGGTCTGGGCGGCCGAGATATAGTCGCGGGTCTTGATATCGAGGACGATGCCGCGAACGATGCGGAAGATGGTGGGCGCGCTGACAAAGACGACCGAGACGAAGACGATCAGAAGGTTCGGCGGCACCCGGACGATATCGAGGCTGTCGGGCAGGAAGTGGATCGGCGTGTCGGCATCGTTGATCAGCGACAGGTACGCCCAGCCGCCGATCAGGATGATGCCGCCCACGAGCCAGTTCCTGAGGTCCGGCTTCACATAATAGCGCGAGTTGATGAGAAGGACGAGGAAGACGATCGGCATGACGAAGAGGACCATCGCCATATATTGCGGCACCCCGGCCTGAAAGATTTCCGGCGTGACCAGAAGATAAAAGAGCAGGATCACCGGGAAGGCCAGCACAAGGTTGGCAATGAACGACAGGATCGTGTCCAGCTTGCCGCCGTAATAGCCTGCGGGCAGGCCCAGCGTGATCCCCGCCATGAAGGCGAAAAGCGTGGCCAGGGGTGCGATGGAGATGACGATGCGCGACCCGGCGACGGTGCGGGAAAAGACATCACGCCCCAGATGATCGCCGCCCAGGAGGAAAAAGCCGGTTCCGTCCTTCAATGGCGTGCCGGGCACCTTGTTCTTCATGCCGGCGAACTGGTCCAGCACCGGCATGGTTTCGATCATCGGCGCGAAAAGGGCGGTAAAGACCCAGAACATCACCAGCCCATAGCCGACCATGCCGACCGGCGAGTCGAAAAGCTTGCCGTAAAGACCGAGCCGCCTTTTGTAGCGGATCGATAAAGCAAAGGTCAGGACAAGGGCGATCCAGACAGGCAGGAATTGTTTGACAAGGGTGGCGGCAATCGCGCCCCAGGACATGGGTTCCATATCAGCTGATCCTGATCCGGGGGTTAAGGAAGACATAGCCGATGTCGGAAATCAGCTGCGTGACAAGAACGACAAAGACCGCGACGATGGAACAGCCCAAAAGCAACTGGATATCGTTGTTGCCGGCCGCCTGAACCAAAGTCCAGCCGAAGCCCTTGTAGTTGAAGAGCGTTTCCGAAATCACCACGCCGTTCAAGAGCCAGGGGAACTGCAGCATGATCACCGTGAAGGGCGCGATCAGCGCGTTCCTGAGCGCGTGTTTCAGCACGATGTCGCGAAAGCGCACGCCCTTCAGCCGCGCGGTGCGGATATATTGCGCCGTCATCACCTCGGCCATCGAGGCGCGGGTCATGCGGGCGATATAGCCGATCGCATAAAGGGCGACAGTGGTGACCGGCAGGGCGAAATTGGCGAAGGTGATGTCATCCAGCGCGCTGGTCGCAGTGCCCGAGAAAAGCGTCTTGGTGCTGATCCAGCCCCAGTCGGCCAGGATCGGCGAGAGGCCGGTGGTGGCCGAGGCCAGAAGCGCCACAAGGATGACGCCCGAGACATATTCCGGCGTGGCCGAGGAGGCGATGGAAAAGATCGACAGGACCCGGTCGGTGCGCGATCCGGGTGACATGCCCGATATCACACCGATGACCAGCGCGACCGGCACCATGACCAGCGTCACCAGTAGCATCAGCCAGCCGGTATGGCCAAGCGCCCGGCCCAGAACCACAGAGACGGGTTCCTTGGCAAAGGTCGACATGCCCCAGTTGCCTTGCAGAACGCCGCAGCGCGTTGGCGCGCTGGCCGGGTCGGTCCCTTCGGTGATGCAGCGGCCGCGGGTGTCGCCCTTTTCGTCGGTGCGCACCCAGCCCGGTACCACCCCCAGCCATTCGCCATAGCGCTTGATCATCGACCCGCCATAGCCGTTCTGGTCGATCCAGGCGGCGATCGCATCGTCGGTCATGCGCACCGATCCTTCGGACCGGGCCAGCTTTTCAAGGTTGGGGGGCAGGTTGGTCAGCACGAAGACGATGAAGGTCAGAAAGAATGCGGTCAGCACCATCAGACCCAGCCGGCGCAGGATGAACCAAAACATCGCAACTCCCGTCGCGTTCAGGGGGAAGGCCGCAAGGCGCGGCCCCGATGATTTCAGTGGTCAGAAAGGCGGCAGGGCCAGGCCCTGCCGCCCTGGGTCGATCAGCTGATCGACCATTTGTAGTGCTGATGCTCCATCGACGGATGCATCTCGACATTCACGCCTTCCTTGGCGTGACGGAAGAGCGACCGCCAGAAGGGCTGGATGATATAGCCCTCGTCCTGCAGGATGGATTCCAGCGTCTGCATCACTTCGCGCCGCTTGTCAGCATCGGCCAGCGCCAGCGCCTTGGTCATGGCGGCGTCGAAGTCCGGGTTGGCCATGCCGGTTTCGTTCCACGAGCCGGTGGACGTATAGGCCAGGCTCATGTTCTGGACGGCCAGCGGCCGGTGGTTCCAGGTGGTGGACGAGAACGGGTATTTCTGCCAGTCGTTCCAGAAGGTCGAACCGGGCTTGACCGTCCGCTTCACATTGGCGCCGGCGTCACGCAGCTGTGCTGCGACCGCGTCCGAGGTTGCCGCTTCCCAGCCATCGTCCAGCGAGATCAGTTCGATCTCGGCATCGGCCAGACCGGCTGCCTCCAGCGCCGGTTTCAGGCCGGCGGGATCGACGGTCTGCGCGGGCAGCTGGAAATATTCCGGGTGGACCGGGCAGGCATGGTGGTTTTCGGCGGTGGTGCCCAGGTTGTTGTAACCCAGTTCCAGCACGACCTTGGGATCGACGGCCTTTTGCAGCGCCTGGCGAACGGCCTTTTCCTTGTAAAGGTCGGACTGGGCCGAGTTGAAGCGGCAGACGATGGTTGCCGCCGTCACCACGTCGAACTTTTTCCAGCCCAGCGCGTCCAGCTGATCGATGAAATCGCCGACGGTTTCATAGTTGGTGTCGATCTCGTCCGAACCGGCCATCGACACCATGGTCGACATGTCGGTGCCGAAGTCGATGTAGTGGATCTCGTCCAGGGGTGCGGTGCCGCCCCACCAGGTGTGGTTCGGGGCGCGGACCAGCACGGCCTTTTGGCCGACGGTCATTTCGCCCAGCGTATAGGGGCCGGTGCCGATCGGGGCTGCGCCCGGATCATCGCCGTCCTTGAAGCTGGAATGGACCACGGCCGACGGATAGTCGGCGATGTTCGGCACGACGGCGATGTCCGAGGCGGACATGGCCAGTTTGACGGTGCTGTCATCGACTTTGACCACGGCTCCATCCCGCAGACGCAGGACCGTCACAGCAGCGCCTGCATCATCGACCTTGGGCGTGCCGTCGGCATTGGTGGCCGGGACCGATTCCGTCAGGCCGGGGAAGCGCGAGGCCATGGCATTGCCTTCGACCGACCCGTCGCACCAGCGGCCAAAGTTGCGCACGACGTCATCGGCGGTGAACGCATCGCCATTGTTCCATTTGACGCCCTGACGGACCTTCAGCACATATTCGGTCGCGTCGGCATTCGCCTCCCAGCTTTCCAGCAGGCGGCCTTCGAACGTGCCGTCCG
>CAZKJZ010000014.1:0-3352 GCA_964553145.1 uncultured Frigidibacter sp. | reverse complement strand
GCGTCGGCATTCGCCTCCCAGCTTTCCAGCAGGCGGCCTTCGAACGTGCCGTCCGAATTGTACTGGATCAGAAATTCCAGCCAGCCGCGATAGACGTTGGCAATCTGCGGCCAGTCGGCCAGGCGCGGGTCTTTCAGCGCCTTGACTTCCATGCCGCAGCGGACAACGCCGCCGACCTTGGCCTCTTGGGCGGCAGCGGGGGCAGGCAGGCCGATCAGGCCATAGGCGGCGGCGGCAGAAACGCCCAGCGCGGTGGTGCGGGTCAGAAACTCGCGGCGGCTGATCTTGCCCGCCTCCAGTTCCCCGGCCAGCATATGGGCAGCCGGGTGCAAGGTCTCCGGCGAAAAGTGCTTAGTCATCTTCATCTCCCTGAGTGTCGGAAAAGGCCCCGGAGCCTGCCCGTGTCTTGTGCCGGGCTTGGTGACCGAAAGCTGCGTCATGCGCGCCCATTGCGCATCGAATTTGACGGCACGTCAACGCTCAAATGCGACATTGCCCGCCATTCCTTGTCGCGGAAGAATCGGTTGTGCAGATTTTCCGTCATGACGGAGGGCGCAGATTTTCCGCTATGACAGAGAGCGCGGGCTCAATGCGTGCGGCGAAACTCGGTCGGGGTCTTGCCGGTGCGGCTCTGGAAGGCGCGGGTGAAATAGGCGGCCGAGGTGAAGCCCAGGCTTTCGGCGACCCTGGCCACCGGCAGCTTGGTTTCGGTCAAAAGCTTGCGCGCCTCGAACAGCTGGCGATCATGCAGAAGGTCCGATGCGGATCGCCCGCAGGTCTTGTTGCAGACGCGGGTCAGATGGGTGGGGGTCACGCCCAGATCGCGGGCGAATTCGGCGACACCCTTGCCGCTGCGGAAGTCGCGTTCCAGAAGGTCGGCATAGGCGCGCGCCAGCCTGCGGGCCGCATCGCGCTGGGGCACGTCATCGGCGGCATCCAGATGGCGTTCCAGCCAGACGCCCAGAAGCCCGATATGATGGCGCGCGGCGCGGTCGGCGCCTGGCTTGGCGCCGTCCATCTCGCGTTGGATGTTTTCAATGATTCCAGACAGTTCGGCCTGAGGTCCGACGTCACGGATGCGCAGATGCAGGGGCTCGTCCGGCAGGTCAAGCCCGTGATCGCTGCCAAAGAACAGCGCGGTCCCCGAGGTCTGGGGGCCGACATCGAACCCGTGCATCATGCCCGCCGGGATCAGGATCGCATTATGGGCGCCATAGCCCCGGGTGATGCCGCCGACGGTGATGCGGCCCTGCCCGCGGGTGAACCACAAGAGCAGAGGTTCGCCATAGGCGCGCATCGCCTCGACCCGCCAACGGCCGCCCTGGGCAAGCCGGGCGATCGGCGTCAGCCGCAGGGCCGTGGTGGGTTCCACCTGCAGCGGCGCCGCGACGCGCGGTTTCGGCGCGGCGGTCTTGGCCAAAAGCGGAGGGGTGCTGAAAAGTTTGACCACGCGGCTGCTTTCGTTCTTGTCACGGTCTTGGGTCAAGTCTGGCGCAGGCCCCGGGGGATCGCAATGCAAAAGACCTGAAAAATCATATGGCTCGGCGGATCAGTGCCAAAAAGTCACGGGCGGGTCAGCGGTTTCCAGCCGCCCATCCGGCGCCGCAGCCAGGTGCGCTGACGCTTGGCATACTGCCGGCTTTGCGCCTTGGCGGCAGATATAGCGTCCGGCAGGGTCATGACCCCCTGCAGATAGGCGACAAGCTCGGGCGCGCCGATGCAGCGCGCCCACTGGGCGCCGGGGTCCCACAGGGGCAGGGCGGTCCGCACCTCCTCCAGCGCGCCCATGGCGATCATGGCGTCAAAACGGGCGTCGATGCGCCCGGCCAGCCAGTCGCGGTCGCAGTCCAGCCGGATCAGCGTCGCACTGCCGGGCGGCAACAAGGCCGGGCCGGTCGCTGTCTGCCATGCGGCCAGCCCCTGCCCGGTGGCGCGCAGCACCTCCCAGGCGCGCTGGATGCGCGCGGGGTTCTGCCGGTCGATCCGGGCAGCGGTTGTCGCGTCAAGTTCGGCCAGAAGGGCCGCCGCGCCGTCGCGTGCCATGCGCGCATCGGCTTCGGCCCGGACGTCGGGCGGGGTCGGCGGAATATCGGCCAGCCCCTCGGTCAGGGCGGACAGGTAAAGCCCGGTGCCGCCGACGATGACCGGCGCCGGACCCTGCGCCAAAATCCCCGCCACATCGCGCAGCCAGTGGCCGACGGAATAGTCCTGCCCCGGCGCGCGATGGCCATAAAGAAGATGCGGCGCCTGCGCCTCGTCCTCGGGCGTCGGGCGGGCGGACAGGATGCGCCAGACCGACCAGACCTGCAGCGCATCGGCATTGATGATCGCGCGCCCCTGCGCTCCGGCAATGGCAAGCGCCAGCGCCGACTTGCCGCTGGCCGTCGGCCCGGCGATCAGCACCGGCCGGTCACCGGGCGGCAGGGCCGCGCCACCCATAATTTGTTCCCACTCACCCATCTGTCGCAATCTGTCGTGGGCAGGCGTCGCTTCTGCCGTTGAACCTTTCGCCGTTTTCCGTCATTTTGCCCGCCAGTGACAAGGGCCGGTCATGCGAAACCCTCCGGCCCGCCTTCTGACATAAGAGAGTATCATGACCGGGGCAGCAGAACCCACCGTCACCTACAAACGTGTTCTTCTGAAAATTTCCGGCGAGGCGCTGATGGGGGATCAGGGCTTTGGCCTGCATCCGCCGACCGTCCAGCGCATCGCCGAGGAAGTGAAGTCGGTCCATGATCTCGGGGTCGAGATCTGCATGGTCATCGGCGGCGGCAACATCTTTCGCGGCCTGCAGGGGTCGGCACAGGGGATGGAACGCACGACCGCCGACTATATGGGCATGCTGGCCACGGTGATGAATGCGCTGGCCATGCAGGCCGCGCTGGAAACGCTGGGCGTCTTCACCCGCGTCATCAGCGCCATCCCGATGGATCAGGTCTGCGAACCCTACATCCGCCGCCGCGCGGTGCGGCACCTGGAGAAAAAGCGGGTCTGCATCTTTGCCGCGGGCACCGGCAACCCCTATTTCACCACCGACACGGCAGCGACGCTGCGCGCCAACGAAATGGGCTGCGAGGCGATCTTCAAGGGCACCAAGGTCGATGGCGTCTATGACAAGGACCCCAAGAAACATGCCGACGCGGTGCGCTATGACGTGGTGACCTATGACGAGGTGCTGCAAAAGCATCTCAAGGTCATGGATGCCTCGGCCATCGCGCTGGCCCGCGACAACAAACTGCCGATCGTGGTCTTTTCGCTGGATGAACCGGGCGGTTTCCGGGGCATCCTGTCGGGCAAGGGCACCTATACGATGGTCCGGGGCTAGCCCCCCGGCCGGCCCGGGCCAACCCGG
>CAZKJZ010000013.1:28739-31614 GCA_964553145.1 uncultured Frigidibacter sp. | reverse complement strand
CCGCCCGCGTGGCTGAGCGTTCCGGCCACCCCAAAGGGCCAGAGCGGCGCGCCCCCGGCCCCGGTTCCGACCGCGACCACCGGCAGGCCCAGAAGATCAAGGCAGGCGCCGATCAGAACCCGGCCCGCCAGATATTCCGCCTGCCTTTTTGCCGTTGCGGTTGCCAGCCGGTCCGGACAGGGCAGATCGAAGGCCGCGAAAAGGTCAGGGCTGAACCGGTCAGGATGATAGGTGGCCTGAAGCGCGACAAGACCCGAAAGCCCGGTATCGAACAGCGCCGCAGCCGACAAAAACCCCCCGGACCGCGCCGTCATCTCTGCCAGGGCGGACATTTGCCAGGGCGACCTTTGCGTCTTGGCGCGACCCGCGACGGGATCAGATGCTGGGTCCTCGATCACGCTCGCCCCCGAATTCGAACGGCCGGATCACGGGCCGCTGGTTCCAGATAGACCATGCCGCATCCGGTGATAGTCCCCGTCCGCCGGGCGGCGTGACTAAATCACGATTCAGGTCTGAAACGGCGGGTTCAAGGTCTCTGGCCCGCCACGGCTTTGCTTCAGTGACAGGGCTTCTGGGGGCAGAAGATCATTTATCTGTTTGTTTTATAACAGAAAAATATTCCACCCCCAAGTGGCCGCCTGGTGAAGACGACCAAAAAGCCAGCGTAACGCCAGGATCGAACGCGAAAAAGGGGGAAACGGGTGCTGGGTTTGCAACATGTGTATCTGGGTCGCGAGAAGGCGGAAATCGTTCCGCTGGACGGCCTGTCGCACAGCCATGGCATCGCCCCATCCTCTGCCCGGATGTACGATCGCTTTTTCGGTCAGACCGGTGTGCGTCTTTGCGCAAACACCCACCGCGAGATGCTGCTGGACGCGCTTGGCGGGCTGGTTCAGCGCCACCCCGAACTGCGGCAGACCGACGGCTACGGGCTTTATGCCAAGACGCAGACCCACAATACCCCGTTCGAGGTCGACTGGCTGAGAGATCTCTTTGCCACAGTCGGGCTTGACCATTGGGAAGTGCTGACCTTCAGCATGACCAATTGCGCCTCGGGCCTGGCGGCGGTGCATCTTGGCGCGGCCCTGGGTCGGCCCTTCATCGTTCTGGCGGGCGAAAAGGCCTTTCACCCGGCGGGCAACCGCCTGTCGGTCGGCCTTCTGGGCGAGGCTGGCGTCGCATCCCTGTTCGCGCCGGGCGGCAAATACCGGCTGCGCGGCAGCCATGTCGCCCATCTGCCGCGCTATCACATCAATCCCGACGACATGGCGCCCGAGGACCGCAAGGCGCTGCAGACCGATTTCGAGGCGGGTCTGATCGCCTTTCTGCAGGCGGTCGTCGCCGGAGACCCGGGTTTTTTCGCCAGGGGCCCGATCGTGGTCCCCTACAATCTGAACGCGCCGCTGATCGCCCGGGCGCTGCGGGCTGCCGGTCTGGACCACAACATCGCGACCGGCACCGACATGCGCATCGGCCACATGTTCTGTTCGGACACCTACCTGGGCGTCGCCGAGACCCGGCCCGCAGACGACGCATCGCTGTTTTTATTCGCGGCAGGCCATGGCGTGACCTTCGCCGCGATCAAACTGGAACCCGCAAACTGCAACAGAACCGCGAAAGGATGATTATGGGCTATTTTTTCAAAGAGACGGTCTGCGAGGCGCTGAGCGAAGTGATCGAGCGTCCGGTGACCGACCTGCAGGACAGCACATTGCTGGACCGCGACTTCGACCTCGACTCGGTCATGTTCGTGCATTTCCTGCTGTCGCTCGAAGATCGCATCCCCGGGCTGCAGTTCAATCCCGAGGCGCTGGCCGAGACGGCCTTCAATCAGGTGTTGCTGCTTCTGGATTATCTGGAGCCGTTCGCAGTCAAGGCCGGGGGGCGGGCAGATGCAGGCGTTGCGATTGAAGCGTGACCGCCTGTCGGTCGACGATCTTTATGACGCGGCACGTCAGGGGACGCTGGAACAGGCGCTGATCGCCCTTGGCGACTTTGCCACCGGCCATCCCGGCTTTGCCCTGTTCGCCGGGCATGGCCTGCGCGTGCTGGGGTCGCTGGCGCCGCTGGTCGGCCCCGGCGGGCCGGTGGCGGTCAAGGCCGCCGAGGCGATCCCGGACCCGGTGCTGGAGGGGCTTGGCCTTGAATGGCTGCGAACCTCTGCCATCGATCCGATCGGGCGGCGCGCGCAGCTTGGGGCGCTGATCCTGCGGGCGGGGCTTTTGTCGCGCATCCTCGACAAGGCCTATCGCCATCTTGAACCGCGCGAAAGCGGCGGGCAGCGCACCCTGCAGCACCAGCTGGTCAAGGCCGCTTTTGTGGAAAGCTACGGCGCCGCCGAACAGATGCGGCGCGAGGCGCCCTATCTGCTGGACCGGACGCTGGACATTGATCTGTCGGGCTACGGCAGTGTGCTGACCCATGCGACGATGCGGGCCGCCAAGCTGATGGGCGGGCATGGCTATCTTCTGGGCGAGACGAACTCGATCGAGTTTCTGTCGCTGTGCATCGCCAGCATCAGCAGCCAGCCGGTGGCCGGCAGCCGGGGCCTGCGGTCGGTCAGACCCTTGCAGCGCGAAACCCTGTCATGACCGTGATGCCGGATCAGGGCCTGGGACTTGTCAGCCGCCCGGTTGCATGCCTGCAGCCTGTCGTGCAGCTGCGGGCCGCGACCGGGGACGAGGTGCGCACCGCGCATCCCTGGACCTGCGTCACCGGCGAGGCCCGGTACGAGCTGGCGATTTTTGCCGACGGCGGCAACCGGCATGCGCCAGAAGTGGTCGCGGCGCTGCGCGGGTTGTTCAAAGGGCCGCAGCCGCCCCGCCATCTGATCTATGTCCATTGCGGGCAAAAGGCCGAAAGCATGATGCCGCTG
>CAZKJZ010000013.1:0-28639 GCA_964553145.1 uncultured Frigidibacter sp. | reverse complement strand
CCCCCCTGGACCGCATCACCGCCGCAGAAAGGCTGACCCATGACTTTGTCTGACACCTCTCTTGCCCCGACATCCCGGCTGGGCGATGCGGCCGACGGCGCGCCCGGCTTTTTCCGGACCGGCGGCCGGGTTCTTGCCCTGTCGCTGCCGCTGATGGTCGGGTCCCTGACGGCGGCCGGGCAGGCCATCGCCAAACTGGGTCTTCTGACCTATCACGGCGAGACCGAGGCGCTTTACCTTTTCTCGATGGTGCAGCCCGGCTTCATCCTGATGCTGGCCTTTATGGAATCGCTGGCGATCGCCAGTCAGGTCTTCAGCTCGAAATCGGTCAAGGCCTGGCCCCGGGGCGATATCCGCCGCGCCACGACCTTCTTTTCGGCCCTCGGCTCGGTGATGATCCTTCTGGTCGCGGCGGCGATCTTCGGTGCCCAGCGGCTGTTGCCTGCGGGCAGCGTTATGCTGCCGGTCCTGCCCAGGATGGCTTTGTTCGTCCTCTCTTATCTTCCCTATTTCCTGTTCGAGGCCCGCAATGCCGCCCTGCGCGGGCAGGGCCGGACGGCGCTGGCGCTGATCCCCTTTGCCGTCCTGATCCTGGTCGATCTGGGGGTGACGACCGTGGGCGTCCTAGAGTTCGGTCTGGGCTTTGACGCGCTTCTTCTTGGCAATGTCGCAGGCCCGCTGGTGGCCTTCCCGCTGACCTGGGCGCTTTTGAACCGCACCGTCGGCGCCAGCGCCCCGCGGCCTGATCCGGGCTACCGGCGCAATATCATCCGCATGCTGATCGGCGTAGCCCTGCCCAGCTTTCTGACCACCTTTGCCGGGTCCGTCGCCGCCATGGTGATCTTTCCGATGCTGGCGCGGCTTGGCCCGGATGCCGTGTCCAGTTTTCTGATCATCGTGCGGATGCGGGTTCTGTTCATCATACCGGCCATCGCCGCCGGATCGGCCATCGCCATCATGATCAACAGCCGGGGCGAGCATGAACATGGCCCCGAAAGCCGCCGCATCCTGATCCATGGAACGGCGATGATCGGGCTTGTCTATATCGTCGCGACCACCGGCCTGTATCTGATCCATGCGCCGGTGGTTGCGCTGATGGTGCCGGCGGGAAACCCCGCGCTGCGGATCGCGACCGACGATCTGCTGCAGCTGTTGATCCTGACCTTTTACCTGATCGGCGTCGGGACGATGCTGCAGATCATTCTGGAGCATCTTGGCAAGGGCGCCCTAGTCCTGATCGCGACCCTGGTGACCGAGGGGCTGACCATCGGCGCCGCTGTCCATCTGTTGCGAACCGGGGCCGGGCTGCCGCCCTTGGCCCTGGTCATGACCGCCGCCGCCGCGCTGACCGCGATCACCTTTGCCGTCTTCTTCCTGCGCCTCGTCAAACAACTGGAAGTCCGTCATGCTGTATGAACTTGCCTATCCTGTCCTTTATGTCGGCGCAAAGTCGCAGCAGATCGCAACGCGCACCCGGGTACGCCTGCGGCTGGCCCCGCGCGAACTGCGGTCGGTCACCTACAAGCCCGAAACCCGCTACCGGATTTTGTGCTGGTACATCCGCAAGCTGGATATCGACCTGATGATGCGGCTGGCCCCCCGCCACGCGGCGCGGGTGGCGATCAAGCGGTTCGAGACGACCAAGCGCGACCCCCGCGCATTGGTGTCCCTGCCCCATCCCGACAGGTTCACCAGCCATCAGATCACCTACCAAGGCACGCCGGTGCGCGTGCTGCGCTACGGACCTGCCGATGGCCCGAAGATTCTGGCGCTGCATGGCTGGAACGGCAAGGCGGCGATGCTGCACAAGATGTGCCTGGCGCTGGCCGATGCCGGGTTCAGCGTCTTTGCCCCCGATCTTCCGGGGCACGGCGCCTCGGGCGGCAAGCGCTATGCGTTTCACCAGCTGGGCCGGGCGGTGACAGAGATGTTTGCCGATCAGGGCGAATTTGCCGCCGTGATCGGCCATTCGGGCGGTGGGCTGATCGCCTCGATCGCGCTGGCCGAGGGGCTGCCGGCCAGATGCCATGTACCGATCGGTTCGCCCTCGTCGCTCTACCGTCTGCTGAAATCCTATGTCGAGGTTTCGCAGATGCCGGCGCGGACGCTGGACTATATCGCCCGCTACTATGACCGCCGCTATGCGCTGCCCATCGCGCAGCTTGGCGCGGGGGTGCTGACCGGGCGGGATGTGCAGACGCTGGTCCTGCATGACAGCGACGACTGGATGGTCAGTATCGAGAACGCCCATGAATGGGTTCAGGCCTCGGGCCGGGCCGAGCTGGAGCTGACCAAGGGGCTGACCCATCTGTCCATCGTCAACGCGCCCGCGATCCATCAGCGGATCATCGGCTTTGTCCGCAAGGCCCATGCGGATGCTTGAGATTCTGGACATTGCGGTGGCGATGCCGGGGCGGCTGCAATCCATGCAGGACGCCAGCGAAGAGCTGCTGCTCAGCCCCAAGGATCGGCGGATGTACGAACGGTTCTTCGGGCTGGGGACCTTTCCGCGCGACGCCAGCCAGACGCTGAACGCCATGACGGACGAGGCCTGCCTGGCGCTGGCAGAAAAGACCGGCTTCACCCGCGACGATCTGGATATGGTCATCTACTGCCACACGCTGATGAGCGTGGTGCCGATCCATCGGGATGTCGTGCTGCCGGTGGCCGAATTTGCGACCGACCGGAACGAGACCTTCAGCCTGACGATGAACCATTGCGCGACCGCCGTGTCGGCCTTTGACTTCATCGACCTGTTGCTGCCCCCCGGGGGAACGGCGCTGCTGCTGATCGGCGACAAGGGCTTTCACCGTGTGCTGCGTGAAATCCCCAACACGACGATCATGGGCGAATGTGCGGTCGCGATGCTGGTGGCGCGGCGGCCCGGGCGGTTCCGCCATATCGCCACCCATACCGAACGGCGCGGCCGCTATGCCATCATGACCGGGCTGGTCGGCGCGGTCGAGGAAGGCGGCTTTGCCCGGGAATATGTGGGCTTTGTCGCCGACTGCATCAACGGCGCGCTGGCCCGGGCGGGTATCGACATGTCCCAAGTGCGGATGATCCTGCCGCACAATGTCAACCTGCCGTCGTGGGATCAGATCAGCGACAGCTGCGGCGCCCGGCGCGATCAGGTCTATCTGCAGAACGTGCCGCGCTTTGGCCATATGTTCAACGCCGACCCGTTCCTGAACCTGATCCATGCCGTGGATCAGGGTCGCGTCGATCCCGGTGACACGGTGCTGCTGGTCAGCGTCGGTCTGGGGGCCACCGCCTCCTGCTCGGTCTTTCAGGTGCGCGACATCGCGGTCGCACCACCCGCCACCCCCGCCCAAAAGGAGACATCCTGTGTTTGACATCACTGCAAAGGTCACAGAGGCGCTGCGCAATGCGCTGACCCTGGCCGGTCTGGACCGCGACGAGGTGGCCCGCGTCATGGCCGGTGGCCAGATTTACGGCGACAACGGCGTGCTGGATTCGATGGGGCTGGTCCGGCTGATCGGCGGGGTCAGCCTGGGGTTCGAGGATCTGGGCGTCGATATGTTCGACATGCTGGAGGCGCTGGATTCCAACCCCGCCGAGGTCTTTGCCGACAAGGCCAGCATCATCGCCTTTACAACCCGGGTTCTGGGCGAGGTTCTGGCGGAGATGCCATCATGAGCCTGTCGGACGATCTTCTGGCCGGCGTTGCGCACAGCATCGGAACCCCCGCCTATGTCTATGACGCCAAGGCCCTGCGCGATGGCGTGGCGCGCCTGCGCCAGGAACTGCCGGACGCCGACTTCTTTTATTCGCTCAAGGCCAACCCCAACCTGTCGATCGTGCGGCTTCTGGCCGAACAGGGGATGGGTGCCGAGGTCTGTTCCCTGTCCGAAATCGAAACCTGCCTGGTCGCCGGGGTTCAGCCCGAACGGATGATCATGGTCGGCCCGGCCAAGTCCGACGCGGAACTGACCCGGGCCGTGGGTCTGGGGATCAAGGCGATCATCGTGGAATCGCTGCAGGAAATCGGCCGTATCGGCGCCATCGCGGCGCAGCTGGGGCGCAAGCAGCGCATCGGCCTTCGGATCAATCCGGTCTTTCACCTGCCCGGCGCCCGCCTGTCGATGAGCGGCAAGCCCACCCAGTTCGGCATTGACGAAACCGAGATCGAGACGGCAGTCGCCGCCGTGGCCAGCGACCGGCATCTGAAGCTTTGCGGGCTCCATATCTATATGGGCACCCGGATCCTGGACCATCAGGTCATCGTCGAAAACAGCCGCGCCGTCCTTGCCCTGGCCGCGCGCGTGGTGGCGCTGGCAGGCCGCCCCCTGGAGTTTGTCGATATCGGCGGCGGCTTTGGCGTGGCCTATAATGATCGCGAAAGCGATCTTGACCTGGAAGCGCTGGGGGCGGCCCTGCGCCCCCTGCTGCGCGCCGAGCGCGAACGCCAGCCGCAGACGCGGATCGTCATCGAACTGGGCCGCTATATCGTCGCGGCGGCGGGCAGTTTTGTCACGCGCGTCCGCTATACCAAACTGTCCAAGGGGCTGCGGTTCGCGGTCTGCGATGGCGGCACCAACTGCCATACCGCCGCCGGTCAGGCCGCCATGTTCCGCGCGAACTTTCCGATGGCGCGGCTGGGCCATGGCACCGGGGCACGGCAGGCCTGGATGATCGCCGGGCCGCTGTGCACGCCCACCGACATTCTGGGCAATCAGGTCATGATCGACGAACTGGCCCCGGGCGATCTGATCCGGATCGACCGGTCCGGCGCCTATGGGCCTACCGCCTCGCCCGTCAATTTCCTCAGCTTCGGCGCCCCGGTCGAGGCGATGGTGGATGGCGTATCGCTGACCGTGATCCGCGAGCGTCCGGCAATTGCCGACTGCCTGTCCCAGCAGACCCCCCGGCCCGTCCCCCTGCGAACCCGCAAGAAACCGCGCATCCTGGAGACCCTGTGAATGGACCCGTTCAACCATCCCGCCCTAGAGGAAATCGACGCGATCGCGCCACAACTGCACCAGTTCGGTGTCCGGCTGGAACAGGACCCCGAGGATTGGGCGGACTTGTGGGGCCTCGACATCATGCGCGCCCTGACGCTGATCGAAGTGCCGGAACCCTATAGCGAAATTCCCAATTGCGGCGGGCGTTTCGGGCCAGGTGGCGTCAGCTATCTGCAGCTTCTGGGCGTGTCCGAACGGATATCGCGCCATGACCCGAACTGCATCCTGGCCTTGCCGACCCCCGGGCTGGGCGGCTTTGCCTTTTCGGTGCTGGGAACGCCCGCGCAAAAGGCGATGTTCTTTGAACGCTATCGCCGCCCGCGCCCGCCGCGCAACTTCTTTGCCATCACCGAACCCACGGTCGGTTCGGACGCGACCCATGGCCAGTCGCGGATCAGTGGCGGGGCGGGCGGCCCCCGGCTGACGGCCCACAAAAAGCTGGTCGGGTCGATGCCTCAGGCTGACCTCGGGCTGATCTTCGTGCGCGACGACCGGACAAAGGCGCACAAGCTGGTCATCGCAGACAGCGCGCTTTTGGCGCAGATGCGGATCACGCGGCTGGCCATGACCGGCCTGCGCGGCGCTGATCTGGGCGAATTGCATGTCGAGGACCTGCCCATCTCTGACGAGATCGTGCTGGGCCACGGCATCGACCGGGGCCTGCGCGACGGCTTTTTTGCCATGAACCGGGTCTTTGAACGCTACCGGCCGATGGTCATCACCATGGCGGTGGGCGTCGCGCGCGGCATTCTGGGTGATCTGCAGGACTGCGGCGTGGCCCGCCGCCATCTTGACCCGGCCCTTGTCCGCTATGCCGCACTGCTGGACCGGATCACCGATATCGGCCTGGCCCTGGAGGCGGGGCGCCCCAAACTGCCCGAGACCAGCCGCCTGAAGGTCGAGGCCATCGCCTATCTGGACGAGGTGATCCGGCTGGCCTTTACCCATCTGCCGGTGGCCGACCTTGCCCGTCATGCGCGGCTTTTGAAGCGGTGCCGCGACGCCCGGTCCTTTGAATATATGGAGGGCACCACGCATATCCATCTGGTGCAGGCCTTCCGTTCCTTTGCAGCGAGTGCCTGACATGACCCTGTACGTCAATCCCGCAGAAATTGTCGCCGACGCGTTCGAAACGCTTGAACCGCCCCGCCCGGAATGGGTCGAGCAATTCGACTATTGGAAGGATTATGTCGAAAAGTTCTTCCGCTCGAACGGCCTGCCCTTTAGCCCTGCGGACTGCAACGTCGAGCAATGGCTGATGGCGCCCGACCGCGCGCCGTTTTCCGAAATGGTCAGCCAGTTGCTGCCCCGGCTGGCGGCCCAGTCCGACCTGTCGGGAACCGAGGCGATCCTGTTCGCCCACTGGCTGCCCGACCTGCATATGGGCACATCGGTCACGAACTTCACCATGCACCGGCTGGGGCTGGCCAACTGCTTTGGCTTTGCGATTTCCGACCGGGGCCTGTCGGCGCCATTCTTCGCCTTTGACACGCTTTACAAATATCTGGCGGCAAAGGGCGGCAGCGGGCTGCTGCTGATCGCCGATCAAAAGCATCTTCTGTACAAGTCCGAACTGGTTGACCGGCTGGACCCGCTGAATGCCGCCGCCATCGTCCGGCTGGACCCGGCCAACCGGCAGGGCTTTGCCTATCGGGGCTATCGGCGGGCGCCCCTGCCGCAGGACGGGGACAGCGCTGCGCTGATCCTGGACCTTGCGGGCCAGTTCGGGCTTGATCCCGACCGGCTGACCCTGATCGGCCCGGCGGGGATTTTGGATCAGACGGCCCTTCCCCCGTCGCGCCTCAGGGTCACGGACGACCGGCTGGTTTGTTCCGCCCCCTTTGCCGCGTTTGCCGACAACCCCGACCTGACACAGGATCACCTGCTGGTCTGTCAGGACGAACGCCATGTCACCGCCCTTGCCTTTGCCGGGGCACGGACATGAGGCTGGCCGCCACCGCCAGCCTTGTTCCGGCGCAGGTGCTTGCGGTCGAGGACTGCATTTCTGCCGCAGGCTATCCGCCGCTCGAGGCGCGGGCCTTCCGCCGCATCTTCGGGATCGACCAGGTACATGTCTGGCCGCCAGAGGCGCGGTTCGAGGATGTTCTGCCGGGCCTGCTTGACCGGCTGCCCGACAGCGATGCCGCCCTGCCGGACACGTTCATCTATGTCCACGCCTGCCCGCTTCATGCCCTGCCCGCAGCGCAGGCGCTGGGCAGGTTGCGCGACCTGCATCCGCTTTTGGCCCAGGTCGATCACATCCATGAAATGGATCAATATTGCTGTGCAACCCTGTTCTGGGCGCTGGACGCCGCGCGGAACATGCTGCGCCGGGGCCTGTCGCGCAGCATCCTGATCGTCGCGGGGGAAAGTTTTTCCGACGTGCCGCTGGTCGAACGCTATATGCCCGCCTGCACGGTGCTGGGCGATGCCTTCACCGCCCTGCGGCTGGATGGCCGGTCAGACGGCGCGCAGATCAGCGAGATCTGCCTGCGCAGCAACCCCGAATTCCACTTCGGTCTTTATGGAACCCCGGCCGAGATACAGGCCTTTAACCGCGCGCAGATCCGTCTGACGACCGATGTGCTGGAGGGGCTGGATTTTCGCCCCGACACGCCGGAACCGATCCTGCCGCACAATATCAACCGCTTTTCCTGGGACCAGTATTGCGCCCGTTCGGGAACCCCGCGCGACAAGGTCTGGCTGCAGCTTCTGGCCGGGCATGGCCATTGCTGCAGCACCGATGCGTTCCTGAACCTGGGGCGGTTCCTGACAGTGGATGCGGCGGACAGCGCGGTTCTTGTCGGTGTCGGGCAGGGCGGGTTCGTGGGTGGCTGCCGGGTGCGAAAGCCAAGGATGGAGGGGGCGCATGCAGATTGTTGATGTTGCCCATTCGCTGGAACGGGCCGACTATCCCGATCTTGACAATCTTCGCGCCGACTATGGCTGGTCGGATCGCAACCACCGCATCTTCAGCCGGATGTTCGGGCTGACCTCGGCCGCGCTGCATCCCGGTGTGGCGCTGGCCGAATTGCTGGAGAGCACCGCCGCCGATCTGGCGGCGCGCAATCCAGACCTGATCGGTCATGTGGATCAGGTCTATTATTGTCACGCGGTGAACAGCACCTTTCCCTTTGACTACGATTTCCTGGGTCAATTGGTGCGCCGGGTCTTTGCCTGCGACCCGGAACTGATGTCGGTGGCGCACGGGTCCTGCACATCGGCGATCATGGCCCTGCGGACCTTGCAGGCCCTGCCCGCCGACCGCCCGCTGAACGTGGTTATCCTGACCGGCGAAAAATGCTTTTTCGACATGCTGCAATATGCCGACAACCAGGGGCTTTATGGCGAGGCGACCGCGGCGGCCTATGTCCGGGTCGGCGGCGCGGGCGGCACGCGCGTCATCGCGACGGCGGCGGATCGGTTCGACGGCCTCTTCGCCCCGATGGTCGACGTGCCCAAAGAGGTGACGCAGGCCTTCGATCAGGCCTTTCTGCCGCGCATGACCCAGCTGGTAGAGCGGCTTCTGGACCAGGCGCAGCTGGCGCCGGACCAGATCGACCTGATCTTTCCCACCCATCTCAGCCCCTTCACCTCGGACCGGGTGGCGAACCTTGTCGGCATGACCCGCGCGACGATCTGGAAGACCAACCTGCCGCGTATCGGCCACTGCTATTGCGGCGATCTTTTCCTGAATTACCAGACCTGGCTTTCGGGGGCTGAGAGCCCGCCCGGGCCGGTCAATATCCTGTCCTTCGCCTCGGGCATGACCGGATCATGCGCGGGCATCGTTCTGAAAAGGAGCTGAGATGACAATCCCCACCCACCTGTTCCTGCACCGCCATCTGGCCCATAGCGCCAAAACCCGGCCGGGTCACATCGCCGTCCGCGACATGGACGGGGCGCTGACCTATGGGGCGCTGCATGGCCTGGCCTGCCTGGGCGCAAGGGGTCTGCAGGCGGCAGGCGTCGGGCGCGGCGACCGGGTGATCCTGCTGATGGAAAACAGCCTGGCCTTTGCCAGGGCCTATTGGGCCGTCGTCTATGCCGGGGCCGTGGTAACGCCCGTCTCGCCCGAGACAAAGGCCGACAAGCTGGCCTATATCATCGCCGACTGCACGCCCGCCGCCATCATCGCCGATGCCGCCCTGGCCGGGGAAGCCCGGTCGGCAGCCAGCGGCCATCCGGTAGAGGTTCTTCTGCCCGACGGCGATTGGGCAAAGGGCGATCCCGCCACCGTCCGCGTCGAAGACTGCGGGGCTGCGGGGCTGATCGACCAGGATCTGGGCTGCATCATCTACACTTCTGGCTCGACCGGCAGGCCCAAGGGCGTGATGCTGAGCCAGCAGAACCTTGTCAGCGCCTCGCGGTCTGTTGCGCGCTATCTGGGCTATACGGCAGAGGACCGGATTTTCGTCACCATCCCGCTGACCTTCGACTATGGGATGCATCAGATGACCATGGCAGCACTGGTCGGCGCCACCGTGATCATCGAGCGGAATTTTCTGAAACCCCTGTTCACGCTGGACCGCCTTGCCCGCAGCGGGGCGACGGTTCTGCCCGTGGTGCCCAGCATGGTGCCGATGATCGGCGCTTTGGCCGCGAGGTTCGATCTGGGGGCGGTGCGGCTGGTCTCCAGCACCGCGGCGGCGCTGGACCCCAAGCATATCGACCAGCTTGCGACCAGCTTTCCGCAGGCGGTGATCTTTTCCATGTACGGGCTGACGGAATGCCACCGCTGCACCTATGTGCCGCCCGAAAGGCTTCAGGACAAGAAAACCAGCGTCGGCATCGCCATCCCCAATACCGAACTATGGGTGGTCGACAGCGCAGGCCGAAGGCACCGGCGCAATGCCGAGGGCGAACTGGTCATCCGGGGCGCGACGGTGATGAAGGGCTATTGGAACAGCCCCGAACGCACGGCCGAGCGGCTGAAACCCGGCCCCTTCCCGGGCGAGTTCGTCTTTCACACCGGCGATATCTGCCGCCTGGATGCCGACGGCTTTGTCCATTTCGTCGCCCGCATGGATGACGTGCTGAAGGTCAAGGGCGAAAAGGTCGCGCCGAAAGAGGTCGAGGACGCGCTGCGCCGCCATGCATCCGTGACCGAAGCCATCGTCTATGGCCGCCCCGCGCCGACGGGCGAGGTGACGGTCTGCGCCGCCGTCACCCTGCGCGACGGGTCGAACGCCACACCCGAGGTTCTGCGGGCCTGGTGCGCGGGGCAACTGGAACCCGCCGCCGTGCCCCGGCGCATCGACATCGTTCCCGCCTTTCGGCTGACCGCGAACGGCAAGATCGACCGACAGCAGTTCGCCGCCGCCGCCGCCGCGACCACCACCCCGCAGCCCCTGACGATGTGAAAGGCCCGACCATGCAGACCTATTTCGCCGAAACCGTCCGCGCCCTGACCGATGTCCTGCAACCGTCCGGAACGCCCGACTGGACCCCCGCCACCCGGCTGGAGGCCGATCTTGGCATGGACAGCGGCCTGATGCTGGAACTGATCATGCAGCTGGAAGAAATCGTGCCCGATCTGGTGATCGATCAGGCCAGCCTGTCCTATGAACATTTCTCGACCATCGGGGCTGTCGGCGAGTTCATCCGCACCCACCGTCGGCAGGATGCAATGGCATGAGCGGCCGGGCACATTCGGAACTTTGCGCGATCTTCGACCGCTTTGCCGGCGAGTCCGGCCCGGCCTATCACCATATCGCCGGTGATCTGGGCTTTGCCGATCTTCATGCCCGGGCGACGGCCCTGGCCCGCCGTCTGGCGGGGCAGGACGGCGGGCGCGGTCCAGTCATCCTGTGGGGGCACAAGGACTGCAGTTATCAGGTTGCCTGGTGGGCCTGCCTTCTGTCGGGCCGGGCGCTTATTCCCGTCGAGCCCGACACGCCGACCGCCCGGCTGGCTGCGATCGCGCAGTCTTGCGGTGCGCGGCTTTTGTTGTCGACCGAACCCGGCGCAACCCTGCCCGACCTGCCCGATCTGCAATCCTGGTCGATGCAGGCCCTGCCCCCCGGCCCCGAAGGCGCGGACCGGGCCTGCGCAGGCGACGGAGATGTGGCCTACATCATGTACTCCTCGGGCAGCACCAGCCAGCCCAAGGGCATCAGGATCACCTATGCCAACCTGGCCGACTTCGTCCTGTGGCTGCGCAACTACCTGTTGGCCGACATCTCGTTCGAGGCGGTCAGCGGCACGGTCCGCCACTGTTTCGATGTCTCGCTTTTCGAACTTTGGGCGGGCTGGCTGCGGCTGAAGCCGGTCAGCGCGCTGGACCATGCCGAGTTCATGAATTCCCGCAAATATATCGACCGCTATGCGCGGCATGGCGTGGGCCTGTGGGTCTCGACCCCCTCTAGCCTGCAAAGCTATCTGAAGGACCCACGCTTTTGCGTGCAGAACCTGCCTGCGCTTGCGACCTTCCTGTTCTGTGGCGAGGTGCTGGGCAAGCGTCTGGTACAGCTTTTGCGCGACCGCTTTCCGCGTGCCCGGATCATCAACACCTATGGCCCGACGGAATGCACCGTAGCGGTCACATCGGTGACGATCGAGCCCTATCATCTGGCCGCCCTGCGCCCCTTGCCGATCGGTTACCCCCGGCCCGGATGCGACCTGCGGCTCACGGGTGATCAGATCGTCATATCCGGCCCTTGTGTCGGCGCCGGATATGTGGGCCTGCCGGACAAGCAGGCGGCGGCCTTTCCCACGCCTGACAGCTACCGCACCGGCGACAGCGGCACGGCGGGCGCGGGCGGGCTGTGGTATTTCGGCGGGCGGCGCGACCGGGAAATCAAGCTTCTGGGCATGCGCATGGATCTGTCGATGATCGAGGCCGAGATCCTGCGCATCGACGGCATCCAGTCGGTCTTTGTCGAGCCGGTCGAGGTTGCGGGCACCTGCCGCGCCCTGCGCGCCCTTGTCATCGGACCAGAAAGCGCGTCCGCCCTGCCAAAGATTGTTCGCAAGACCGCCGACACCCTGCCCCCGGCGATGGTGCCCAAGTTCTGGCATCTTTGCACCGACCTGCACATGAACCAGAATTCCAAGATCGACAAACCCCGGATGGTCGAAGTGGCCCTGCGGCGGGGGGCCGATCATGTGCATTCCGCAGCCGGCCCTGCCGAAACCCCGGCGCCGCGCCACAGGGTCGAAGCGGCGGCGCTGGATACGTTGGGCTTTCTCAAGGTTACCGAAACCGCGATCCGTACCCATGGCCCCATCGTCACGCTGGCCCTGCCGCGCGAGGGGCGCGAGCTGACCTTGCTCAGCACCGCGGCGCATGTGCGGTTCTGGCGCGAGAACGAACATCTCTTTGTCAAGGACCATCAGGTCGCCGGTTCGGGGGCAGAGGCGATGCGGGCCGTGCTGGGGCAAACGCTTCAGACCTCGTCCCTGGAGGGCGGCTGGGCGGACCTGCGCAAGGAAATGGTCAGCCTTCTGGGCAGCAGCAAGGACTGGTTCCAGCGCCCCCTGGCCAAGGCAACGGCTGAATTGGCGACGGACTTGCTGGCCAACGGCACGCAAGCGCTGGAGCGGCTGTGCCTGACCTGGGCGGCCCGTGCCGTCTGCGATCCCTTGTTTGCCAATCCGGCGCTTGAACCTTTGGCGCAGGGTCTTCTGGATAGGCTGGACGAAAACCTGTTCCAGCGCATGGCCGCATTGCCGTCTGCCCAGACGGACACGGCCCTTGCCGACCGGATTGATGCGGTCATGCAGCGGATTGCCGCGGGGGCGGGCGCCGAGACGATCACCAGGGCGATTCTGGAGCGCCCCGACATGCCCGGCACGCAGGATGAACGGATGCGGCGCATCGTGGCCGGTCTTTTGGCCGCCAGCCTGCATATGAACGGCATGACCCTGTTCTGGGCGCTGCGGCACCTGGCCGATGACCCGGCCCTGCAGCGGCGGATCGCCGAGGAAGGCCGCCCCTTCGGCCTTGGTCCCCGCCGGGTCAGCGAAACGCCTCTGACCTTTGCCACCTTGCGCGAAGTCCTGCGGATGAACCCCGTCACCGCCTTTCTGGAACGTCAGGTGGCGGCGCCCTTCACGCTGGACGGCTGGTCGTTCCGCCCGGGCCAAAGCGTTCTCTTCAGCCCGCTTCTGGTCCAGACCGATCCCGGCCAATGGTCCGAACCCGCGCGCTTTGACCCGACCCGTTTTCTGGACGGCCGGCCAGTGCCACGTGATGCCTACCTGCCCTTTGGTCTGGGCAGCCGCATCTGCCCGGGCGCAAGCGTCGTCAATCAGCAGCTGACCTATGCGCTCTCGGTCCTGTGCCAGACGGTCGCGCTGGCCCCCGACCCGGCCACACGGCCGGGCGACCTGCGGCCGATGTTCAGAATCGTTCTTGGACCGCGCGGCAGCGTGCGTCTGAACGCCAGCCCGGCACTCGTCATGGAAGGAGCCTAAGATGTTCTGCACTGCCTTCAACCGCCTGATCGACCGCATGCGCGGCGGCGACGACAGCGCCGCGCTGATGACCGGCGCGGGCCGGATCAGTTTCGCCGGGCTTGGCCGCCGTGTCGCGGCGCTGCATCTGGCGCTGGGCCGGGTCGATGCGCCGGGCCCGGTTCTGGTGCGGGGGCATAAAGAGGCCGATGTCGTCGCCGCGATGATCGCCGCCACCTGCGCAGGCCGGGGGTTCGTCTTTGCCGAGACCAACTTCCCCCCTGCGAGGGTCCGCCAGATCGTCGACACCTGCGGATGTGCGCTGCTGCTGGATGCGTCCGCGGACGAGATGGCGACAGGCCTGCCCGCCATCGCCACCCGAAGCCTGCCGGATGCGCCCTGCGACCTTGCCGATCTGGACCGCGCGGACGAAGGGGCGCTTTTCTATGTCACCTTCACCTCTGGCAGCACCGGTCAACCCAAGGGCATCCCGATCACAAGGGCCAATTTCGCCAGCTTTCTGGACTGGATGGAGCCGCATGTCAGCCGCTCGATGCTGGGACCGGATGCGGCGATCAACCATGCCAGCATGGCGTTCGACATGTCGATGAGCGATATCTGGCCGCCGCTTCTGGCCGGTCGGGCAACCTATCTGCTGGACCATGCCCGGAACGCCAACCCCCATGCCAATATCGCCTTTCTGACCCGCGACCCCGCCGTTCCGCCCGGCTCGCTGATGTCGACACCGGCCTTTCTGTCGATCCTGCTTGAATCGCGGCACTTCTGTGCCGCGCGCCTGCCCCGGCTGCGGGCCTTCTGGGTCGGCGGGGAAGAGGTGCCGAAACCGCTGCTGTTGCGGCTGCGGGCGGCCTTTCCAGACAGCATCATCTATCACGCCTATGGCCCGTCCGAGGCGACCTGCGTCACGCATTGCCACCCGCTGAGCGATGCCGATCTTTTGTCCGATGACCCCCCGCCGCTGGGCCTGCCGCATGGTACAACGCAGGTGTTTGCCGACCCCGGCGACGGGCACCTGCGCCCGACAGGACAGGGAGAGATCGTGCTGGTCGGCGGACAGGTGGCCGGGCGCTATCTGCCGCAAACCCATCCGAACAACGTCAACTTCACCGACATGCGCGGCCAGCCCGGCTATCGCACCGGCGATCTTGGCACCCTGTCGGAAAGTGGTGCGATGCAGATTCACGGGCGCATCGACCGGCAGGTCAAGATCAACGGCCTGCGCATCGAACTTGCCGCGATCGAACAATGCGCGCTGGAGGTGGCGGGCGTCACCACCGCCGTCGCCGTCCTGCGCGCACGGCAGGTCAAGTCGCTGACCCTGATCCTTGGCGGCCGCGCACTGGCGCAGACGAATATCGACCGGGTGCGGGCCCATCTGGCGGCAGAGCTGCCGCCCTATATGCAGCCCGCCCGGATCGAGATTTGCGACGATGTGCCGCTGACTTTGTCAGGCAAGATCGACCGGCGGCGGGTGGAAAGCCTGTTCGCCTGACAGTGCGGCAAAGGGGGCTGTGCGCTCGTATCAGGCACCGGCCTGAAGAAAGGCCGCGACCTCGGCCGCGGTCGGAATCGCATCGGCCGTTCCGGCCCGCGTCACCTTCAGCGCCGCTGCTGCAGCCGCCTGCCGCAGGGCCGCCTCTGGCGCCAGACCGGCATGGCGGGCGGCGGCGAAATAGCCGGTGAACGTATCGCCGGCCCCGGTCGTATCGACCACATCGACACGGTGGGCCGGGGCAACGACCGTCTGGCTGCCACGCCGCCATTCGGCGCCGTCGCCGCCGCGTGTGACCAGAAGTTCGGGCACGTCGATCTGGTCCAACCCGCAGGCCAGAGCCGCGCACAGCTGGTCCGCCTCGACCGCATTCAGCGCCAGAATCGTCACATAGGGCAGCACCGCCCGGACCGCCGCCACATCAAAGGGGGCTGCGGAATAAAGCACCTCTGCCCCCCTGCCCCGCGCCAATGCGGCCGCTTCGGCCTGATGGGCGGTCTCGTTCTGCAGGACCAGCATGTCGCCCGGGCCGATAGGGGAAAGCGCCTGTTCAACAATGGAAAAATCCATGGCCCGGTTGGCGCCGGGGTAAAGGACGATGGTATTTTCCCCCGCCTCGTCCACGGTAATGATCGCATGTCCGGTCGGCGTGTCGATCCGGGCGACATGCCGCACGTCGACGCCCCAGCCCTGCAGCCGCTCGACCGTCCAGCCACCCTCGGGCCCCACCGCGCCGATATGCGCGACCCTGGCCCCCGCCCGCGCGATCGCCGCCGACTGGTTGGCGCCCTTGCCGCCCAGACCCATCCGGTAGTCGGTGGCTGCCAGCGTCTCTCCCGGCCCCGGCAGATGCGGGACGCGGTAGAAATGGTCGATGTTGATCGAGCCAAGGTTATAGATCACGCGCTTTGCCCCAGCCTGCAGGCGGCAATCACCGCCATGTTCAGGATATCGTTGACGGTCGACCCGGTCGAGCAGATCTGGATTGGCTTGTCGACGCCGGTCAGGATCGGCCCGATGATCGTTGCACCGCCCATTTCCTGCATCAGCTTCACCGAGATCGAGGCAGAATGCCGCGCCGGAACCACCAGCACATTCGCAGGGCCGGTCAGGCGGCAGAACGGGTATTGCGCCATCTGATCCATGTTCAGCGCCACATCGACAGTCATTTCGCCGTCATATTCAAAGTTGACGCCCCGCCCATCCAGCACGCGCGGCGCCTGATGCATCTTGGTCGCCCGTTCGCTGACCGGATAGCCAAAGGTCGAAAAGGACAGGAACGCGACCCTGGGTTCCAGACCCAGCCCGCGTGCCACATGGGCGCCGCGTTCGGCAATGTCAGCCAGATCCTCTTCATCGGGCCATTCATGCACCAGCGTATCGCCGATAAGCACGATCCGCCCCTTGTGCACCACCGCCGTCACACCCACGGCCCCGTCCGAGGGGCGGGCGTCAAACACATGGTTGATCAGTTCCAGCACATGGGCCGACTTGCGGGTCGCGCCCGTCACCAGCCCGTCGGCATGGCCATGGGCCAGCATCAGCGCCGAAAAGACATGGCGGTCGCGGGCGGCCAGGCGGTGAACGTCATGACGGTCAAAGCCGGACCGTTGCAGCCGGTTGTACAGAAAATCCTTGTAGGCGGCCAGGTCGGGGGTGTTGGCGGCATTCACCACCTCGATCTCGCTGACCGCATCCCCCATCCCTTCGACGGCCAGCTTTTCGGCCACGTCGGTTTCGCGCCCTACGACGATGGCGCGGCCCAGACCGGCCCGCTGATAGGCGACAGCGGCGCGCAGCACGCGGGGGTCGTCGCCCTCGGCGAACAGCATCCGGGCCTGGGCGGCGCGGGCGCGGGCATGGATGCCCTGCAGGATCGTGGCGGTCGGGTCCATCCGCGCCTTCAGGCTCAGCTCATAGCCCGCCATGTCGACGATCGGGCGGCGGGCGACCCCGGTCCTCATGCCGGCGCGGGCCACGGCGGGCGGGATCACATGGATCAGGCGCGGATCAAAGGGCGTGGGGATGATGTAATCCCGCCCGAACGACAGTTTGCGGCCATAGGCCATCGCCACCTCGTCCGGCACATCCTGTCGGGCCAGGGCCGCCAGCGCCTCGGCACAGGCGATCTTCATCGCGTCGTTGATGGCGCGGGCGTGAATGTCCAAGGCGCCCCGGAAAAGATAGGGGAACCCCAGCACGTTATTGACCTGATTGGGGTAATCCGACCGGCCCGTCGCCACGATCGCGTCGGGACGTACGGCATGCGCCTCTTCCGGCGTGATTTCGGGGTCGGGGTTGGCCATGGCAAAAATGACCGGGTTCGGTGCCATGGCGGCCACCATCTCCTGGGTCACAGCGCCCTTGGCCGACACACCCAGAAACACGTCGGCGCCCTGCATCGCCTCCCCCAGCGTGCGGGCGTCGGTTTTCGCGGCATGGGCCGATTTCCACTGATTCATGCCCTCGGTCCGGCCCTGCCAGATCACGCCCTTGGTGTCGCACATGATGCAATTGTCATGCTTCGCCCCCATGGCCTTCAAAAGCTCCAGACAGGCGATCCCCGCCGCACCCGCGCCATTCAGCACGATCTTCACATCGCCGATCTTCTTGCCAGACAGTTCCAGCGCATTGATCAGGCCAGCGGCGCAGATAACCGCCGTGCCATGCTGGTCATCGTGAAAGACCGGGATATCGCAAAGCTCTTTCAGCCTTTGTTCGATGATGAAACATTCCGGCGCCTTGATATCTTCCAGATTGATGCCGCCAAAGGTCGGCGACATCAGGTGAACCGCCTTGATGATCTCGTCCGGGTCCTCGGTATCCAGTTCGATATCAATGGCGTTCACATCGGCAAAACGCTTGAACAGAACCGCCTTGCCCTCCATCACCGGCTTCGATGCCAGCGCCCCAAGGTTGCCCAACCCCAGGATCGCCGTGCCGTTCGAAATGACCGCGACCATGTTGCCCTTGGTCGTATAGTCATAGGCCGTCTCGGGCCGCTCGGCGATCGCCTCGACCGGCACGGCGACACCGGGCGAATAGGCCAGCGACAGGTCGCGCTGGGTCGCCATCGGCTTGGAGGCCGTGATCTCGTACTTTCCCGGCACCGGATTCAGGTGATAGGCAAGCGCCTCTTCGGCGGTGACGCGGGTTCTGGGGGCCATGGCGGATGGTTCCTTATGCACTCAGCCTGCTTAGCGGGGGTGGACAGGCATCTCAATGCCGGCGCCGGGGCTGTTAGCGATAAACCCGCCCGGACAGCTGCGTCCATCAGGCTGGCCAAGCAGGCCGCAGCCCGTTAGGTCTTGGTCAAGAGACCAGAGGAATGCCGATGAAGGAAGACAGCCGCCGCCATCCGTTCCGCGACAGCCATCAGGATGTGGCCGCCGCGCACCGTATCCCCGACACGCCCCAGACCCGGGCGCCCGCCTACCGGCTGGCCTTTACCGATGCCGATTTCATGTGCCGCGAGGAATTGCGGCCCGTACGCCTGCAGCTGGAACTTTTGAAACCGCAGATGATGCTGGATGAACGCGGCATCCTGTCGACCATCGTCCTTTTCGGCGGGGCGCGCATTCCCGACCCGGCGCACAAGGACCGCGCCCGCACCAAGGCCCTGGCCGACCTGTCGCGCTATTACGAGGAAGCCCGCCGCTTTGCCGCGCTGATGACCGCACGGTCGCTGGAGAGTTACGGGCGCGAAGGCGTGATCGTCACCGGCGGGGGCCCGGGGGTGATGGAGGCGGGAAATCGCGGCGCGCACGAGGCCGGGGGCTATTCGATCGGCCTGAATATCGTCCTGCCGCACGAACAGGCGCCAAACGCCTGGGTGACACCCGACCTCTGTTTCAACTTCCACTATTTCGCCATCCGCAAGATGCATTTCCTGACCCGCGCCCGGGCTGTCTGCATCTTTCCGGGCGGGTTCGGCACGCTGGACGAGATGTTCGAGGCGCTGACCCTGATCCAGACCGGCCGGATGAAGAAAGTGCCCTTCCTGCTGTTTGGCCGCGCCTTCTGGGACAAGGTCATCAACTGGCAGGCCCTGGCCGATGCCGGGACGATCTCGGACGAGGATCTGGCGCTTTTCCGCTATGTCGAAACGGCGGAAGAGGCGATTGCCGCCATCGACAGCTGGCCGGGCGCCGAGCCGGTCTTCGGCGGACAGGCCGATCAGGTTTAGGCGCCCCCGCCCGTCAGACCAGGAATTCCGCCAAAGCCTCGTCATCGGTGATGTCGCGATAGCTGAATTCGGCCTCGTCCAGCTTGGCCGCAAGGTCTGCGAAACTGTCGGCCCGTTTGGTCTCGATCCCGATCAGGACCGACCCGAAGTTGCGGGCCGACTTTTTCAGATATTCGAACCGGGTGATGTCGTCATCCGGGCCCAGCATCGACAGAAATTCGCGCAGCGCCCCGGGGCGCTGGGGCATGCGCAGGATGAAATATTTCTTCAGCCCGGCATAGCGGCCCGCACGTTCCTTGACCTCGGGCAGGCGTTCGAAATCGAAATTGCCGCCCGAGGTGATGCAGACCACACGCTTGCCCGCAATCCGGTCGGCAAGGGTCGGCAGCACATCAACCGACAGGGCCCCCGCCGGTTCCAGCACGATCCCTTCGACATTCAGCATCTCCAGCATGGTGATGCAGACCCGATCCTCGGGGGCCAGCAGCACCTGATCGGGGCTGACCCCGCGCAGCCGGTCAAGGGGCAGGGCGCCGATGCGGGCGACCGCTGCGCCATCGACAAAGTTATTGACCCGTTTCAGCGTGACCGGCCCGCCCGCCGCCAGGGCCGCCGTCAGGCTGGCCCCGCCCTGCGGTTCGACATACAGAAACTCGGTGGCGGGCGAGGCCGCAGCGAAATAGCCCGTCACCCCGGCGGCCAGCCCGCCACCGCCCACGGGCAGGATCACCAGATCGGGCGGCGCGTCCATCTGATCCAGAAGTTCGACGGCAACCGAGGCCTGCCCCTCGATCACGTCCGCATCGTCAAAGGGCGACAGGAAATGCGCGCCCTGGTCGCGCGCATAGTCCTGAGCCGCCGCCAAGGTCCGGTCGAAATAGTCGCCCAAGAGGCGGATTTCGACACTATCGCTGCCAAAAACGCGGGTCTTGTCGATCTTTTGCTGCGGCGTCGTCACCGGCATGAAGATCACGCCCCGCACCCCGAAATGACGGCAGGCAAAGGCCATGCCCTGCGCGTGATTGCCCGCGCTGGCGCAGACAAAGGTCCGGTGCCCTGCGGCAATCGCCTTGCGCATGGCGTTGAAGGCGCCGCGCAGCTTGTAGCTGCGCACGGGCGTCAGATCTTCGCGTTTCAAATAAATCTCGGCGCCATAGCGTTGCGATAGATGATCGTTCAGCTGCAGGGGCGTCGGATCAAAAAGATCACGCAAGGCGGCGGTGGCGGTGCGGGCGGATTGGGCAAACTGGGTCATGAGTCAGCTTTGCGGCGCGGCGGCGGGTTTGGCAATGCGCTGCGCGGCAAAATGGCGACGCAAAAGCTGCATAAGCCGCCGCTGCATCGGGCGGTGGCGGTTGCGCAGATGCACGGCCGCATGGACCGACTGCAGGATCGGCGGCGCATCCGCCACCATATGGCATTGACCCGCTGCCACCATTTCGCGGGCCATATCCTCGATCACATAGGCAGACCCGCCGAGGGACAGGATCAGCCCGGCCACCGCCGTGCTTTGGCCGCTGGATACGGTCGCGCCGGACAGATCGGGGTGCAGTGCCGCATGGGCAGCGGCGTAGGCGGGCGAAAAGTTGGTCAGGATGTAGCTTTCGGCCCGCACATCGGCCAGCCGCCGCGCCTTTGTCGCGATCATGCGATAGGGGATTTCGCCCAAGGTCTCGTAATAGACATCCGGGTGCATCCGGGGCGAATACATCATGGCAAAGTCCAGCGCGCCGGTCAGCACGTCGGACGCCATGGCCGGGGAATAGTCAGCCTCGATATAAAAGGCCGTGTCGGGCAGGGCGGCGCGGAAATCGCGCACCCAGCCGCCGATCATGCCGCCGGTCAGGTCATGCTGGATGCCGATGCGCAGCGTCACCGCAGCCGTCCCCGCCGCGCGGGTTTCGTGCAGGGCCGCCGTCCAGCCATGGCGCAGGGCGCGCGCGTGGGGTTCGAACCGCAACCCCTCGACCGTCAGTTCGGTGCCAGCCCGCGACCGGGTGAACAAAGGGCGGCCCACAACAGCTTCCAACGCCCGGACCCGGCCCGAGATGGTCGATTGCGTCACGCCCAGCCGGTCGGCGCTGCGGTTAAAGCTTTTCGTCTCGCACAGGTCGAGAAAGGTTTCGATCATCTCGATGTTCATGATCCACCTGATCGCTTTTTCCGATCAATAGACCATGGTCATGCGAATTGAAACCGCGCTCTGTCCGGCGAATAATCGACGGGGCGGAGGTGGCCCATGGCAGACATTCCAACGACGGCACGGGTGGTGATCATCGGCGGCGGCGCGGTCGGCGTGTCATCGCTTTATCACCTTGCGCGGGCGGGCTGGACCGATTGCGTTCTTCTGGAAAAGAACGAGCTGACCGCCGGGTCGACCTGGCATGCGGCGGGCAATGTACCGACCTTTTCGACCAGCTGGTCTTTGATGAACATGCAGCGCTACTCCACAGACCTTTACCGGGGTCTGGGTGCGGCGGTCGGCTATCCGATGAACTACCATGTCACCGGCTCGGTCCGGCTGGCGCATTGCCGCGAACGGATGCAGGAATTTCAGCGCGCCTGCGGCATGGGCCGGATGCAGGGCATGGGGCTGGAACTGCTGGGGCCGGACGAGATACGGGCGAAATATCCGTTCATCGAGCTGCATGACCTGAAAGGCGCGCTTTTTGACCCCGCCGATGGCGATATAGATCCCGCGCAACTGACCCAGGCGCTGGCCAAGGGTGCCCGCGATCTGGGGGCGACGATCCTGCGCCACACGCCCGCGACCGGCATTGACCGGCAGGGGGGCGAATGGATCGTCCATACTGAAAAAGGCTCTATCCGGGCGGAAATCGTGGTCAATGCTGCCGGATATTATGCCCAGCGCGTCGGCGAATGGTTCCGCCCCTTTGGTGGGCGGACAGTGCCGATGATGGTGATGAGCCACCAGTATCTTCTGTCCGAACCGATCGCCGAGATCGAGGCCTGGACGCGCGAAGTAGGGCACAAGCTGCCGCTTCTTCGCGATGTCGACGTGTCCTATTACCTGCGGCAGGAAAAGACCGGCTTCAACCTTGGCCCCTATGAACGCGACTGCCGGGCGCATTGGGTGCAGCCCGACGACCCGATGCCTGCCGATTTCAGCTTTCAGCTGTTCCCCGACGATCTGGACCGGCTGGAACCCTATATCACCGATGCGATGGCGCGGGTGCCGCTTTTGGCGACGGCGGGGATTTCCAAGGTCATCAACGGGCCTATCCCCTATGCGCCCGATGGCAACCCGCTGATCGGGCCGATGCCCGGCGTGCCGAATGCGTTCGAGGCCTGCGTCTTCACCTTTGGTATCGCCCAGGCGGGCGGGGCTGGCAAGGTTCTGGCCGAATGGGTGACGGGGGGCGCCACCGAATGGGACATGTGGTCCTGCGACCCGCGCCGCTTCACCGCCTATACCGACCAGGACTATTGCGTTGCCAAGGGGCGCGAGGTCTATGGCCACGAATATGCGATGCATTTCCCGATGGCGCGCTGGCCTGCCGCCGCCGACCGGCGGCTCTCTGCCGTGCATGACAGGGTCATTGCGCTGGGCGGGCAGATGGCGCCCTACAACGGCTGGGAACGGGCCGAATGGTTCGCGCACCCCGGCGACGATACCGGTTGGCAAGCGACCCAGACCTGGGACCGCGCCGGTCCCTGGCAGGCGCGGATTGCCGCCGAATGTGCGGCGGTCAGGGACGGCGTCGGTGTGCTGGACCTGCCGGGCTTTACCCGGTTGCGGCTGGTCGGGCCGGGGGCGCGGGCCTATGTCGATGGCCTCAGTGCCTCGCGCCTGCCGGGGCCGGGCCGGATCGGGCTGATCTATTTCGCCGACGAGCGTGGCCGCATCCTGACCGAGATGAGCTGCCTTGCGCCCTCGGACGACGAGGTCGGGCTGATCACCGCTTCGGTCGCCCAGTGGCACGACCGGGACATGCTGGCAGCGGGCCTGCCGGATGGGGTGGAATTGCAGGACTGGTCGGATCAGCTGTCGTGCTTCATCGTGACCGGCCCCAAGGCGCGCGACCTGCTGGCGCCCCTGACCGATGCCGACCTGACGCTGCCCTGGCTGTCGGTTCAGTATGATGTGCGGGTTGCGGGCCAGCCCTGCGCGCTGATCCGGGTGTCATTCGCCGGGGAATTGGGGTGGGAAGTGCATGTCGGCAATGCCCAGGCCCCGGTCGTCTATGCAGCGCTGCTGGCCGGCGGCGCGGTGCCGTTCGGCATGCAGGCGCTGAACAGCCTGCGGATCGAGAAAGGCTATCGCGCCTGGAAAGGCGATCTGTCCAGCGACTATTCGCTGCTGGAAGGCGGGCTGGAGCGGTTCATCCGCTGGGACAAGCCGTTTCGCGGCAGGGCCGCCCTGATGGCCGAACAGCAGCGGGGGGTCGCCAAGCGGTTCGTGACGCTGAAAGTGGCGGCCGGGACCAGTGACGCGCCCTACATGGCCAATATCTGGCATGATGGGGGGATCGTCGGCGAAGTGACGTCGGGCGCCTGGGGCTATCGTGTCGGCGCCTCGCTGGCGCTGGGGATGCTGCGGGCCGATCTGGCGGCAGAGGGAACGCGGGTCGAGGTCGAGATTTATGGCGAGAGATTCGGGGCCGAGGTTCTGGCGGACGGGCCCGCCTGGGATGCGGCGAATGCGCGGTTGAAGGCCTGAAGGCCGGGGGGGGGCGCTGCCCCCCCGGACCCCCCCGGGATATTTCAGCCACAATGAAAGGCAAGGTGATGGTTCCGAAGACGGCAAGGGTGGTGATCATCGGCGGCGGGATTTCCGGCTGCTCGGTTGCCTATCATCTGGCGCAGCTCGGCTGGACCGACATTGTGCTTCTGGAGCGCAAGCGGCTGACATCCGGCACGACCTGGCATGCGGCGGGGCTGATCGGGCAGTTGCGCGGGTCGCAGAACATGACGCGGCTGGCGAAATATTCCGCCGATCTTTACGTGCGGCTGGAGGCCGAGACGGGTGTCGCGACCGGCATGCGGCAGGTCGGGTCAATCTCGGTCGCGCTGACCGAAGCGCGGCGCGAAGAGCTGTTGCGCAGCGCGACGCTGGCCCGCGCCTTTGGTATCGACGTGCGCGAGATTTCGCCGACCGAGGTCAAGGCCATGTATCCGCATGTGAATGTTGGCGATGTGGTGGGTGCGGTGCATCTGCCGCTGGATGGCCAGTGCGACCCGGCCAATATCGCCCAGGCTCTGGCCAAAGGCGCGCGGATGAAGGGTGTGCGGATTCTGGAGGGTGTGAAGGTCACGCGGGTGCTGGACGACGGGGCGCGGGTGACGGGTGTCGACTGGCAGGCGGGCGAGGAAAACGGCTCTGTTCAGGCGGAAATGGTGGTGAATTGTGGGGGCATGTGGGGGCGCGATCTGGCCAATGCCTCGGGCGTGACCCTGCCCTTGCATGCCTGCGAGCATTTCTATCTGGTGACCGAACCGATCGAGGGGCTGGGTCATCTGCCGGTGCTGCGGGTGCCGGACGAATGCGCCTATTACAAGTCGGACGCGGGCAAGATGATGCTGGGCGCCTTTGAGCCGGTCGCCAAGCCCTGGGGCATGGCGGGCATCCGCGAGGATTTCGAATTTGACACGCTGCCCGAGGATTGGGACCATTTCGCGCCGATCCTGGAACAGGCGATGAACCGGATGCCCCTGTTCCAGACGGCGGGCATTCACACATTCTTCAACGGGCCGGAAAGCTTTACCCCCGACGATCGTTATTATCTGGGCGAAAGCCCGCGGCTGGGGGGCTACTGGATCGCGGCGGGGTATAATTCCATCGGCATCGTCTCGTCCGGCGGGGCCGGGATGGCGCTGGCGCAATGGATGAATGACGGCGCGCCGCCCTTTGACCTGTGGGAGGTGGATATCCGCCGCGCGCAACCTTTTCAGCGCAACCGCCGCTATCTGAAGGAACGGGTCAGCGAGACTTTGGGTCTGCTTTACGCCGATCACTACCCTTACCGGCAGGTCACGACCGCGCGCGGGGTGCGCCGGTCGCCGATCCATGACCGGCTGAAGGCGCGGGGCGCCGTCTTTGGCGAGGTGGCGGGGTGGGAACGGGCGAACTGGTTCGCGCGGCCGGGGCAGGAACCGGCCTACCTTTATGACTGGCACCGCCAGAACTGGTGGCAGAACCAGCGGGACGAACATCTGGCGGTCCGGACCGGGGTCGGCCTGTTTGACATGACCTCTTTCGGCAAGATCAGGGTCGAGGGGCGCGATGCGCTGGCGTTCCTGCAGCATCTGTGCGCCTGCGACCTGGATGTGGCTTTGGGCCGGGTCGTCTATGGCCAGATGCTGAACGAACGCGGCGGCATCGAATGCGACCTGACCGTGACGCGCCTGACGGAAACCGCGTTTCTGCTGGTGGTGCCCGGGGCGACCCTGCAACGCGATCTGGCCCGGCTGCGCGCCCATGTCGGTGACCGTTTTGCCACCATCACCGATGTGACGGCGGCCGAGGCGGTGTTCTGCATCATGGGGCCCAAGGCGCGCGATCTGATGGCGCGGGTCAGTCCCGACGATTTTTCAAACGCATCCGTCCCCTATGCCACAGCGCGCGAGGTCGAGCTGGGTCTGGGTCTGGCCCGCGCCCACAGGGTCAGTTACGTGGGCGAACTGGGCTGGGAGATTTACGCGCCCACCGATCAGGCCGCCCATATGTTCGAGGTTTTGGAGCAGGCGGGCGCCGATCTGGGCCTGCGGCTCTGCGGCCTGCATGCGCTGGACAGTTGCCGGATCGAGAAAGCCTATCGCCACTGGGGCCATGACATCACCGACGAGGATCATGTGCTTGAGGCTGGCTTGGGCTTTGCGGTGAAGCCCGCCAAGGGGAATTTCATCGGGCGCGAGGCTGTTCTGCGCAAGCAGGAAGCGGGTCTGAAGCGGCGGATGGTGCAGTTGCGCCTGACCGACCCGGCGCCGTCCTTGTTTCACAACGAAGCGGTGGTGCGCGATGGCAAGATCGTGTCGATCGTCACCTCTGCCAATTACGGCCACCATCTGGGGGGCGCCATCGGCATGGCCTATGTGCCGTGTGAAGGGGAAAGCGCCGAGGCGGTTCTTGCCTCGCGCTATGAAATCGAGATTGCAGGCCAGCGGTTCGCGGCAGAGGTCAGTCTGAAGCCGATGTACGATCCAAAGGCTGAACGGGTCAGGATGTGAGGACGGCGCTATGAAGCTGTCAGAACGGCACGAGGAATTTGCGCGGCTGCATGCGGCGGGCTGCTTTGTGATCCCGAATCCCTGGGATCGGGGCACGGCGCGGATGATGGCGGCGATGGGTGCGAAGGCGCTGGCCACCAGTTCGGCGGCCCATGCCTTTGCGCTGGGCCGGTCCGATATGGGCGGCGTCAGCCGGGACGAGGCTTTGGCCCATGCGGCGGATATCCTGTCGGCAACCGGCCTGCCGGTCAGCGGTGATTTTGAAAACGGCTTTGGCGATGATCCCGATACGGTGGCCGAGACCGTGCGGCTGGCGGCCGAGGTCGGTCTTTCGGGCATTTCAGTCGAAGATACGCGGATGGTTCCGGGCAACCCCGACTGCGATCCGGCGCTGGCCACCGAACGGATCAGGGCCGGGGCAGCGGCGGCGCGGGCGCTGGGGCGGCCCTTTGTCTTTTGCGCGCGGGCCGACGGGGTGATGAACGGGGTCTATGACATGGACGAAGGCATCCGCCGTCTGCAGGCCTTTCAGGCGGCGGGGGCGAATCTTCTGTATCTTCCCTGCCCGCCGGACCAGGCGGCGCTGGCGCGGGTGCTGGCGTCGGTCACAGGGCCGGTGAATGCGCTGGCCGCCGGCTGGGTCCGGTCGATGAGTGTGGCCGAGCTGGCCGCAATGGGCGTGCGGCGGATTTCGACCGGGTCGCAGATTGCTCGCCTGACCCATGCAGCGATCCGCGATTCGGTGGGGGCGATGCTGGGGGCGGGGTCGTTCGCGCCGCTTATGGGGGCAGCAAGCTCGTCGGAAATCGACCCTATGCTGGCCAAAGGAGCGGATCATGACTGATGCACCACGGCGGGCGGGCGGGCGCGAGGCGCGCCGGGCCATGCGGTCAGCCCCCCTGTCGGACGCCATGCGTCCGATCCGTGCCGGACTTTCCGGCGGCCAGTACCGGCCCCTGACCGATGCCGGCATGGAACGCATCCATCATGCGGCTCTGGAGGCGTTGGAAGTCATCGGGTTGGCCAATGCGCCCGCCTCGGGGGTCGAGATTCTGACCGGCGCGGGGGCCATTCTTGGCCAGGATGGCCGCATCCGGTTTCCGCGCGCGCTGGTCGAGGATATGCTGGCCAAGGCCGCGCGCGACATCACGCTGCATGCGCGCGATCCCAAGCAGGACCTGCATCTATCGGGCACCCGTGTCCATTTCGGCACGGCGGGGGCGGCGGTTCATATCGTCGATCTGGAACGGAACGCCTATCGCGAATCGACCGCGCAGGATCTTTATGATGCCGCGCGGATCACCCATGCGCTGGACAATGTGCATTTCTTTCAGCGCGCGATGGTCTGCCGCGACGTGACCGACAATTTCGACATGGATGTGAACACGCTGTATGCCTGCCTTGCGGGCACGACCAAGCATGTGGGCACCTCCTTTGGCGAACCGGCCCATGTCGCGGGCTGCATGGATCTGATCCATATGGTCGCGGGGGGCGAGGCGGCCTGGCGCGCCCGGCCCTTCGTGTCGAACTCGAACTGTTTTGTCGTGCCGCCGATGAAGTTCGCCGAGGAAAGCTGCCGTACGATGGAGGCGCTGGTCCGGGCTGGCATGCCGGTCCTGCTCTTGTCCGCCGGGCAGGCCGGGGCGACGGCGCCCGCGCCGCTGGCCCTGGCCATCACCCAGGCGGTGGCCGAATGTCTGGCGGGTGTCGTCTATGTGAACGCCATAGCGCCCGGCCATCCGGCGATCTTCGGCACCTGGCCCTTTGTCAGCGACCTGCGGACCGGCGCCATGTCGGGCGGCAGTGCCGAACAGGCGCTGCTGACAGCGGGCTGCGCGCAGATGCACCAGTTCTATGGCCTGCCCGGCGGGGCGGCGGCGGGGATTTCGGATTCCAAGCTGCCGGACATGCAGGCGGGCTGGGAACAGGGGATCACCAATGTTCTGGCCGGTCTTTCGGGTCTGAATATGGTGTATGAGGCTGTGGGGATGCATGCCTCGCTTCTGGGGTTTTGTCTGGAAAGCCTGATCCTGGGCGACGACATTCTGGGGCAGGTCCTGCGCTGTGTGCGCGGCATCGACGTGACCGACGATTCGACCAGCATTCAGGCGATGAAGGCGGTCTGTCTGGGCGGGCCGGGCCATTATCTGGGGTCGGATCAGACGCTGGCGCTGATGCAGACCGAATATGTCTATCCGACCGTCGGCAACCGGATGAGCCCCAAGGAATGGGTCGAGGCGGGCAAACCCCAGCTTCTGGACCGCGCCATCGCCAGGAAGAACGAGATCCTGTCAAAGGCCGCCTGCCAGATCGACCCGGATATCGACGCGCTGATCCGGGCGAAATTCCGCATCCATTTCCGCTAGGGGG